>NC_012691.1:0-25000 GCF_000023065.1 Tolumonas auensis DSM 9187
AGGGGTGAAAAGTGACCGCTTCGCTATGGCAGCAATGCCTGACTCGGCTGCAGGAAGAATTACCATCCGGTGAGTTCGGCTTGTGGATCCGGCCGCTTCAGGCAGAGTTCGGTGATCGCTCGCTGACCCTGTATGCCGCTAACCGGTTTATTCTCGACTGGGTGCGCGACAAGTATCTGTTACGAATCAATAGCCTGTTTACTGAAATCTGTGGCGCGGATGCTCCGACGCTGCATTTTGCCGTTGGTCGTCGTCCGACCGCTGCCACAGTACAGATGAATACTGCGGCCGCTCCGGTCGCGGATGTGCGCATCGGACCTGCGATCACGGTGCCATCCTGGACCAGCAAACAGGATGCGATGCCGGAGATTAACCACAAGAGCAATATCAACGAAACCTATACCTTTGAAAATTTCGTTGAAGGTAAATCAAACCAGCTGGCACTGGCAGCGGCCCATCAGGTCGCCGAAAATCCCGGTGGTGCTTATAACCCGCTGTTCCTGTATGGTGGTACCGGTTTAGGTAAAACCCACTTGTTGCATGCAGTTGGCAATGGTATCCGGGCTCGCAAGCCGAATGCCAAGGTGATCTATATGCAGTCTGAGCGTTTCGTGCAGGATATGGTGAAAGCACTGCAGAACAACGCGATTCAGGAGTTTCAGCGCTATTACCGTAGCGTGGATGCGCTGCTGATCGATGATATTCAATTCTTTGCCAAGAAAGAGCGTTCGCAGGAAGAGTTTTTCCATACTTTCAATGCGTTACTGGAAGGCAACCAGCAAATCATTCTGACTTCTGATCGTTATCCGAAAGAGATCGACGGCGTGGAAGACCGCCTGAAATCACGCTTTGGCTGGGGCTTAACCATTGCGATTGAACCACCGGAGCTGGAAACACGGGTGGCGATCCTGATGCGTAAGGCAGAAGAGAACAAAATTCATCTGCCGCATGAAGTCGCGTTTTTCATTGCCAAGCGTCTGCGTTCCAACGTCCGTGAGCTGGAAGGGGCGCTGAACCGTGTGATCGCCAATGCGCGGTTTACCGGTAAGCCAATCAATATCGACTTTGTGCGTGAAGCGCTGCGCGACATGCTGGCGCTGCAGGAAAAACTGGTCACCATCGAAAATATCCAGAAAACGGTGGCCGAGTATTACAAAATCAAAGTGGCGGATCTGCTCTCCAAGCGGCGTTCCCGCTCTGTGGCGCGTCCACGGCAGCTGGCGATGGCGCTGGCCAAAGAGCTGACCAACCACAGCTTGCCGGAAATCGGCGATGCATTTGGTGGCCGTGACCATACCACCGTACTGCATGCCTGCCGTAAAATTGCCGAGCTGCGCGAAGAGAGTAACGATATCAAAGAAGATTACTCGAATCTGATCCGAACCCTTTCCTCTTAAACGCGGGAGAAACAGTCCATGCAATTTTCCATTAGCCGCGACAGTCTGCTGCGGCCATTGCAATTGGTATCCGGTTCTATCGGTGGTCGTCCGACATTACCTATTTTAAGCAACGTGCTGTTAAATGTAACCGAACAGCGTTTGTCACTGACCGGAACGGATCTCGAAGTGGAAATGATCGGTCTGGTGCCATTAGCGGGCGCCGTGGCGGTTGGCAGTATTACCACGCCAGCGCGCAAGTTGCTGGATATCTGTCGTGGATTGCCGGATGGTGCACAACTGGACTTTGTGCTGGAAGGTGAGCGTCTGATTCTGCGTTCCGGTCGCAGCCGTTATTCGCTGTCTACGTTACCGGCAGCGGATTATCCGAATATCGAAGAGTGGAACTCGGTTCTGGAATTTGATATCAGCCAGCAGGAACTGAAACGTCTGATGGAAGCAACGCAGTTCTCCATGGCGAGCCAGGATGTGCGTTTCTATCTGAACGGCATGTTGTTTGAAACCAGCGGGCAGGGTCTGCGCACCGTGGGTACCGATGGTCACCGTCTGGCGACCTGTCGCCGTGAAGTGTTGAATGAGCCGCAATCTGACCATCAGGTGATCCTGCCACGCAAAGGGGTGCTGGAACTGGCGCGTCTGCTGGAAAACGATGATCGCACCATTCGTCTGCAAATCGGCCTGAATAATCTGCGCGCTGAAGCGGAAGGGTTCATTTTTACTTCAAAACTGGTGGATGGCCGTTTCCCGGATTATCGCCGGGTGTTCCCGCGTCAGAGCGACAAAATTCTTATTGCTGAGCGTGAACTGCTGAAACAGGCGTTCTCACGGGCGGCAATCCTTTCCAATGAAAAATTCCGTGGCGTGCGTTTACATCTGACTACCAATCTGTTGCATATCACTGCCAACAATCCGGAACAGGAAGAAGCTGAAGAACTGATCGATGTGCAGTATGACGGCCCTGAACTGGAAGTCGGATTTAACGTCTCCTATGTGCTCGACGTGCTGAATGCGTTAAAATGTGAGCAGGTGAAGTGGTACCTGACGGACGCAAACAGCAGCGCCTTGGTCGAAGATGCCAGCAATGACGACGCGCAGTATGTCGTCATGCCAATGCGTCTGTAGGCTACATGCTGCACAAGCTGCAGATCCAACATTTTCGTAATCTCGGCCAGACGGAAATATATCCGTCTGGCGGGATGAATTTGCTGTTAGGACTGAATGGCAGTGGCAAATCCAGTGTGCTGGAAGCTATCCATTACCTCAGTCTGGGGCGTTCTTTCCGAACTCATCTCACCAACCGTGTGATCATGCAGGGGGAGAAGGCGTTTACGCTGTTTGCCCAACTGGAGCTGGATGAACAAAGCATCAGCATCGGTTTGCAAAAAGACCGGCAAGGCGATACGCAGCTTAAAATTGGTGGCAAGAGTGCAGATAAATTAGCACAACTTGCCAGTCTGTTACCGTTGCAGTTGATTCACCCGGAAGGTTACAACCTGCTGACCGGTGGGCCACAGCAACGACGGGCATTTATTGACTGGGGTGTGTTTCACGTGGAACAGGCATTTTTCCCGTTATGGGGCAAGGTGCGCCGTCTACTGAAACAGCGTAATGCCTTATTACGACAATCCAGCCACTATGCGCCACTGGCTTACTGGGATCAGCAGCTGGCTGAATTCAGTGAGGCATTGAGTGTTTTCCGGCAACAATATTGTCAGGCCTTGCTGCCGCTGGTACAGCAGATCTGTCAGGAGTTGTTGCCCGAATATACTTTCCAGGCCACTTTTTATGCTGGCTGGCAGCAGGAACAGGGATTGCACCTGTTACTGCAGGAAGGGTTTGAACGTGACCGGCAGTTAGGTCACACGGCCATTGGCCCGCATCGTGCTGATTTGCGGCTACGGGCTGAAGGCGTTCCGGTGCAGGATTTACTGTCCCGTGGTCAGCTCAAGTTACTGGTTTGTGCATTGCGTCTGGCGCAGGGATTGTATCTGCGGCAGAACAGCGAGAAGACTTGCCTGTTTCTGATTGATGATTTTGCTTCAGAGCTGGATGCGGAGAAACGCTACGTCCTGGCCAAACGGTTACAGCAATGTGAGTCACAGGTGTTTATCACCGCGATTGACCAGCAACCGTTACAGGAAATGATGCAAGAATTTGATTGCCGTTTGTTTCACGTGAAACAGGGCAACATAACCGAATAGTCGACACAGTGGGAATAAACATGAGCGAGAATACTTACGACTCCTCGAGTATTAAGGTACTGAAAGGGCTGGATGCGGTACGTAAACGTCCGGGTATGTATATCGGGGATACCGATGACGGATCAGGTCTGCATCACATGGTATTCGAAGTGATGGATAACTCCATCGACGAAACACTGGCAGGTCACTGCACGGATATCGTTGCCCGTATTCATGAAGATGGATCGGTATCGGTGCGCGACAATGGTCGTGGTATTCCGGTCGACATGCATAAAGAAGAAGGCCGCTCTGCGGCTGAAGTCATCATGACCATCCTGCATGCGGGTGGTAAATTCGATGATAACTCCTACAAAGTATCCGGCGGTCTGCACGGTGTGGGTGTTTCGGTCGTTAACGCGCTGTCAGACAAACTGCTGCTGACCATTCAGCGTAACGGTAACATTTATCAGCAGACCTATTTCCTGGGTGAGCCTGATGCCCCGCTGGCGATCATTGGCACGTGTGAAGGCACGGGAACAGAAATCCGTTTCTGGCCAAGTCTGTCTATTTTCTCTGACGTGACGTTCCGTTATGAAATTCTGGCGCGTCGTTTCCGTGAACTCTCATTCCTGAACTCCGGCGTTTCTATCCGTCTGATTGATGAGCGTGATGGCCGTGAAGATCACTTCCATTATGAAGGTGGTATCCGCGCATTCGTGGAATATCTGAATCAGAACAAAACGCCAATCCATCAGAAAGCATTTTATTTTGATCTGGCGCGTGAAGACGGTATTTCTGTGGAAGTGGCGATGCAGTGGAACGATGCCTATCAGGAGAACGTTTACTGCTTTACCAACAACATCCCTCAGCGTGATGGTGGTACTCACCTGGCGGGCTTCCGTTCTGCGCTGACCCGTACGCTGAACACGTACATGGATAAAGAGGGTTACAGCAAAAAAGCCAAAACCTCTGCCTCCGGTGATGATGCGCGGGAAGGTCTGACGGCAGTTATTTCTGTCAAAGTACCGGATCCTAAATTCTCTTCCCAGACCAAAGACAAGCTGGTTTCTTCCGAAGTGAAGACGGCGGTTGAACAGGCGATGGGTGAGAAGCTGGACGAATACCTGCTGGAAAATCCGGGTGAAGCCAAGATCATTGTCGGCAAGATCATCGATGCCGCGCGTGCGCGTGAAGCCGCGCGTAAAGCACGTGAGATGACTCGTCGTAAGGGTGCGCTGGATATCGCGGGTCTGCCAGGCAAACTGGCGGATTGTCAGGAACGTGACCCGGCACTCTCTGAACTGTACCTCGTGGAAGGTGACTCCGCGGGCGGCTCTGCCAAGCAGGGACGTAACCGCAAGTATCAGGCGATTCTGCCACTGAAAGGTAAGATCCTGAACGTGGAAAAAGCCCGTTTCGACAAGATGATTTCCTCACAGGAAGTCGGCACGCTGATCACCGCGCTGGGCTGTGGTATTGGCCGCGATGAATACAATCCGGACAAAATGCGTTATCACAACGTCATCATCATGACCGATGCGGACGTCGACGGTGCGCATATCCGTACGCTGCTGTTGACCTTCTTCTATCGTCAGATGCCGGAAATCATTGAGCGTGGTTATGTCTATATTGCGCAGCCACCGTTGTATAAAGTGAAAAAAGGTAAACAGGAACAGTACATCAAAGATGAAGAGTCGTTGCTGGAATACCAGACCACACTGGCACTGGATGGTGCGGAATTGTATGTGAACGATTCTGCACCGGCTATTTCCGGTGCCCAGCTGGAAAAAATGGTACTGGAATACCGTACGGCGCAGCATCTGATTACCCGTCTGGCGCGTCGTCTGCCGGAAGCAGTGCTGCAACAGTTACTGATTCTGCCTGTGCTGACCACAGAGGCACTGAAAGATGAAGCCCAGGCCAAGGCATGGGTTGCGCAGTTGCAACACAACCTGGATGAGCACGGTAACAATGGCTCGCAATATACCTTGTCAGTACACCGTCACGCAGAGCATGGTGTTTATCTGCCGCAAATTCTGCTGCGTCAGCATGGTGTCGAAAAACACTATCAGCTGGGTTTTGAGTTCCTGAACTCACCGGAATATCAGCAGATTGTTAACATCGGTCAGCAGATCACTAACCTGATAGAACCGACAGGTTTCCTGAAGCGTGGTGAGAAAGTCCGTCCGGTAACCAGCTTTGAAGAAGCGCTGCAGATCTTACTGGATGAAGGTAAACGCGGTCTGTATATCCAGCGCTATAAAGGGCTGGGTGAGATGAATCCGGAACAGTTGTGGGAAACCACCATGGACCCAATGACCCGTCGTATGCTGCAGGTCACCATTGAAGATGGCATGGCAGCCGATCAGCTGTTTGCTACCCTGATGGGTGATAATGTTGAGCCACGCCGTGCATTCATCGAGAGTAATGCATTGAAAGTCGCGAATCTCGACATCTAGGTCATAGTTTATACGTCATTCGTTGAAAGCGAACAGACCCCGGGCAGTCACCTGTCCGGGGTTTTTTTATGCCGATATGAAAGAGAAAACCAGCACTACAAATGAATAGTCTATAGTTAAAAAGGTGCCTCTATTGGCACCAATCATCATGGGGATCCATGCATGTGAGTAAGTATGAAGAGGGACAGACTGGATGCGTTATTGGCTCAGTATGTTGTTGCTATCATTGGCGGGATATTGTCCGGCTTCAGAACTGGTGGTTTATACCTGGGAGTACTATCTTGCTCCGGAGGTGAAATCCCGTTTTGAGCAGGAGACTGGCATTCATATCGCAGAAGTGAACTACAACAGCGATGAGGCCCGCAATCGTCTGTTATCGGGGGGCTATCCGCCGGAGTTTGATATTGTTTCCATTGATAGTTTATCCCTGAATGATCCGGTCTGGCGGGCTCTGTTTACTGTCATGCCAGCATCAATCCGTAAACAGAATACGGCTATTGACCCTGTATTTACGGCCCGCTGCGGTGACTTGTCTGTACCTTATATGTGGGGTTCTGTCGGTATCGCTTATCGTCGTAGCCAGGTGTCAGAACCCATTACCCGCTGGCAGCAATTATTCACGCCTGAACCCACGTTGTCCGGTCGTATTGTGATGGTCGATGATACCTTTGACCTGGTTTCCGTCGCCTTAAAAGCGGCCGGTTTTTCTATCAATACGCACAATAAATCAGAATTACAGGCGGCTTACCATTTACTGCAAAAGCAGCGTCCTTCAGTGGCCACTTATCAGCTCTCCTTCGCGGCGGTGAGTGATCAGCAATTCGGTAAACGGATTGCTGCGGCGATGGTTTACAGCGGCGATTTTTATGCCCTTCAGCAGAATTCAGAATATAAAGACTGGACGTATGTGGTGCCGGAGGAGGGTTCGCCACTGTGGCTGGATTGCATGTCTATCCTGAAAACCAGTCAGCATAAGGCTGAAGCTCAGCGTTTTCTGACGTTTCTGACCCGGCCGGATATTGCACTGCTGAATGGGCAGACCATGGGGTTTACCCCCGCACTGAAAAAAAGTTATCTGCCAGCATCAATGCAGAACAACGCCATTATCTACCCACCGGTAAAACAGCTACAGCGCTCGGAATTTTATAATGCAGATGTGAGCAAAAATGAATTGCGCAGTGCCATCTATTTTTCGGTGCTGAAATGAAAGGGCTGCACCGGAAATTACTGCTGACGCTGTTACCGGTCGTGATCTTGCCGCTACTGGCGCTGGGGTTACAGAGCATGATGAAACTGGGGGACATGGCGAACCGTAATATGGAACTGCGGTTAACAAGCCTGGCTACCACTATCAACGAACACCTGAACGGTGAATTGCGGCGCAATACGGTTGAGCTGGCTCAGTTACCGAATGCGGAAGCACTGATCTCTTATCTGGCAACCAAAGTGACCGGTACACAGAAAGTGTATATGGGAACCCGGGTACAGCGGATGTTTCATCAGCTGCTGGTTGGTAATAAAGGCTTTCTGCAACTGTCGCTGCTCAACTCAGATAACAAGGAGTTATTGCGGGTTGGTGAGGGGATTAATCCTTTCCATGATATTGCACCGAGTAATCTGATATTCATGCAATATTGGGCAGCGCAGGCGGCCGCCAGCGATCAGTTTAATTCTCTGATGTATTCGCCGGAGATGGATGAGTATGTGTATAAGCAAGGGCTGCGCTTCATTCGTTCCGGACCTGAGATATCCCGCGATGGCGAACCGGTGCAGCGTTATAGCCTGATCCTGACTTATTCGCTGCGTAAGTTTGGCGAGATGTTTTTAAAGCAACAGGTACAGCAGGGCATCTATTTACTGCTGCTGGATAAATCGAATACCTTTATTGCCGGTGAGGCACCGCTTGGCTGGCGCAGCGGCGGGCCGGAAACCGATGAGATATCCCTGCCTGGCGGAGATTACCTTGTCCGTCGTTTACCCTTAGCCGATGGCCTGATTTTGCAGGCGCTAATTCCGCAAAAACTAATGACCGCTGAAGCCACCGAACTGCGCATTACAACCGCTATCTGGCTGATTATCAGCAGTCTGATTTTGCTGGCGTTACTGCATGTGGTGCTGAAGCGTCTGATTCTGAATCCGGTCAGCGATCTGCGGAATCTGATGAAGCAGGTGGCAACACATGAAATCAGCGAAATCAGTCTGGTTTTAGCTGAAGATGAAATGGCGGAATTGCATAACCATTTTTCCGGAATGCTGAGTCAGCTGGAAGTATCCAAGCGTGAACTGGAACGGGCTGCATTTATTGATCCACTGACGGGAATTGGTAACCGGTCTGCCTTTATCCGGTGTTTACAAAATATGGTTGAGCGGCATAACGAGCAACCATTCCATTTTTATCTGGTGCAATTAAAACTGCATAACCTTACCTGGATCAATAATACCTTCGGTGCCAAAACCGGTGATCGGGCCTTACAGTTAATCAGCCGTCTCCTGCAGCAATTGTTGCATGAACATATCCTGGCGAATGCCAAATGTGTTTGTCTGGCCCGCTCCGGATCGGATGAGTTCATCTTTTCGGTTCCCAGCTATTATCCTGTGGACGGAAACGGGCAGGATACCGCTGCGTTACCGGATGCGAATGCTATCTGTGAGCTGCTTGCCGCTCGGTTTGGTCAGCCGGTCATGCTGGGAAGTTATTCGATTAAACTACGCTTCAGCGCCGGTATCGTACGTTTTCCGGATATTGCCAATGGCGTTGAAGAGCTGATGGAAGGGGTCAGTAAAGCCAGACGGCTGGCATCGCGTTATCAGGGGAATCACTGGCTGCAGTTAGACAACGAAATGGTACAGCACATTCGTGAAGACAGATGGCTGGAGTCAGAGCTGCGCCAGGCAATCGTCGGACAGCAGTGTTTTGTCGTCTACCAGCCACAGTATGATATTCATAGCGGACATATTGTCGGCGCCGAGGCGTTACTCCGCTGGCGTCATCCTTCGTATGGTATGGTGCCGCCGGATCGCTTTATTCCGATCGCCGAAGTCTCTGGTCAGATCATGGATATTGATCTCTGGGTACTGGATCAGGCCTGCCAGTGTCTGGGAAAACTGACAGCGAAAGGCATCACCGATTTTCGTCTGGCGGTCAACGCCTCTGGTACTGAGCTCTCTAACCCGGCTTATCCCGATGCGGTTCGCAGCACGCTGCTCCGCTATGATATTCCGCCGCATCGCTTCGGGATTGAGATAACGGAAACGGCGATTGTTGAGCTGGATGAAGTTGCGCAAATGACAGTCCGGGCGCTGAAAGAGATTGGGGTTGAGATTGAACTGGATGATTTCGGTACTGGCTATACCTCGCTCAGTCACCTGACCAATCTGCAGCTGGATGTGTTAAAAATCGATCGGTCTTACATTATGCAACTGGAGAGCAATCCAAAACTGGTCGACTCCATTCTGCAGTTAGCTGATGCCTTTTCATTGCGGGTCATCGCAGAAGGGGTTGAAACGATAGAGCAGCTGAAATTGTTGCAGCAGAAAAGATGTCATATGGCGCAGGGATTTCTGTTGTCAAAACCTATCACCGAGGAAGAGCTGATCGCCTTGCTGTTTGACGACAGCCTCGCGGATTAGACTTAATAAGTTTCTGATGCAGATGCCGCTATCTTACGGGTAGCGGCATCCGTGCGAACGTTACAGTTCGTTGATAACCTGCTGCAATATCGCGATGCCTTGTTTCACTTTTTCTTCCGGCTGGGCGTAATTGAGACGAATACACTCATACTGGTGACGCCAGTTTTTGTCCGGCAAGCCGGGGAAGAAGTAATGTCCCGGCACAATGATCAAACCGTGTTGCTTCAGTTTTTCATAAAGTTCCTGGCAGGAGACGGGCAGTCCCTCAAACCACAGCCACAAAAACAGTGCGCCTTCCGGTTTATGAATGCGCAGTTTGGGAGCAGGAATAGCTTCCTGTAACCATGCTACGGCTTGTTGCGCTTTTTGCTGATAGAACGGCGCGATGATATCAGCACTATGGCGCAGAATATCGCCGGACTCGACCCAGCGCTGCATCAGGGCCGGGCCGATACCACTCGGTGCCAGGTTGATGATGCCGGAGATGTTACTCAGTGCATTAATGATAGCGGTGTTGGCGATCACAATACCGCAGCGCAGACCGGGTAAGCCCAGTTTGGACAAACTCATACACAGGATGGTGTTCTGATTCCAGAACGGTGTGACCTCACTGAAGATGATATGCGGGAACGGCGTGCCATAGGCATTATCGATGATCAGCGGAATGTTCTTCGCCTGAGCAATTTCATCCAGCTTGATGATCTCTTCATCGGTCAGCACATTTCCGGTCGGGTTGGTCGGGCGGGAGACGCAGATCATGCCGATGTCATCACCGACCTCCAGGGCATCAAAATCGACCTGGTATTTGAACAGACCATTTTCCAGAAAATCGATATGTGGTTTGCAGGCCACAAACTGATCTTCGGCCAGTCCGCCATCGGCATAACCGATATATTCCGGTGCCAGCGGAAACAGCACTTTTTTCTTTTTGCCATCGGCATAATCACCGGCCAGCAGGTTGAACAGATTGAAGAACGCACTCTGGCTGCCGTTGGTTAAGGCAATATTGTCGGCGCTGATATCCCAGCCATACTCTTTACGAAACAATTCAGCCAAGGCCTGACGAAAACCATCATGACCCTGCGGGCCATCGTAATTCAGCATGGCTTTTAACAAGGCACCATTTTCCAGCTGCAGCGCGGTTTCCTGACGGAAGAGTTCCACCATTTCCGGAATTGCCGCCGGATTGCCGCCACCCAGCATGATAGCATCCGGGTTTTTCAGGCCCTGGTTCAGGTCGTCCATTAACTGACTGATACCCGCCAGCCGGGTAAATTTTTCGCCGAATTGTGAAAATTGCATATTGGTATTCTCAACGCTGAATCTTTTGTTTCACGTGAAACAATATGGATCGATAGAAAAAACAAGGCCCGGAATACCGGGCCTTGGGTCTTGTGCAGCTGCCGGTTATTGCTGCAGTAACGAAATATCCGCCGCCTGCAGGAACAGGGCTTGCAGACGCGCCAGCAGAGTCAGACGATTCAGCTTCAGGGCTTCATCATCGGCCATTACCATCACTTTATCAAAGAAGGTATCAACTGCTTCACGCAACGCGGCCAGCTCGGTCAGCGCCAGCTGATATTCGCCATTAGCAAACAGTGGCGCCAGTTTGGTTTCCATCGCAGCAACCTGCTGGGCCAGAACCTGTTCTGCCGGATCCTGCAGCAGGGCAGCATCCACGCTGTCTTTCAGCTTGCCATCAAACTTAGCCAGAATATTGCTGACACGTTTGTTCGCAGCGGCCAGCGCTTCGGCTGCATCCAGAGTACGGAAGTGGCTCACGGCTTTTACACGCGCATCAAAGTCGGCAGGACGAGTCGGACGACGCGCCAGCACGGCCTGAATAACGTCAACCGCAATGCCGGCTTCCTGGTAAGAAGCGCGGAAGCGGCCCAGCATGAAATCGACAACTTCATCTACCACAGACTTGTTGCTGATTTTGCCATCGTACAGTTCAGCAGCTTTGCTGACTACATCGACCAGATCCAGATCCAGCTGTTTTTCTACGATGATACGCAGGGTACCAATCGCAGCACGACGCAGCGCAAACGGATCTTTATCGCCTTTCGGCGCCTGGCCAATACCGAAGATACCGGCGAGGGTATCCAGCTTGTCAGCGATGGCTACGGCACAGGCCACCAGACCATTTGGCAGGTTATCACCGGCAAAACGCGGCATGTACTGTTCGTTCAGTGCCACGGCCACATCTTCTGCTTCATGATCGTGACGCGCATAGTGCATACCCATCACGCCTTGCGTGTCGGTAAACTCCATCACCATGTTGGTCATCAGATCACATTTGGACAGCAGACCGGCACGGGTCGCATGCTCTACATCCGCGCCGATTTGTGCAGCGATGAACGCCGACATTTCAGCAATACGCACAGACTTGTCTTTCAGTGTGCCCAGCTGTTGCTGGAACAACACGGTATCCAGACTTTCCAGACGGGAAGCCAGCGAGTGTTTTTTATCGGTGTTGAAGAAGAACTCCGCATCCGACAGACGAGGGCGTACCACACGTTCGTTACCCTGAATAATCTGCGCCGGGTCTTTCGATTCGATGTTGCTGACGAAAATGAAGTTCGGCAGCAACTTACCGTTGTTGTCATACACCGGGAAGTATTTCTGGTCACCTTTCATGGTGTGCACCAATGCTTCTGCTGGTACTGCCAGGAATTTTTCTTCGAAGGTAGCAGTCAGGATCACCGGCCATTCAACCAGCGAGGTGACTTCTTCCAGCAAAGATTCTTCAATATCAGCAATACCGCCCAGCTGTTGCGCAGCTGCTTCGGCACCGGCCTTAATGAAGGCTTTACGCGTTTCGTAATCTGCCTGCACTTTACCTTTTTCCAGCAACAGGGCCGGATACTGGTCAGCATGGCTGATTTCAAACTGCGCTTCACCCATGAAACGGTGACCACGGATAATGCGGGCTGAGCGCAGACCCAGGATTTCACCATCAACCAGTTCAGCGCCGAACAGCATACACAGGGTATGCACCGGACGGATAAACTGGGTGCGTTTTGCACCCCAGCGCATTGGTTTCGGAATTGGCAGACCTGCCAGCGCGGTTGCAGCCATCGCTGGCAGCAGTCCGGTAGTTGGCTGGCCGGCAACGTTAGCGCGATAGACCAGCCATTCACCTTTGTCGGTAGCCAGACGGTCAGCCTGAGCAACCTCAATACCGTTAGATTTTGCCCAGCCAGCGGCGGCCGGCGTCGGGTTACCTGCCGCATCAAACGCAGCAGAAACCGCAGGGCCGCGTTTTTCGACCTGTTTGTCAGCCTGTTTGTCAGCCAGCGCAGCTACTTTCAGCGCCAGACGGCGAGGGGCTGCAAACCACTGTACGCCCTGATGTGCCAGACCAGCTTTATCCAGCTCGGCAGTAAAGTTATCAGCAAAGGCCTGCGCGAGTTTACGCAACGCTTTTGGTGGCAGCTCTTCAGTGCCGAGTTCAATTAAAAAATTTTCAGTCGCCATTTGCTAAATACCTTTACGCTTGAGTTGCTTTGCACATCGGGAAACCGAGACGTTCGCGGGCGGCGTAATAGGCTTCAGCCACCGCTTTGGATAACGTACGGATACGCAGGATGTAGCGCTGACGCTCAGTCACAGAAATCGCATGACGGGCATCCAGCAGGTTAAAGGCATGAGCCGCTTTCAGAATACGTTCATAAGCTGGCAATGGCAGTGGAAGCTCCAGGTTCAGCAGATGCTGACACTCTTTTTCACACTGATCGAACAACTGGAACAGGAACGGTACATCGGCATGTTCGAAGTTGTAAGTAGACTGTTCTACTTCATTCTGATGGAACACGTCACGGTAGGTTACTTTACCCAGCGGACCGTCAGCCCAGACCAGATCATACAGACTGTCCACGCCCTGGATATACATCGCCAGACGTTCCAGACCGTAAGTGATTTCACCGGTCACCGGGAAGCACTCTAAGCCACCAACTTGCTGGAAGTAAGTAAACTGCGTCACTTCCATACCGTTCAGCCAGACTTCCCAGCCTAAGCCCCAGGCGCCCAGTGTTGGGTTTTCCCAGTTATCCTCAACAAAACGGATATCATGGACCAGCGGGTCAAAACCCAGTTCACGCAGTGAACCGAGATACAATTCCTGGATGTTATCCGGGGACGGCTTCAGAATGACCTGAAACTGATAGTAGTGTTGCAAACGGTTAGGGTTTTCACCGTAGCGACCATCGGTCGGACGACGGGATGGCTGCACGTAAGCACAGTTCATCGGTTCCGGACCAATGGAGCGTAAGAAAGTCATTGGATGTGAAGTACCAGCACCCACTTCCATATCGAGCGGTTGTGAAATAACACAACCCTGGCGGGCCCAGTAATCTTGCAGGGATAAAATGAGTCCCTGAAATGTTTTGATATCAAATTTCTGCATGATAGATAATACGCTTGATTAGTCAGTGAATACTGCGCGGATAAACTGAAGAAGTATAACCCCGTAAACGGCGGGAATATAGGCAAATTGTACCGGGGAGTGCGTATGGAACGACATTGTGCCTGGATCATGCGTGATCCTGACTATATTGATTATCACGACCAGCAATGGGGCCGTCCGGAATATGATGATCGGAAGCTGTTTGCCATGCTGTGTCTGGAAGGGCAGCAGGCCGGTTTATCGTGGCTGACGATACTGAAACGCATCCCTGATTATCATGCATTGTTTGCCGATTTTGATCCGTTAGTGTTGGCGGCGTTTGATGAGCAGCAGGTGAATGAACTGATGTCCGATCAAAGAATTATCCGTAACCGGTTAAAGATTCAGGCCATCATTCAGAATGCGCGGGCCTATCTGGCTCTGCAGCAGCAAGGCATTCAGTTTTCTGCCTGGATCTGGCAGTTTGTCGGCGGTAACCCCATGATTAATCACTGGCAACACAGTTCGGAAGTCCCGGTTTCCACACCACAGGCAGAAGCCATGTCTAAGGCACTGAAAAAAGCTGGCTTTAAATTTGTTGGTCCCACCATCTGTTATGCTTATATGCAGGCGGTGGGGATGGTGAACGATCATCTGATCGATTGTCCATGGCACCCTCTTTGTAACAATCCGCTTTCCTGACTGTAAAGGCTGAATATGTCGGAGAATTTACCGTTCCACTCTCATCCAAAATCACCGCTTCATCCACCTAAGGCACTGGTGCCACTGGAACCGGTGCTGGCCATGCAGCTGGATGGTAATGGTCGTTATCATAAACTGTCCGCCGGTGGTACGGTGCCGGTGGAACGTTGCTGGCTGCATCTGGATTACTCCGCCGAAAGCGCGAAAGAGTGGTTAAATCATTCCCCGTTATTACCGGATGTGATCCGGCATTCTCTGCTCGGGGAAAGTAACCGGCCTAAACTGGTCAAAGTGAACGGTGGCTTGTTACTGACCTTGCGAGGCATCAATCATAACGAGGGGCAGCGGCCGGATCATATGGTCGCCATCCGTTTTTATATTACTGAAAAACTGATTGTTTCCACCCGTCACCGGCGGGTCTATGCCGTGGAACAGATCGTCCGTAATTTACGTCAGGGGCTGGGCCCTAAGTCCACCGCCGACTGGCTGGTCGATGTCTGTGAAAATCTGGCGGAACAGGCCGGGGATTTTATTGATGAGCTCATGGACAAGATTGTCCGGCTGGAAGATGAAATCCTGGGGCACCGGATGCCATCGCGGCGTGAGCTGGTGGAGATCCGCCGCCAGCTGATAGTGTTGCGCCGTTATCTGGCGCCGCAGCGTGATGTGTTTAGTCGTCTGGCAAATGAAAAAATTAACTGGCTGGAAAAGGATGATCTGCGGCATTTACAGGATATCGCCGATCGTATGGGGCGCTGGCTGGAAGATCTGGATGCCAGCATCGCGCGGACGTCACTGTTAGCCGATGAAATTAATGCCTTAATGACAGAAGCGATGAACCGGCGTACCTATATTATGTCACTGTTTGCCATGGTGTTTTTGCCACTGTCGTTCTGTACCGGATTACTGGGTGTCAACCTTGGCGGTATTCCGGGAAATGATTCGCCATGGGGATTTGTGGGTTTTTGTCTGTTATTGCTTATATTTGCCAGTAGCATATTAACCTGGCTTAAATTGCGAAAATGGGTGTAATTACTCAGAAAATCAATTTCTTTATGCTTTTTTTGGATAATTAAAGCGAATCTATTTAGTTCTGTTCAGGGCGTTCTTCCGGCACTTTAGCAGCATGCGTAAGTGAAGGAGTCCGCCATGAAAAAATCAGTCTTGTCAGCATTGGGATTACTGGCTGCATTAACCTCGCAATCTGTATTCGCCGCCGAAGTGACTTTACTGAACGTGTCTTACGATCCAACCCGTGAGCTGTATCAGGATTACAACCGGATTTTTTCACAATACTGGCAACAGCAACATGGCGATACCGTTGATGTGAATCAATCTCATGGTGGATCCGGCAAACAGGCCCGTGCGGTGATTGAGGGGCTTAGTGCTGATGTGATCACGTTGGCGCTGGCTCAGGATATTAATAAAGTTGCGCAGCAGGGTTTAGTGGCGGCAGACTGGGAAAGCAAACTGCCGAATCACGCAGCACCATTTACTTCCACCATCGTATTTTTAGTCCGCAAAGATAACCCGAAACAGATCAAAGACTGGGATGATCTAATTCGCCCGGACATCGAAGTGGTGACGCCGAATCCGAAAACCTCCGGCGGTGCCCGCTGGAACTATCTGGCCGCCTGGGGTTATGCCTTGCATAAAACCGGTAATGAGCAAGGTGCCCGGGATTTCGTCAGCAAGTTATACCGTAATGTTAAAGTGCTGGATTCCGGTGCACGGGCTGCGACCACCAGTTTTGTCGAGCGCGATCTGGGTGATGTGCTGATTGCCTGGGAAAATGAAGCGTATCTGGTACTGAATGAGCTGGGTAAAGATAAATTTGAGCTGGTCACACCATCGGAGTCGATTCTGGCTGAGCCGCCGGTTGCGGTCGTGGATAAAGTGGCGAAAAAACACGGTACGGAAGCTGTCGCGAAGGCATATGTGGAACACCTCTATTCCGATGAAGCACAACGGATAGCGGGTAAGCATTACTATCGCCCGAGCAATCCGGTGATCGCCAAAGAGTTTGCGAAAAAATTTGCACCGGTAAAGCTGTTTACTATTCGAGAGCTGGAAGGTGACTGGGCTAAGGCGCAGCAGAAACATTTCGCCAGCGGTGGCACCTTTGATCAGGTGTATCAGCCAGGACAATAATTTTTCGGTGAAGATACAGCCTCACCTAGGCGGGGGTGTATGTTGGTATAAGAGTATCTGCTATGAACAATATTCTGCTCGTTCCCGGTTTATATGATTCCGGCCCGCAACACTGGCAAACGCTGTGGCATCAGCAAAATCCGCACTGGTTGCGTGTCGAGCAATCAGACTGGACCACGCCGGATTTACTGCGCTGGGCTGCGCCCGTGATCCGTCTGCTGGAAAACAGCCAGGAACCCCTGACGCTGGTCGCGCACTCCTTCGGTTGTCTTGCGAGCCTGTATGCAGCGCGTCAGTTACCGGAAAAAGTAAGCTCATTGTTTCTGGTCGCGCCGGCGGATCCGGATTTACTGGGGGTGCAGGAAGCGCTGATTAATCATCCGGCACCTGTAGCGGGACGCATCATCGCAAGCAGCAATGATCCCTGGATGCCGCTGGACCGGGTCTGTTTCTGGAGCCAGCGCTGGCGACTGCCGCTCAGCCTGCTGGGACCGTTGCGTCATATCAATGCAGAATCCGGGCATGGAACATGGCCGGAAGGGCTGGAATTGCTGCACTGGCATTGCCAACAATTATCTAAAGAGGCCTGATTTCCGGATACAGAGCAGGATTATGGTTTTTGACTGACAATGATTAAATATCAGTAATTACTGTGATTTAGCTAACCACTATCAGGCTGGCTTATTTTTAACTCTTATTTTTCAATTAGTTGTCTATATCCAAAAAACACATATAGATTGCTTTTTTTCTTATTTGTTTTACTGCACAACAGCCTGAAGAATACGCATAAAGCGACGTGAAATGCGCCGTATAGTGAGGAACTTATTCATGCGTTTTCGATCTCATTCTGTGTTGCCGGGCTTTGCCCCAACCTTAGGTTTCAGTCTGTTATATCTGAGCCTGATGGTGCTGCTGCCACTGTCCGCGCTGGTACTTTACAGCGTCACCAAACAAGACATGGGCCAATTCTGGCAGGTAGTCAGCAGTCCCCGCGTAGTTGCCTCTTACAAACTGAGTTTTGGTGCTTCTGCCGTTGCGGCATTACTGAACACCTTTTTTGGCTCCATTATCGCGTGGATCCTGGTGCGTTATCAGTTTTTCGGGAAACGGATTATGGATGCGCTGATCGATCTGCCGTTTGCCATGCCAACCGCCGTGTCCGGTATTGCCTTGTCCGCTATCTATGCCGGCAATGGCTGGATCGGCCAGTTCTTCGCACCGTATGGCATCAAACTAGCGTTTAATCCGGCCGGTATTGTTATTGCGCTGACCTTTATTGGTTTGCCTTTTGTCGTCCGGACCATGCAGCCGGTCCTGAAAGAACATGAACGTGAACTGGAAGAGGCCGCAGCCTGTTTAGGTGCCAGCCGCTGGATCACCTTTCGTAAAATCATCTTCCCGGCCATGGTGCCAGCCGCATTAACCGGATTCGCACTGGCATTTGCCCGCGCGGTCGGTGAGTACGGTTCGGTTATTTTTATCGCCGGTAATCTGCCGATGGTCTCTGAAATTGCACCGCTGATGATCATGAGCCATCTGGAGGAGTATGACTATGCAGGCGCTGCGGCGATTGCTTCTGTGATGCTGGGTGTCTCTTTTGTACTGCTATTACTGATTAATCAGTTGCAAGCCTGGAGCTGGCAGCGTCTGGGAGGAGTCCGTTAATGAACAGTATTACCACTGAATCCCGCTGGGTTCGCTATATCTTGATATTAGTCGGTGTCGGCTGGTTTGCCGCACTGCTGCTTCTGCCTCTGGCAATTGTGTTTACGCAGGCGTTAGCAAAAGGCCTGAGTTTTTTCTGGCAGAGTCTGATTGATACGGATGCATTGGCGGCACTGCGGCTGACGCTGTTTACGGTAATTTGCTCTGTACCCATGAATATCCTCTTTGGATTGACAGCGGCCTGGGCGATTGGCCGCTTCCGTTTCCGTGGCCGTCAGGCACTTATCACACTGATTGACCTGCCATTTTCGGTGTCACCGGTCATTGCGGGTCTGATGTTTGTGCTGCTGTTCGGCAACCGCGGCTGGTTGGGCGAATGGCTGCAGGCGCATGATATCAGCATCATTTTTAATACCCCGGGCATCATTCTGGCCACCATGTTTATTACCGTCCCGTTTGTGGTACGTGAATTGTTGCCACAGATGGAAGCTCGCGGCTCGGAAGAAGAAGAAGCGGCGCAGGTGCTGGGTGCCAATGGCTGGCAGACTTTCTGGCGAGTCACATTACCGGGTATCCGCTGGAGTTTGCTGTACGGCGTGATCCTGTGTACGGCGCGTGCGGTAGGTGAGTTCGGTGCGGTATCTGTGGTTTCCGGTCATATCCGGGGTCAGACCAATACGCTGCCGCTGCATATCGAAATTTTATATAACGAATACCAGACCAATGCTGCCTTTGCTGTGGCATCGCTGCTGGCCCTGTTCGGTTTGTTTACCCTGCTGGCGGAAACTGTATTAAACCGCCTGCGCCATCGTTAATTAAGGAGATGTAAGTCATGAGTATTCAGGTAGAGCACATTGAGAAGCGCTTCAACCAGTTTGCCGCACTGCATGACATCAACATCACTTTCCCGACCGGGGAACTGGTGGCGCTGTTAGGTCCGTCCGGATGTGGTAAAACAACCTTACTGCGTATTATTGCCGGCCTGGAACAGGCGGATAGTGGTCGTATCCTGTTGAATGGTACAGATGCATCAGAAATGCATGTGCGCGAACGTAATGTCGGCTTCGTGTTCCAGCATTATGCGTTGTTCCGTCATATGACAGTATTTGAGAATGTGGCTTTCGGTTTACGGGTAAAACCACGAAAAACACGGCCAAACGAAAATGAAATCCAGAAAAAAGTAAAAAGCTTGCTGGATCTGATCCAGCTGGGACATGTCGCCGATCGTTACCCAACTCAGTTGTCCGGTGGTCAGCGTCAGCGTGTCGCTCTGGCGCGTGCACTGGCGGTTGAACCGCAGGTGCTGTTGCTGGATGAGCCTTTCGGGGCGCTGGATGCCCAGGTGCGTAAAGAGCTCCGCCGCTGGTTACGCCGGCTGCACGATGAACTGCATGTTACCAGTCTGTTTGTGACGCACGATCAGGAAGAAGCGCTGGAAGTGGCGGATCGGGTGGTGCTGATGAATGCCGGCCGTATCGAACAGTTCGCAACACCGCAGGAAGTATATGAAAAACCGGCTACCGAATTTGTGCATCGTTTCCTGGGGACGGTTAACTTGTTCCACGGCCAGCTGCACAGTGGTCAACTGGATATTTCCGGCTCGACATTAACCAATAATGTTTCCGGACAGACCGCGGCCGATGTTAATTCGATCGCATATGTTCGTCCGCATGAACTGGATCTGTTACCGGCAGCGGCAGCACAGGGTATTCCGGCCACGGTTGTACGTATTCTGCCGTTTGGTGCCGCATATCGTGTTGAAGTCACAGCCAATAATGGCGTGGCGCGCACCTTAATTGAAGTCGATGTGCCGCGTGAGCGGGTAATTATGCTAGAGTTATTGCCAGGTAAATCAGTCAGGCTGGTGGCTCGTCAGGCACAGCTGTATCAGCCGGAAACTAAGGATAACGTGGCTTGAATTTTCAACAGCTCAAGATTATTCGTGAAGCAGCCCGCTGCCACTTCAATCTGACGGAAGTGGCCAATACCCTGTATACCTCGCAGTCCGGCGTCAGCCGGCATATCAAAGAGCTGGAAGATGAACTTGGTGTGGAGCTCTTTATCCGCCGGGGCAAGCGTCTGCTGGGTATGACTGAGCCGGGTAAAGCCTTGTTGACGATGGCAGAGCGTATCCTGACCGAGGCGAACAACATTCGTCGTCTGGCTGATAACTTCGCGAATAGCGATCGGGGCCGTCTGCATGTGGCCACCACGCATACCCAGGCGCGCTACGCGTTGCCAGGTATCATCAAAGAGTTTCGTACACAATATCCGCAAGTTCAGTTAGTGCTGCATCAGGGGAGTCCGAGCGAGATCGTTTCGATGCTGCTCAGTGGTGAAACCGATATTGGTCTCACCAGCGAACTGATGGCGGACTATGAAGAAATCGCTGCATTTCCATATTACAGCTGGCACCATGCCATTCTGGTTCCCCGTGGCCATCCGCTGACAGAGTTGCCGGAGGTGACGCTGGAGGATTTAAGTGCCTGGCCGCTGGTCACCTATCAGACCGGGCTTACCGGACGCACCAAGATTGATGCTGCGTTTGCGATGGCCGGTATTGTGCCGGATATTGTCTTAAGCGCGCAGGATTCCGATGTCATCAAAACCTATGTTGAACTGGGTCTCGGCGTTGGTATTCTGGCGGATATGGCTATCGATGCTGTGAAAGACAGTAATCTGGTTCGTCTGAATGCAGAACATCTGTTCCCGGCCAATACGGCTTGGTTCGGGATGAAAAAAGGAAAGTTCCAGCCCAATTTTGCCTGGCATTTCCTGCAGATTTGTAATCCATCACTGGCCATCAGCGACATTCAGGCGCAGGTATTTGCCACCGGTGAACTTCAGACACCGCTGCATTACGAAATTTAAAAGACGAGACTCAGAAACTGGCGGAAGTGATGGGCTGAGGTTAATTCAGCCCTTTGCGGATCAGGTAACGGTAGGGAGGTTGTTCCGTATCACTGGCTAACAGAGTGTGATCCATGAAACGGCAGAAGCTCGGAATATCCCGCACAGTGGCCGGGTCATCGGCAATCACCAGCAACGTTTCACCTTCCTGCATCAGGCGTACTGTTTTACGTACCATCATTACCGGTTCAGGACAACGCAAACCGCTGGCATCCAGTGTCTGATTAATATCATCTGCCGAAAAAGTCATGTCTGCTCCTCTGAATCAACAACCCTGCAGAGCATATCATTAACGCTGAGCGGAGAGTACCGCCCGCGCCAGCCGGCGGGCCGCTTGTTCAGCATCACCATCCGGATTGTTGAAATAACCGACCAGTACATCGCCGATAGCCTGTCGTACATAGCTGGAATTCGCCATGCCTTCTGCCATGCTCGGCACCAGTTCCTGCTGTTGAATGGCTTGTTGTAACTGCTGGGCAGAATGTTGCGCACACTGGTCAAAATCTGTCAGTGTCTGGTTATTTAATACCGGGATGGATCCTTTGACCCGATTAAACGCATGCTGGAAATCAGACGTCATGATCATGTTCACCAGTTGCAGCTGCGCTTGTTGTTTTTGCGGGCTCTGCACATCAAACATGGCTATCGAGTCTAAGTTATAGCTGAATTTACCATCCGTACCGGGGGCAGGCAGACAGAGAATATCTTTACCCGGTACCACTTTCGCCGCAGTCAGTTCACCTTTAACCCAATCGCCCATTAACTGCATGGCCGCTGAACCTTCGACCAGCATGTGAGTTGCCTGATTCCATTTTGTGCCACCATAATCATCTGCAATGTAATCCCGCAGCTGGTGGAACAGCTCCAGTAAATGCTGCATGGTGTCACTTTGCAGGGCAGTCTGATCGAGCTGAACAAAAGCACGACGATAAAAATCACTGCCACCTTCACCGAGCACAATTGCCTCGAACAAAATACTGAGCTGCCATTGGTCATCACCCAGCGCCAGAGGTGTGATACCCGCCTGTTTCAGTTTTTTAGCAATAGTTAATAACTGAGACCAGTTTTCAGGAGGCGAGAGCTGATAGCGTTCAAATACTTTCGGATTGATCCATAGCCAGTTGACCCGATGGATACCGACCGGAACAGCGACATAATGTCCTTTGGATTGCACACTATGCTGAACAAATTCCGGTAATACTTTTTCCCATTCGCCTTGTCTGGCTACATTATCAAGATTACGCAGAAAACCTAAAGCAGCCCATTCCTGCAACTCACTGCCTTTCAGATGCGCCGCTTCCGGTGGAGTGCCGGACAACGCTCTGCTTTTCAGTACAGTCATCGCGGACTGTCCGCCGCCACCGGAAATAGCAGAATCCTGCCACTCATTGCCCAATGCTTGCCAGTAACTACGTAATACACCGGCAGCCTGAGCCTCACCACCGGCAGTCCACCAGTGCAGTACCTCTACTGACGAAGCCATAGCAGAGACAGAAACCAGTGACAGCATCAAACTGGATACAAGGTAAGAACGGAAGGTCATTAATCAATTCCTTGGCAGGGAAAGAATAGCCTGTAAACCGCCGTGAGGCCGGTTTTCCAACACTAAGTCGCCACCATGAGCGCGGGCAATACTGCGTGCAATCCCAAGTCCAAGGCCATTACCGCTGCTATCCTGCGCCAGCCGGTAATAAGGTTCAAATACCTTTTCCAGCTGATGTTCAGGCAACCCCGGACCTTCATCGATGACGTAAAGGTATAGCATGTTGGTATTGCTGTTTTTTTCCAAATCATCCATCACGATCACGCGAGCCTGATCACCATATTTAATTGCATTATCAATCAAATTGGCAATACAGCGTTTTAATGCCAGCGGTTTTCCGCGATACAAATGTTTGCAATGGCCTTCGATGGTCAGATGTTGTTCCAGCAGGTTATAGTCTTCAGCCATGCTATTCAGCAACACATTGATATCAATGGCCTCAATGTTTTCGTGAATATGGGTATCTTTTACTGTCTGCAATGCCCCTTTGACCATCATCTCCAGGTCATCCAGATCCTTACTGAATTTTGCAATCTGAGAATCATCATCCAGCAACTCAACCCGCAACCGCAGCCGGGTAATGGGTGTTTTCAGATCATGAGATATTGAACTGAATAGTTTTTCCCGATCGCCGATATAACGCCGGATCCGCTGCTGCATAATATTGATGGCCCGCGTTACCGCGACTATCTCACTGGCGCCAGCTTCCGGTAAGGGCGGTTGATCGATATCTTTACCCAGACTGACCGCTGCTGCTGCCAGATGGCGTAAGGGACGGGTTTGCCAGCGCACCAGCGCGAAGGTAAACGGAAACAGAATAATCGTCAGCAGAATAATAAAGCGGAACTGATGCGGCGAAACGACGTTCTCATCCAGACTCATGTAAGGGGCTGGCAGTAAAGCCGCCAGATACAGCCACTCACCATTATCCAGCTTTATCTGCGTGACCAGTATGGGCGGATTGATCGGCTCCATCAGCAGCGTGTAACGAGACCAGGAAGGGGGGATGTCTGACAGTAAGGTTTCATTATTAAAGACATGCAGGTCAGCCGGATAAGAGAAATCCGCTTTAATCAGCATACTCTGGCCCAGCTTATGTAACAGCGTCTGGTTAACTTCCTTCAGTACCAACTGCTTCTTCGGACTGTCCTGAATTCCGTTCAGAACTATTTCCTGCTTATTCAATGAAACAAAGAAGCGGCTACCACCCATATTCCGCAACTGATCCAGCGCAATAGGCCGATACTGCAGAGGTAAGGATTTGAAGAAACTGACGGTAGCGGCGGCAGAATTAGCTAAATCCCGCGTCGCAGCCAACATGCCATCCAGTTCCCGTTTTTCCAGCTGTTGCATCCAGATCCCGGAAATCAGACTCTGAGCCAGTACGATAGCCAGCAACAATAGCAGCAGCATCCGCGACAATAATGAGCGCGGATAAAATAAGGAAAAGAAGCGGCGCAGGGGATTAGTCCTCATGCTCAACTTCAGCAATCAGCATATAGCCACTGCCGCGGATGGTTTTAATAATGCGTGGGCCTTTACCGTTATCGCCTAATTTCTGACGCAAACGGCTGATCTGTACATCAATCCCACGCTCCATAGGCAGAGATTCACGCCCTCTGGTGGCATCGCTGATAGTGTCACGATCCAGAACCTGCCCCGGATGCTGCAGGAAGAGATGCAATAAAATGAAATCACTGCCCGTCAGATCAATACCGGAACCATCCTCATGAGTCAGTAACTGAGTCCGGGTGTCCAGAGTCCAGCCGGCAAATTTCAGTTTACGGCCAGAAACAACTTCTTTTTCCGGTTGGCGGAACTCAGCCCGGCGCAACAGGGCTTTAATCCGGGCCATTAGTTCCCGCGGACTGAATGGCTTAGCGATATAGTCATCTGCACCCAGTTCCAGACCAATGACGCGATCTGCCTCATCAGATGCCGCCGTCAGCATAATAATAGGGACCTGTGATTTACGA
>NC_012691.1:30000-167500 GCF_000023065.1 Tolumonas auensis DSM 9187
GCAGTGACCAGGTGGCTGGGACTGTTTAACAAAAACACAGCACTCTGCAAACACGAAAGTGGACGTATAGGGTGTGACACCTGCCCGGTGCCGGAAGGTTAATTGATGGGGTTAGCGCAAGCGAAGCTCTTGATCGAAGCCCCGGTAAACGGCGGCCGTAACTATAACGGTCCTAAGGTAGCGAAATTCCTTGTCGGGTAAGTTCCGACCTGCACGAATGGTGTAACCATGGCCACGCTGTCTCCACCCGAGACTCAGTGAAATCGAATTCGCCGTGAAGATGCGGTGTACCCGCGGCTAGACGGAAAGACCCCGTGAACCTTTACTATAGCTTGACACTGAACATTGAACCTACCTGTGTAGGATAGGTGGGAGGCTTTGAAGTGATGACGCCAGTTGTCATGGAGCCGACCTTGAAATACCACCCTGGTATGTTTGATGTTCTAACCTCAACCCATTATCTGGGTCAGGGACAGTGTCTGGTGGGTAGTTTGACTGGGGCGGTCTCCTCCCAAAGAGTAACGGAGGAGCACGAAGGTGGGCTAATCACGGTCGGACATCGTGAGGTTAGTGCAATGGCATAAGCCCGCTTAACTGCGAGACGGACAGGTCGAGCAGGTGCGAAAGCAGGTCATAGTGATCCGGTGGTTCTGAATGGAAGGGCCATCGCTCAACGGATAAAAGGTACTCCGGGGATAACAGGCTGATACCGCCCAAGAGTTCATATCGACGGCGGTGTTTGGCACCTCGATGTCGGCTCATCACATCCTGGGGCTGAAGTTGGTCCCAAGGGTATGGCTGTTCGCCATTTAAAGTGGTACGCGAGCTGGGTTCAGAACGTCGTGAGACAGTTCGGTCCCTATCTGCCGTGGGCGTTGGATGATTGAGTGGGGTTGCTCCTAGTACGAGAGGACCGGAGTGAACGAACCGCTGGTGTTCGGGTTGTCATGCCAATGGCACTGCCCGGTAGCTAAGTTCGGAAAAGATAACCGCTGAAAGCATCTAAGCGGGAAACTTGCCACGAGATGAGTCATCCCTAGGACTATAAGTCCTCTGAAGGGCCGTTGAAGACTACGACGTTGATAGGTGGGGTGTGTAAGTGTAGTGATACATTGAGCTAACCCATACTAATGACCCGAGAGGCTTAACCATACAACACCCAAGTAGTTTTGAAGCGCTTGTTTGATTGATGAACGAAATAAAGACCGCGAGGTCACAGCTTTCCAAGACTTATTGCTAACGAGACCCAATGAGTTAGTGATAAGGGACCCGAATATGCCTGGCGGCAATAGCGCGATGGAACCACCTGTACCCATGCCGAACACAGAAGTGAAACGTTGTAGCGCCGATGGTAGTGTGGCATTCGCCATGTGAGAGTAGGACACTGCCAGGCACCAAATTAATGTGAAGACCTTGGCCGGGTGACAACGGTTAAGCGAGCATAGACGAAAAGTGCGGAGTGGTAGTTCAGTCGGTTAGAATACCGGCCTGTCACGCCGGGGGTCGCGGGTTCGAGTCCCGTCCACTCCGCCAATAACACAAAAGCCCTGAGCCATGCTCAGGGCTTTTTGCTTTCTAAGTTTTTATGTTCGCAGCGAATGAGTTTAACTTTTTACGCGTCCGCCTTAAATCTTTCATAAAAAGATCATAAATCTGTTTTGTATTTGAGGTTCTTGTTATTAAAATCTCCCCTATCTATACCAATAAAATCTAATATAAATCGAAATGTTTGTTATTAAATTCATCAATCATGAAGCTGATGTTGCTGATTCTTTCATCACACAGATGAGAGAGGTTGTGCTAAGCAATCCAGCCGCGCGCAATCTGGAAACATTCAGGATGATTAAATCGACAGCAAATAGATCGGTTTATTGTTGTTCCTTGAATGAGCGAATCTTTTATATAAAACTATATTCGTTTTCCAGCCCGATTAAATATCTCAAGCATCTTTTTCGTTATTCTCATGGTATTCACGGGTATAAAAAAAGTATCCGCTTGCTTAATGAAAATGTATCAACCGCCACGCCTGTCTTAGCCATGTCATATTTGGGTGGTTTACGTAGTCTGGTGGTACATGAAGCAATCCCCGGTGTTGATGCTGAAGCGTTTTTTGTTAACTACTCAAACAATAAAAACCTGCGTAGTACCGTACTTAAAAAAATTGGTGCTTTAATTGCTGAATTGTTTGCTAAGGGATTTTCACATGGGGATATGAATTTCGGTGGGTTTATTGTTGATGCTAAAGATGGAAATGTGTCTGTCTCTCTCATCGATGTCGATAACATTACGAATAATCCCAAACAGCGATTTCGCGATATTGTGAATTTTAATGCTCATCTTTTTGTGACAGCGAAAAAGGCTCAGGTTGAGATGCTCAGCTCTGATGAACTACGAGAAATGTATTTATCTATGTTGGGTATTTATAATTTTGATATGACGGAAACGAGTTTTTTTCAGAGATTAAATCAGGCAACAGAGCTGAAACTCATTAAATGGGGGCAGAAAGGCTATATTGCTATTTAGCAGCTGATGTTCACCCGATAAAACGGACACGCGTTTATTAAGCGGCATGTTCAAACTGTATCGGAGATACATAATTGAGGCTACTGTGCAGCCGCACCTTATTATAAAAATTCCGGATGTATCTGCTGATCTGATCTCTCAGTGCAGATACAGTCGGAAAATAATTTTCATAAATCAGTTCAGACTTTAATGTTTTAAAGAAAGACTCAACTTCAGCATTATCGGTACATCGACCTGGTCGGTTCATGCTGTGACGAATACCAAATTTATTGAGCCAAATTTGCATTGCTTGTGCTCTGAACTCAACGCCACGATCTGTATGTAGGATGAGACCCGGTTTTGGTTTCCGTTGTTTCAATGCTTGATATAAAGCAGCAACAGATAATTCAGCATTGAGTTTCTCATGGAGCGCCCAGCCAATAATTTTCCGCGACCAGAGGTCAACAATGACCGCGAGGAAGACATGCCTGTGACCATGTCGGATATAGGTGACATCGCTAGACCACTGTTGATTTGGTCCTGTTGGCTTGGGCGTCTGCAAGCGATGATTTGGCAGCACTTTTAATTCAGCCCGCATCTTATTCAATTGTTTATAAACACGCTCAACGCGAGCTTTTAAGCCATTTTCTCGCATCAATCTGGCCACTCGTTTCTGACTAACGACAACGCCTTGAGTCCGAAGTGCCTGATAAACTTTAGGACTGCCGTATCGTTCCGCCGATGCCTTGAAGACACGCTTAATGTGCGTCAGTAACACAGCATCCTGTTGCACATGAACACTGGGAGTGCGCTTTAGCCAGTCATAATAGCCACTACGTGAAACGCCAAGTCGTTGGCAAAGACGTTTCACAGAGAGGTGAGAAGCATGCTTTTTTATGAATTGGAATGCTTCCGTCGTTCCTCGGCCAGAAAGCGTTGCCACTTTTTTAGGATGTCGTTTTCCTCTTCAAGTTCAGCAATACGTTTTCTGAGTTTTTTAAGTTTATCCTGCTCTTTGAGCTGGGCATTGGGCTTAGAAGGTTTGGTTGTGGGCTTCATCGGACCATATTTCCCTTCACGAAATTCTTTACGCCAACGAGACAACATAAAAGGATGAATGTCCAGTGCAGCAGCGACATCCTTTACTGATCGCTGAGGGTCGAAACTCCACTGAACGGCTTTCATTTTGAACTCGTCAGAGTACTTAAAAATACGTTTAGCATTGGTATAAGCAGGCATTGATGACCTCTGATTTAGTTATCAATGCGTGTCCGAAAAAGTGGGTGAAGTCCAAGCCTTTCTGATTGTTTTAATTAGTTTTTTTTAATAGTTCCAGCAATTCAGTGCAATGCTGATCTACATCTGTAATTTGTGGCATGAGCAGATCTGGTTTAGTGATAATAAGAGGTTCACTTTTCTGCATCTTCAGAAATTTTTCTAATGCATCTGTCAGTGACTCAGGTGTGAGCTGAAAACGGGTACATGCTGGTTCTGCAATAACCTCTGTGGCTCCTACTGTATTGGCTAATATAACGGGTGTTCCGCATAGTACAGCTTCTGGCCCAACCAACCCGAAAGGTTCATATTTCGATGCCAGAATTGCCGCATCTGCTGCCGCATACAGTGCGGGCATGTTATTGCGGAAACCAAGATTTATGACTCGCGGATGTGTTACTGCTTTCCGGCTGGCAATTGCCAGAACAAAACGTTTATCAGATCTTTCCAGTGCCGTTAGTATAAGATCCAGTCCTTTCCGATCATGGTTATTCGATGGGAACAAAAGCAGGATCTGATCATCCTGAACACCCAGTTCTTTTCTTATTTGTTCTCTCTCTTTTCTTGCCGCTAACGAAAAAGAACTGAAGCTGACTGGCGGGTAGATAATGTGTAATTTATCTTTGTCGATTTGGTAATGATCGATAACTTCCTGTCCGACCTGTCTGGAGTGAGCAACAATACATTTCGCATTTTTATAAAAAGAGGTCTCTCTTTTTATTGTCAAATAATCAAAAATTCCATGGTGTTTCTTTTTTATCGCATTTAAATACCCTTTATGTGTACCGCCAACGACAGCTATATCGGTTGAACCTGCTACGCGGGTCAGACCAATAGTTGGCCATGCACTGTTGATGTATTTTGATGCGGTTACATCAAATAGGTGTTTGTTGACTCTGGAAAACGGTGTGAAATCTGGCACTTTAACAAATTCTACATTAGACGGCGCAATCCCCGGCCAGTTGATTTTCCGGGCGATAACCCGCAAAGGAATGTTTCTGGCGGATAAGTTTTCTATGAGATCTAATGCATACCGTTCCATGCCACCACCGGGTTTGATGGTATGGTAAATAATATTGATTCCTGTAATTCTGTCGTTATTCAATTTGTCAGATCCCATAGTTTTATCAATTATCGCTGCCTGCTGATTTCAGCTTTTTAAAGTAGTGAGCGATAAAGCGCAAGGTAACGCTTTGCCATCGTCGCAGGGGTGAAATTATCTAATTTTTCTTTCGCTGTCGTTGCCAGCTGTTCTCGCAGTGGTTTGTCATTAAACAAACGGAGAATGGCTTTAGCTAATGCATCAGCATTGTTTACCGGGATGAGAAGACCAGTTTGTTCATGCTTGACTATGTCCGGGATACCATCCACATCGCTTGCAATGATAGGTACCATGAAATCCATGACATCGAGCAGGGTAGAGCCTAAACCTTCATTTCTTGATGGAAAGACAAAGAGATCCAGCGCGGCAAAGTAGTCCCCCGGATTTTGTTTAAAGCCTAACCATTCCATGTTGGTCAGGGTTTTACTTTCATCTTTGAGCTGTTCAGCATCCGGGCCATCACCCAACATAATAAAATGAATATTGGGCACTTTATTTTCAAGCAACGTGGCTGCTTTGATGATTTCGCGCTGTCCTTTGTGTTTATCAACTAGTGCGCCGGCATGTCCGATCAGAAATTTGTCCGGATACTGTTTTTTTATCTCTTTACTGATATCTGGGTTATGCGGCAGATGAGCCAATGCGCTGGGTATGGTGGTTACCGGGGCGAGTTGCAATCCGGAAAGATAACTGGCAATCGGTGAGGAGATGGCAACCGCCTGGCTGGCATATTTGTAGCAAAGTTTATTAAATAAATTTTGTTTTATTTGCTGCGGTACCCGACGGGTCAGAATATAAGGCGTACCCCGTAAGCGGTTTTCAATCCATGCCCAATGCACCGCTTTTGCTTCATGCGCATGGATCATGTCTATCTTCTGATGAACCGCAAAGTGCCCCATCAGCTGATGGTTGGCGGTGATAAATTCAAGATTGCTGACCGCTTTCAGATGTTCGCGCAGCGGTGAGTTATCCCGGCAGACCAGATACTGTTTCAGATCATGCTTTGCCAGCTCCTTGATTAATAACTCCGTTTGTCGTTCGCCACCCCGGAATCCTTTGGCCAGGTTGACATGCATGATGGTCGGTGTCATCGGTGATCCTTTGGGTGTTTTGAAATAAATAATATCTGATGCGATCGATTTTCGTATTCAGGACTACTTGGGTTTATCACTGCTGCTGCGTTGCATTACCCATAGCTCGGCATATTTCAGAAAGGTGTAATAAGCCGAAATCACGGACAACAGGAAGCCCGCCGAGCCATCCAGCAACCCGCGCTGGAAAAAATACATACGGCAGAATCTCAGCAGGGAATGCATGGATGCCGCAATAAGAGTGGTACGTTTCCCTTGCTGATATTTGGCTAAGGCCCAGTCATGGGCATAGCAGGATGATTTAGTGACATGATGCCGCAGGTTTTTGTATGGATAATGCAGCAGGTCGTTTTTCAGGCGTTTTACCGTCATATCCTGCGGAACAATCACTTTTTCATGTACATAGCTGTCGTTGTAGGTGGTCAGTGCTCTGGGATACAAACGAAGAACCGGTTTGGGATACCAGCCACAGTGGCGGATATAACGGCCGAAGTACCAGTTCAGGCGAGGTATCGAGTAGCCGGTGTTATCAGCAGGCTTGGCAATCACGGATTCTATTTCTTGCCGCAGTTCTGGGGTGACGCGCTCGTCAGCATCTAACCAAAGACACCAGGTGCCGTTTGCAAGACGCTGTGCACGTTGCCGTTGTACACCGAAACCTTGCCAGTCAATGTCCTGATACACTTTTGCCTGATAGCGTTCAGCTATTTTCAGTGTGTCGTCGGTGCTGCCGGAATCAAGAATAATAATTTCACTGACCCAGTCTTTAATCGTATCAAGACAGGCTGCCAAGTGTTGCTCTTCATTTTTAACGATCAGAATAGCGGAAATGAGGGCATCTTTATTCATGAGCTCGGGTCTCTTGGATTTGGGCGGCAAGGTTATCAAACTGCAGTTTAACGTCAGCGATCCGGATGTGTCGCATGGCATCGGCTTGTTTTAACCGTGTTCTCCAGGCTAACTGCGCCATTTTTTTTCCGGTCTGCGCTTCAATCAGTGCCTGATATACGCTGACAACGTAGTCTTTGCAGAAATACGGGCCTGTTCTTGCCGGATTATGGTGAGCGTAGAGACCAATGACGGGGGTTCCCACTGCAGTGGCCATATGTGCCGGCCCGGTGTCGGGGGCCAGTACCAGCGTAGCCTGTTTAATCAGAGCCAGTAACCGTTTCAGTGTCGTTTGTCCGACCAGATTGACTGGTTTATGCTGACAAAGTGCCGAGATCTCTTCGGCGAAGGATTTTTCCTGAGGGCTTGGGCCTCCGCACAGCATCACTTGGAATCCTTGTGCGGCAGCATGGTCGGCGAGTGCTGCGTAGCCTTCTTTGGTCCAGTTTTTGTAGGCTTTACTGGCGGAGGGCGCAATCAGCAGCGTCGGTTTTTCCCCGCTGATGTTCTGTTTTGCCCAGTCGTTGTCGGTTTCGGCTACAGGTATATGCCATTGCGGTGTTAAATCATGCACACCTAATTCGGCGGCAAACGCCATGAAACCGTCTAATACGTGAGGTGACTGCGGTGAGGGTACTTTGAGGTTAGTAAATAATGACTGACCATCTCCCGCGCGTTGCTGGTCGAACCCCAGGGTTTTATCGGCTTTGATGCCCAGGGTGAGCAAACTGGCTCGGAGGGCCGATTGCATATGCAACAAAGCATCAAAATGGCGATCACGCAGTTGTTTCCAGATAGACGTGTATGCCCGGAACCCGGCATTTTTATCGAATACTATGACCTCAACGCCCGGTAAATCATGCAGTAAGCTTGCTTCGGCTTTGCCCATGATCCAGGTGATTTTAGTCTGCGGCCACTGGCGCTGGATGGCCTGTACCATAGCCACGGCGTGTACGCAGTCACCAATCGCAGAAAGGCGGATAAGACACAGCGCTTCAGGCGCACGGAGAAACAAAGGCATAGTTTTATCGCTTGGGCGGAATATGCAGATATTATGCTTTACCACAGAGGAATAGTGAAATCACCACAGCAGAATGTGACTATTCCTTCTGCTGTGGTGAGCCTTATAACGCAGCTAATGCCTGCCAGACCGTCTCTGGTGACAGTTCGGTCAGACATTTCAGATGTTTCAGCGGGCACTGCTTTTTGAAGCAGGGACGACAGTTGATGTCTGTTTGGACCACTTGCACCTTCTGCGACAGCGGCGGCGTATAGCCGGGCGAAGTGGAGCCATAAACTGCGACCAGCGGTGTGCCGACCGCCGCGGCGATATGCATCAGGCCGGAATCATTGGACACCACTTTATTGCAGGCGGCCAGTAAATCGAGCGCTTCGGTCAGACTGGTGGTGCCGGCAATCAGATGGCAATGCGCCTGTTGCTCCGGAGTCAGGTGTGCCTGAATGGTACGCGCAACGGGCTGATCTTTGGCTGAACCGAAGATCCAGACATCCCCGCCACTATCAATCCAGCGTTGTGCGACCGTTGCGTAATGCTGTTCCGGCCAGCGTTTTGCCGGACCGAATTCTGCACCGGGACATAAACCTAAAACCGCTCTTTCGGTGGTCAGTGAGAGGCGTTCTTTGACGGCTGTCTGCTGCTCAGTGTCGACTTGCAGGGCAGGATAGGGTATGGCTGGTAAGTCTTTGGCAGAATGCATTTTACGGCGCGGGAAGGCTAAGGCGCAGTAACGCTCGACCATCAGCGGGAAGCTTTCTTTATTGCGGCGCAGGTCGTTCAGCACACCATAACGTGATTCGCCTTTCCAGCCGGTACGCAGCGGAATACCCGCAAAAAGCGGGATCAGCGCTGATTTCAGCGAGTTTGGCAGAACAATGGCCTGGTCGTACTTATTGTTTTTCAGCTGGCGGCCGAGTCGCCAACGGGCGGCCAGATTGAAGTCACCATGGCCCAGCGGCATTTCGATGGCTTTATCAACCTGTGGCATCCGCGCCAGTAATGGCAGACACCAGCGGGGAGCCATGACATGCAACTTCATGTGCGGATGCTGTTGCTTCAGGGTGATATAGAGACTTTGCGACATCACCATGTCACCGACCCAGGCCGGACCAATAATAAGCATATTTGACATTACAGTAGGCTCTTACCATTTATGGGTTGTTGGGAACGGACTGCCGAATATAAGAATATGATCGAGGCACAATAAAACACGATACCTGAGCTATGGTACAAAAAGGCCTGACTCAGGCTGTAATCTATCGTGGAAAGTACCACTATAACGCCAGCTGCCGCGAGTGTCCGGGTTTCCGGTGTGAATGACTGATTCAGATATTGTTTGAACAGATAGAGTGGGATCAGCAACAGCGCCAGCAGGGCACCTAAGCCGATAATGCCCCGTTTGGCCATCTCATCCAGAAACTGGTTGTGAGCATGACTGTTAAAGTCATATGCCTCTTTGGTTATTAAGCCTTGTTTGTATTGCTGTTCCTGCGACTGACGCACACCGTGGTAGCCCCAGCCAAACAGTGGTTTTTCCAGAAAGCTATCCACCGAACTTTTCCAGATTTCAAAGCGGTGGCCCAGAGAGGTGTTTTTGTTTTGCCCGGACAAGTAAAGGCTGATATCGCTTTTTGCGGCTGCAATACGTGTCGGGACACCACTCTGCGGAGTCAGGCAGAACGCCACTAACAGGCATAGCGCCAGACCCATACCGAGTTTCACTTTCGGTGAGAACCAGTCTTTAAAAATACGGTAAATGACAAACAGGATGACCGGAAATAACACCCAGCCGCCGCGGGAACCGGAAAGAATACTGCCCAGAACGCCAAGGATTGAGGCTAGCGCAAAATAGACGATCAGGCCTTTGTTTGCTGTTTTTATCGACCACATCACACCACACAGACTGAGCAGACCTAGTGTCATGCTGATATCGCCACCCTGGATCGGTACCATCCATTCAAAGGCTCTGCCGTAACCCGTCACCAGTCGATCAAACAGAGCCCGGCTGCCAGCAGTAATAGCGCCGGTCGCAATGCCCAGCATTAGCCATTTAAAGCGGGGGGGATTGCGCAGACAGAACAGCAGGATCGCCGCACCCATGATGACTTTACTCGGGCGATCAAACTCTTTGATAGTTCCGCCATCGGTGAGAATCGACAGACCGTGGACCAGTGGATAGATCAGTAAAATCGCAAATAGTAGCCAGCCGTTTCTATCCAGTATCTGGTAGGTTTGTTTCCTGAAAAGCAGAGGCAATGACATGAGCAGCAACACAGCTGGTGCATAGGAGTAACCACTTCTCGTACTGATACAGAGTACACCGAACAAAAAATAGCAACTTTGAATGATCAGGGATTTTACTTGTTCACTGCTTACTGGCATGTGTGTTCCACATAAAAATTAAGCATAGCCTTAATCAGGACTATGCTTTTGGATACGTTTATTAGGTTGAGAGCCTGAGAGCTTTTATTTGTTCAGCCACGCCATGTATTCAGCAACACCTTCAGCGACGGTACGGAATTTCACGTCACAGCCGGTGGCGCGCAGCTTGGTCAGATCGGCCTGGGTAAAGCTCTGATAGCGGCCTTTCAGGTGATCCGGGAACGGGATGTATTCAATCTCGCCTTTGCCATGATGTTTCAGTACGGCTTCGGCCACGTTCTGGAATGGTTCTGCCTTGCCGGTGCCGCAGTTGAAGATACCGGATTTGTCCGGGTGATTCATAAACCACAGTACCACTTTGGCAACGTCTTCGACGTAGATGAAATCACGGGTCTGGCCGCCATTCGGGAAGCCGTCACAACCCTCGAACAGTTTGACGTTTTCACCTTTCAGCACCTGATTGTTCAGGTGGAACGCCACGCTGGCCATGCTGCCTTTATGCTGTTCACGCGGGCCGTAGACGTTGAAGTATTTCAGACCGACGATCTGCAGATCGGTTTCCGGCAGAATACGGCGGACATATTCGTCAAACAGGAATTTGGAGTAGCCGTAAACGTTCAGCGGCTGTTCAAAACGACGCTCTTCGATGAAGTTGTCATTGCGGCCACCGTAAGTCGCGGCAGACGAGGCGTAAATAAACTGCACGCCATATTCCAGACAGTAATGCAGCAGGTCTTTGGAGTATTCGTAATTCACGTCCATCACGAACTTGCCGTTCCACTCGGTGGTGGCGGAGCAGGCGCCCTGATGCAGAATGGCGCTGATGCCGCCCCACTCTTCGAAATGGTCACCGGAAACAATGCGCGCAATGAACTCGTCTTTGTCGATGTAATCAGCGATATCCAGATCGACCAGATTGACGAATTTGGTGCCGTCAGTCAGATCGTCAACCACCACGATGTCTTTACGACCCGCCTGGTTTAATGCTTTTACCAGATTACTGCCGATAAAACCGGCGCCACCAGTTACGATGATCATGTGCTATCGCCTCGCAGACGTTATCTAAAGATGCTCAGTGCTTACTGAGAATATACCGGCAGTTTATCATATTTCGTGCACAGTGCAGTTTGTTCTGATTTATACGCCGGGCTCCGGGTGCAGGCGCTGGCAGGCCCGGCCATCGGCATGGAACAAGTGGCAGCGTTCAGCGGGTAATCCGATGGTTAGCGCGGTGCCATCCCTGACCACGGCAACATCATGATGGCGGTATACCAGCGGGTGTTCTTGCCCGGCGAGTTGCAGATGGATTTGCGTTTCATTGCCGAGTTGTTCGGCTACCAGAATGGTGCCGTGCAACTGATGCGGGCTGGCGGCAGCATCCAGCAGATGTTCCGGGCGGATACCCAGTGTCATCTGATCTCCGGCTGAAACAGACGTGCCATCAACGGGAAGCCAGAGACTGGTTTGTCCGGCGATCTCTACCTGTACCCGTGCGCTTTCTGCTGCCAGTACGGTGACGGGCAGGAAATTCATTTTCGGCGAGCCGAGAAAACCGGCGACAAAACGGTTGGCCGGGTAGTGATACAGCGCCAGCGGTTTACCCACCTGCGAAACCAGTCCGCCATCCAGTACCACGATCTTATGCGCCAGTGTCATGGCTTCGATCTGATCGTGGGTCACGTAAATCATCGTGCAACCCAGACGTTTATGCAGGCGGGCCAGTTCAATGCGCATCTGTACCCGCAGCGCGGCGTCGAGGTTGGACAGCGGTTCGTCCAGCAGGAAGACATTGGGTTCGCCGACCAGGGTACGACCGATGGCGACGCGCTGGCGTTGTCCGCCGGAGAGGGCTTTTGGCTGGCGATCCAGTAATGCGCCAAGTTGCAGGATGTCGGCGGCCTGTTGTACCCGCTGCTGAATTTCGGTTTTGCTGGCGCCGGCCAGTTTCAGGCCGAAGGACATGTTGTCGGCAACCGAAAGATGCGGATAGAGCGCATACGACTGGAACACCATACCGACGCCGCGTTCGGCCGGTGGTACTTCGTTCATGCGTTGCTCGCCAATCAGCAATTCACCGGAGGTGATATCTTCCAGCCCGGCGATCATGCGCAGCAGGGTGGATTTTCCGCAGCCGGACGGGCCGACGAAAACCACAAACTCACCGTCTTCAATATCGAGATTGATGTCTTTGGATATGGTGACATCGCCGAAGGTTTTACAGACGTTACGCAGGATAACTCCCGCCATACCAGGCTCCTTTTACTACTTAATGTGGCTGGTGGATAACGAGCATAGTGCCTGTAGTTGGCTGGCGGGGAAATTCAGATGAGTATTTTTTGCGAGGAGAAAGGCATTTATGGGCCGGCCCGCACCAAAGTACGGGCCGGGGACCATCATTTACGGGGTTGAACACTGTTGATGAAGGTGGTGCGGGCGGTGGCGGAGCCCAAGTGCTCGGCTTCTCCGACTAATGTGAGTGCCCGTGCCATATCGCTGTTTTTAACTGCTTGCCGGATCTGCAGGTTGAAGTAATTCTCCGTCTCGGGCAGCAAGCCGGTTACTGCCGGTGCAGTGATTTCTTGCGTTGCCGGTGCTGCGACCGGGCTGGCGGCGGCGATACCGGAATGATTGCTGCCGATGGTGACCGCATCATTATTCCGTTCAGTAGTGACTTTCAGGCTGAGATGACCCTGTGCGCTGTGTTGGGCGACTGGATCGGGAATATTCGGTGGCTGATTGCCGGTGGCTTTGGCATAGGCTTTCACCGCACCTTCCAGCGTGGTGTGTTGCGCCACATCCTGCGGTGTGGTGTAGATCAGCAGATAGATACTTTTCTGTCCCGGTGCCGGGGAAAGTTTCAGTGTGCCTTCCAGTCGATCGCCGGTTAACAGCGAGGCGGGCTGGTAGCTGAACTGGTTGCTGGAGTAAAACGCGGCGGGCTGCTGTTGCTGATCCAAAACCAGTACGTTCGGCGAAAAGACCTGTTTGCCATCAATCAGACTGCGTAAGCGCAGTGTCAGCGTGCCGTGATCAGCAGGCAGTTGCAGTGCCAGCACTTTGCCGCTGATCTGGTTCAGGCTGAGGTTTTGTCCTGAGGCATTCATGTCGAATTCGGCGTTTTCACCGGCCTGTACCGATTGCCAGTGAATGGTTTGCAGCTGTGACGCGGTAATGGCCGGGGCGGTATGGTTGTCTTCTGCTGCGAAAACCGGTGCAGCCAGACCACCGATTGTCAGCGAAAGCAAAAAAGCGAGCGTGGTGTATTTCATAAAGGCGACCTTATTTCAGACGACAGCAAAGCAAACAGCCGGCTCTGCTGAGCCGGCTCAGAACTATTACCACCAGGCTTCGAACTGTGCGCCGAAGGTAACCTGATTATCGTCAGCCAGACTGCTGGTGCCGGTGCCGAATTTTTCATCCCACTTGGCGTAGGTGGCATACAGACGGATCGCCGGACGGGCCCACTGGTTGTTACCGGCCTGCCATTGCTGTGCCAGCGTGACTTTATACTGCTTGTTGGTTTCGTCAGAGGCCTGGTCTTTGACATGGTCATAACCGGCTTCGAACTGGGTGCTCATGATCGGCGTCCATTTATACATCGGACGAACGCCGGCGCTGTACCAGGTGCTGCCGTTGTCATTGTCCAGGTCGGTGTCCTGATACAAACCGACGTACATCAGATCCCACTTGTCGTTCAGGCTGATAGCACCGTGATCGATAACGCGGACCATACTGCCGTTGTTGTTGACGGATGCGCCTTGTGCATGGCCGTTATTCCAGGAGGTCATGGAATCGGTCGCATACTGCACCACGAATTTATTGAAGCCATTCAGCATGCTCTGGGTATGTTCGGCCGTTAACATGACGCCGTTTTCAGAGGCATCATCCGCCAGCTCGTAACCATCCGCCGTGTTGGCATGGCCGTAAGTGGCGCCCAGTTCCAGCGTGCCGTCGGTATTGGTGGCCAGGCTGGCCAGACGCACATCAAAGATATCGTTATTGGTATCTTTAGTGGTTTCTGTGCCATCAATCCACGCGGTAGAACCACCGCTTTCAGTGTCACGGGTGACGGCGGCAGACAGTTTGCCGAAGCCCAGATCGATGTTTTCCAGACCGGCGCCCGGACCGGAAATATCCCAGTAGTAGAAGTCGATCATGTGCACGTCATGACGCTGGTAGAAGCGTTTACCGGCCCACAGGTTGGCACCGGGCAGTGCGGCAATCAGGTTTTTACCTTGCACGTTCATTTCACGGAACGCCGGACTGGTGGACTCCCAGTCATTCTGCTGTGATACGGAATAGGCGACGTTGGTATCCAGCGCGAAGACCTGATCGTTTTCTTTGTACAGCTCCTGCCCCAGTTTCAGCTCGGCATAGGTTTCACATTCGTTACCGAGACGATATTTGGCGCCGGCACCGGCCAGCTGGTGGCACTGCTGTTCGCCACCATCACTGGTCCAGCCGATACCGGAACGGGCATAACCGTGAAAATCGACCGCCATCGCGGAGGCGGAGCTCAGTACCGCACCGATGGCCAGAGCCAGCGGCAGTTTTTGCAGATGATGCATCATTGTTGTTTTTCTCCTTGCACTTGGCGTTGGAATGGCCCGGGGGAAAAGCGAGGGTTCCGGGCCAGATCTGGGCTAGACGCCCAATTCTTTATGCAGCCGGCGGCAGGCGGTGCCGTCTTCGCGGAACAGGTGACAACGCTGCACGGGCAGACCGATTTCAATCATGGAGCCTTCCTCGACCAGTGCGACGTCGTTGTGGCGATAGACCAGGTTTTGCTGGATGGTCGGCATCTGCACGTGGATTTGGGTCTCGTTACCGAGCTGTTCGACCACACTGACTTCACCGCGCAGGCGGTATTCGGCGGCTTCGCCGGGCAGCAGATGCTCCGGACGGATACCGAGTGAGAGCATGCTGCCGATTTGCACATCGCGGCTGTCTACCTGCAACCACAACAGCTGCTCATCCGGTAACTCCACCTGTACGCGTTCGGCTTCGGTGGCGTGTACCCGCACCGGCAGGAAATTCATTTTCGGCGAGCCGATGAAACCGGCGACAAAACGGTTGGCTGGATAGTGATAGAGTTCGAGTGGTTTACCGACCTGGGCGATGCTGCCGCCTTCCAGCACCACGATTTTGTCGGCCAGCGTCATCGCTTCGACCTGATCGTGGGTGACGTAAATCATGGTGCTGCGCAGACGCTTGTGCAGACGGGCGATTTCGATACGCATCTGCACGCGCAGACCGGCATCGAGGTTGGACAGTGGTTCATCCAGCAGGAACACCTGCGGTTCCGCCACCAGCGTCCGGCCGATGGCGACGCGCTGGCGCTGGCCGCCGGAGAGGGCTTTCGGTTTACGTTCCAGAAGGTGCGCCAGTTGCAGCACTTCCGATGCATGATTTACCCGCTGCTGGATCTGTGGTTTACCGGCGCCGGCCAGTTTCAGGCCAAACGACATGTTGTCGGCCACGGAGAGATGCGGGTAGAGCGCATAGGACTGGAACACCATGCCGACACCGCGCTCCGCGGGGGGCACGTCATTCATGCGGCGTTCACCGATCATCAAATCCCCGGCGGAAATGTCTTCCAGACCGGCAATCATGCGCAGCAGGGTTGACTTACCACAGCCGGACGGACCGACAAAGACCACAAACTCGCCGTTATTGATCTCCAGATTGATGTCTTTGGAAATCGCTACCTCGCCGTAGGTTTTGCATACATTACGCAGTGTCACGCCCGCCATGAGTTACTCCTTACCACCTGACTTGTTCCGTATTGCCTGTTGCAACCGGATTACTGACTGAGGTGCATAGTGCGGCGGGTTGGCGAGGACGAAATCATCCGCGGAGAATCTTTTTGAGGGGGATGAGGCGGGAGGAGGAGGCCGGATGAAAACCGGGAGGGTGAGGCCGGCGAAGCGAAATATTGTGAGGCTGACCGCAAAGCTGACATGAGAATTTGTTGCGCCAGCGCACAAAATCTACGGTTGTGTCGGTTGGGTCACACAAAACAGGGGGTGGGGCGTAGAGAGGAGGAGGATGCTGTACTAGCTACGCCATTGCAGACTGTGTACCGCTGCCGGAAGAGAAAGAGTCATCCCCTGTACTCTGCGACTGTAATTAGCACTCTTTTCCGCAACATTTATCCATGCGACATCTATTCATACGATATCTATTCATGTGAAGAGTTATGCCACTCAAGAAGGACGTGACAATGAAAAAGATAAAAAACCTGGCTCTGACCGCGTTAGCCGCGCTGGTGATTTCGGCTCCGGCGATGGCCAAGCTGCAGGAAGGAAAACTGGTTATCTGGATCAACGGCGACAAAGGTTACAACGGTCTGGCAGAAGTCGGTAAGAAATTTGAGCAGGACACCGGGGTACAGGTACTGGTGGAACATCCGGACAAGATGGAAGAGAAATACCCGCAGGTCGCGGCTTCCGGCGATGGTCCGGATATCGTGTTCTGGGCACATGACCGTTTTGGTGGCTATGCCCAGTCTGGTCTGCTGACCGAAGTTCATCCTTCCAAAGAGCTGCAGGATAAAATGTTCCCGTTCACCTGGGATGCAGTGCGTTTCAATGGCAAGCTGATTGGTTATCCGGTAGCAGTGGAAGCGTTGTCGCTGATTTATAACAAAGATCTGATCAAGACACCGCCAAAAAGCTGGGAAGACATTCCGGCTTTAGATAAAGAACTGCGCGCCAAAGGCAAGAGCGCCATTATGTGGAACCTGCAGGAGCCTTACTTCTCCTGGCCACTGCTGGCGGCGGCTGGTGGTTATGCATTCAAAACTACACCGGACGGCTATGACGCGAAAGATGTCGGTGTGAATAACGCCGGTGCACAGGCTGGTCTGCAGTTCATCGTCGATCTGGTGAAGAACAAACATATCTCGGCGGACGTCGATTACTCGATTGCTGATGCGGCGTTCAACAAAGGTGAAACCGCCATGACCATCAATGGCCCGTGGGCGTGGAGCAACTCGGACAAGAGCGGTATCAACTACGGTGTTGCGCAGTTGCCGACCTTCCAAGGCAAGCCATCGAAAGCATTTGTCGGGGTGCTGACTGCGGGTATCAACTCGGCCAGCCCGAACAAGGATCTGGCCGCGGAATTCCTCGAGAACTATCTGCTGACCGACGACGGTCTGGATAAAGTTAACAAAGACAAACCTTTAGGTGCGGTATCGCTGATGTCATTCCAGAAAAAACTGGAAGCCGACCCACGCATTGCGGCCACCATGGCTAACGCGAAGGCAGGTGAAATCATGCCGAACATTCCGCAGATGACCGCGTTCTGGTATGCCGAGAAAAACGCGATCGTCAATGCCACCGCTGGTCGTCAGCCAGTGAAAGAGGCATTGGATGAAGTAGCCAAGCAAATGACGAAGTAATTTCCGCTCGTCAAAAGTCGTAAAAGAGGGCGGGTCGCCGCCCTCAGTTGTAATCAGACGGAGTGCCTCATGCAGTTATCTGTTGCCCATACCACTCCGCCGCGCCTGCCACAGAATAAGAAGTGGTGGCGCAGCGCGATGTTTACCCGTTCGTTACTTGGCCTGGTGGCCGTGCTGAATGGCTATTTGATTGTGCAGATGTACGCGCAGCGCGAATATCTGTTTGCGATGCTGACACTGTTACTGGCCGGCACCGGGATCTACCTGTTTGCCAGCCGCAAAGCCTACTCGTGGCGCTATGTCTATCCGGGTCTGGTCGGCATGGGGCTGTTTGTGCTGTTCCCGCTGTTCTGCACCATTGGCATCGCGTTTACCAACTACAGTGCCGTGCATCAGCTGAGCTTTGAGCGTGCGCAGTCGGTGATACTGGATCGCCAGTTCCAGAGCGGTAATACGCTGAATTTTACCCTGCTGGGCAGTGATGGCCACTGGCAGCTGCAACTGCAGGACAGTGAAACCAATCAGACCCTGTTATCGGCACCGTTTGCGCTGGATAACCAGCCACAACGACTGAATATGGTGCCAAAAACGGCCGATACGGGGGCGACGAAAGCACCACTGAAAGTGATCACCCAAAACCGTCAGGCACTGGGTCAGCTGACTGCGGTGATGCCGGATGGCAGCGAACTGGTGATGAGTTCCCTGCGGCAGTTCTCGGCGATCAAACCACTGTATACCCTGCAGGAGGATGACCGTGGTCTGCGTAATAACCAGACCGGTGAACTGTATCAGCCGAATGACGAGATGGGCTTCTATCAGGCCGTTGATGCTAAAGGTGAATGGATTGCGGATACACGCATGAGCCCGGGTTATACCGTCACCATCGGCTGGGATAACTTCCTGCGCGTGTTACAGGATAAAGGCATCCAGCAGCCGTTCATCAAAATCTTTATCTGGACCGTGCTGTTTGCGGGTCTGACCGTCATGTTCACACTGGCCGTCGGCATGGTGCTGGCCTGTCTGGTGCAGTGGCAGCCACTGAAAGGCAAGGCAATGTATCGCTTGCTGCTGATCCTGCCGTATGCGGTGCCGGGCTTTATCTCCATCCTGATTTTCAAAGGGTTGTTTAACCAGAGCTTCGGTGAGATCAACATGCTGCTGGAGCAGATGTTTGGCCTGAAACCGGAATGGTTTACTAATCCGATGCTGGCGAAAGCGATGATCCTGATCGTCAACGTCTGGCTGGGCTACCCGTACATGATGATCCTCTGCATGGGGCTGTTAAAAGCCATTCCGGATGATCTGTATGAAGCCTCGGCACTGGATGGCGCGACCCCGCTGCAGAACTTTTTCCGTATCACGCTGCCGCTGCTGATCAAGCCGCTGACACCGTTGCTGATTGCCTGTTTCGCGTTCAACTTCAATAACTTCGTACTGATTCAGTTGTTGACCAACGGTGGCCCGAACATGCTGGGTACCAGTACGCCGGCCGGTAATACCGATCTGTTGGTGAGCTATACCTACCGCATCGCGTTTGAGGGTAGTGGCGGGCAGGACTTCGGTCTGGCGGCAGCGATTGCGACGCTGATCTTCCTGCTGGTAGGCGCCCTGGCCATTCTGAACCTGAAAGCCAGTAAGTTAAGTGTGGAACAATAAGGAGCTGCAGTATGGCTATCGTTCAAACCAAAGCATTACGTTATCGCCTGTGGGCAGCCCATGCCGGATTATGGTGCTTCATCGCGCTGATCATGTTCCCGCTGCTGATGGTAATTGCGATTTCACTGCGTAGCGGTAACTTCGCCACCGGTGAGCTGATCCCGTCGCATCCGTCACTGGAACACTGGAAGCTGGCACTGGGTTTCAGCGTCACTAATCCGGATGGCTCGGTGACACCACCACCATTTCCGGTGCTGCTGTGGCTGTGGAACTCGGTGAAGGTGGCGTTTGTCACCGCGGTCGGCATCGTGGCGCTTTCTACCACCTGTGCCTATGCCTTCGCCCGCATGAAGTTCCGCGGCAAGAGTGCGCTGCTGAAAGGGATGCTGATTTTCCAGATGTTCCCGGCGGTGCTGTCGCTGGTGGCGCTGTATGCGTTGTTTGACCGCATCGGACAGTACATTCCGTTCCTCGGGCTGAACACGCACGGTGGGCTGATTTTCGCCTACCTTGGCGGGATCGCGCTGCATGTCTGGACCATCAAAGGCTATTTCGAAACCATCGATGGTTCGCTGGAAGAAGCGGCGGCGCTGGATGGTGCTACCCCGTGGCAGGCGTTCCGGCTGGTATTGCTGCCGTTGTCAGTACCGATCCTGGCGGTGGTGTTCATTCTGTCGTTCATCGGCGCGGTGACCGAAGTGCCAATCGCCTCGCTGTTGCTGCGTGATGTCAGCAGCTACACGCTGGCGGTGGGGATGCAGCAGTATCTCTATCCGCAGAACTATCTGTGGGGTGATTTTGCGGCAGCGGCGGTGTTATCCGCGATTCCGATCACCGTGGTATTCCTGCTGGCACAGCGCTGGCTGGTGGGTGGTCTGACCGCCGGAGGTGTGAAAGGGTAATTCAGTTTTTCATGGTCGTGTTCATTTATCTTTCCTTGTTTTGACGGAGCTTATTTCCGGATGCCAGTCGCCAGACTGGCATTTTTTTCATCTGTGATTGGCTGGTTAATCATCTATAATTGATTTGGTTGTTTCGTTCGATTCGGATGATATGGGATGGGTGTTATGGAAACGCTGACGGCTAATCAGGCAAAAACTCAGTTTGGTGATATGTTGCTCAAAGTGCAGCGGGCACCCGTGCAAATCAGTCGTAATGGTAAACCGGTGGCGGTACTGCTGTCGGTAGAGGATTATCAGGCACTGGAAGCCATCAAACTGCGGCTTCTACAGGAAAAGATTGAACAAGCCAGAGCAGATATAGCAGCTGGTAAGCTGGTGGAGGGCGACGCATTATTCAGTAGTTTACTGAATGGAGAGTTCGATTAGCGAAATGCGTTATGTTTTCACGGATGAAGCCAAAGCTGATCTGATACAGATCCGCCGTTTTACGTTAAAAAACTGGGGACAAAACCAGTCTGTGCATTATTTGCAGGAATTGCAGCAGACGTTGAGTCGCTTAACGATAATGCCACAAATGGGCATCTGCCGTGAGCAGGATTTGGGCAATGGAATTTATAGTTTCCCCTATGCTAGTCATACCATCTATTACACGTTGCTCAATGAGCAACTGATTGTGATGGCTGTTCTGCATCAGAGTATGGTGCCTGATAGCCACCTCGAAAATCGCAAAGTAAAAATCTGAAATTCTCTGTCGCCTGACTGGCATTTTTTTCTGCTACGCTTTCCTTAATGACAGTTCTATCGTCGCTGTTCCCTTTTTGGCAGGAGTGGTATGGCTATGCGCTACACCAATCAGGATGGCAGTCAGCGGTCATTCCCGTTAAAACATGTCTTGCGCCGCCAGACCGGCTGGCATGGCGAACGGCAACCGCGCTCGGGGCGTACCGGAATACCGGTGCCGATCGTGCATAATGACGGTGCCGATTTGCATCATCAGCAGCACGATACGCTGACCTGGATCGGTCACTCTTCGTTTTTACTGCAACTTGGTGGTCTCAATATGCTGATCGACCCGGTGATGTCGTCCTCACTGGGCGGTGTGGTGCCGCGCAATGCCCCGCCGGGGTTGAGCTGGTCGGCGTTACCGAAAAAAATTGATGTGGTGATGATCACCCACAATCACCGGGATCATATGGATGTGCCTACGCTGAAAAAGCTGGGGCCCAATCCGCTGTATCTGGTGCCTCACGGGATGCGGCACTGGTTTCTGAAAAACGGCTTTCCGCATGTACAGGAGCTGGCGTGGTGGCAGCAGACACAGGTAGGCAATGCCACCATGACCTTTGTGCCGGCACAGCACTGGAGCCGTCGCGGGCTGATGGACATGAATACCAGCTGGTGGGGCGGTTTTGTCATGGAACATGACGGCTTTCGCTTGTATCACGCCGGGGATACCGCCTGGTTTGACGGTTTCCGGGAAATTGGCCGGCGCTGCGGTCCGATTGATGTGGCGATGCTACCGATCGGTGCCTATGCGCCGCGCTGGTTTATGCGTCATCAGCACATGGATCCGGATGATGCATTAAAGGCGTTTGTGGCACTGGAAGCGAAACTGTTTGTCGCCATGCATTGGGGTACCTTCAAACTCACTGATGAACCGTTAAATGAGCCGCCGATCCGGTTGCGCGATCTGTGGCATAAACTGCAGTTACCGCTAGCCCGTTTAGCAATCCCGGCAATCGGGCAGACACTGGAGTTTCCCCGCATCGACCTCTCCGTGGCATTAGCGGTGAAATAAAAAAGGGACTGCGTGGCAGTCCCCAAACTCCGCTCAGCTCGATATACCCTTCCCACTTGAAGTTGCAGCGGTGTTGGCCGCGTTCATTCGCCCCAATCACATAGTTTATCTATGTTCATGGGGTCTCTTCACTTGCCGCCTACCTGCAACTCCAAGTTGTTTGGGTATAGCTGTCGGCGGCGCCGGTTTATTTCAGCCAGCAGCGAGATGACATCTGAATCGTTAAACATGGCTTCCAACGTGCAGCTCAACTTGCGGCGCCAGTTGGGGTAAATCTCATGTGTGGTACCGGGAATGTTGACCGGCATGGTCATATTCAGCCAGTCTTCCGGCTGCAGGCCGAGCAGGGCACTGTTGCTTTGCGCGACATGGCAGTGAATGCCGCGGTTCAGCGCCGGGTTCATCATCATGCCCTGTGCCTGACGGCTGTATTCTTCCGGCAGACTGTGCAAGCTGTGCAGACTGTCGAGCATGCGTTGTTTGGCCTGTTCCCGATCGGCGTAAAGGCCGGACAGCACTTCGGCATCCGGATACAAACCCAGTTTTTGTCCCAGCGTCAGGTCATCCGCCTGCCAGTAGCCGTACAGCGTCGGCATATCATGCGTGGAAAGGGTGGTCATCGCCTGTGCCGGATAATCGCGCGGCGAGTAGAAGCCGCTGTCCGGAGCTGGCGCGCGTTCAAAGTAAAAGACCTTGTAGGAATAAACGCCATTATCGCGCAGCTTGGCCACAATCTCATCCGGGACGGTACCCAAATCCTCACCGATCACCATGCACTGATGACGCTGGCTCTCCAGTGCCAGAATCGCCAGCAGATCATCCACCGGATAACTGACAAACGCACCTTCCACGGCGGTGGAGCCCTGCGGTACCCACCACAGACGCAACAATCCCATGACATGATCGATACGCAGTGCACCGCAGGCTTTCATATTCGACTGGATCAGATCGATGAACGGCTGATAGCCCCGTTGCCGCATCACCTGCGGGCTCATTGGTGGCAGGCCCCAGTTTTGGCCAAGCGGACCGAGGATATCCGGCGGCGCACCGACCGACGCTTTCAGGCAATACAGTTCGCGATCACACCAGGTTTCAGTGCCGCCTTCGGTGACGCCGACCGCGAGGTCACGGTAGATACCGATCAGCATGCCGGCATCGCGCGCGCTTTGCTGACACTCCTGCAACTGACCCTGTGTCAGCCATTGCAGCCAGGCGTAAAAACGGATCTCATCTGCATGTTCTTGGCGGAATAGCTGCAGTGCCGGACTTTCCCATTGCTGATATTCAGCAGGCCATGCCGGCCAGCCCCAGGCGTGCTCATCCTGCTGTTTTAGCCAGGCGTGCAAGGCATCGTAAGTGGCTTGCTGCTGCAGACTTTCCCCCTGTTGCCTGCGGAACTGCTCAAATTCACCGACGCGAGGAATGTCATCTGGCAGTGAGGCAAAATACTGATACGCCAGTTTCAGTCCGGCGAGTTTCAGCGCGGTGACCTGCGGATAATCGACATAGTCGCTGGCACGGGCGGCCTGCAGTTGTTGCTGTATTTCAGGATTTTGCCACCACAATTGTGCGGCAGAACTGAGCTGAAAATCCGGCAGTTTATGTACGGCGATGTAGATGATATTCAGCCAGCGGCGGGAAGAGGGGCTGTACGGGCTGGCGCTGTCGGGACTGGCCGGATACAGCGCATGCAGCGGATTCAGACCGACAAAGTCCGCCCCTTGTGCGGCCAGTGCGGTGACCATCTGTTTCAGATCGGCAAAATCGCCGATGCCCCAGTTTTCTTCCGAACGCAGCGTATACAACTGTACGCAGGCGCCCCAGGTTTTCTTGCCCTGTTGGATCGCCGGTGGTTCATAGCAGCGGGCAGGTGCAATGATGATGCGGCTTTCGGCGATCACTTTGCGCCCCTGCAGCAGGCAGAGTTTGTGGTAACCAAGCGGCAGATTATCCGGCAGCGTCAGGAAACCGTTGGCCAGCACACCCCGCAGCGGTTTGCCGCTTTCCGGCTGTAAACGCCAGTGGCAGGTATCCGTCACCGCATCCTGTAGCAGGACGCGGAACAGTTCGCCTTGCCGGAACACACTGACTGCCGGCAGCAGATTATTTTCCGGCGAGGTATGACCCAGCGCCGCCAGAATTTTTTCCTGAGTGCTGATCGCGATCTGCACTGGCTGACCGAGCGCACTGATGTAACTGTCGGCAATACCGGCCGCTTTCGCGGCCGCTTCAATTACAGAAATATCCATGAGGCTTCCTTATACCGCTGGTTGCCAGATCTGGCGCTGATAGTCACGGATGGAACGGTCAGAGCTGAACATACCGGTACGGGCGGTGTTCAGAATGCAGCGTCGCAGCCACTCTTCCGGTTGCTGGTAGAGCGCATCGACCTGTTGCTGTGCTTCCCAGTAGGCATCGAAGTCAGCCAGTACCAGATACGGATCGCCCCCTTCCAGCAAACTGTGCCACAGCGGCTGCAGCGCCTGCGTATTGTCCGGGGTGTAATAACCACTCATCAGTTCATCCAGCGCTGCTTTCAGACGCGGATTCTGCTGATAGTAATGCTGCGGCTGGTAACCGGCGGCCAGCATCGCTTTCACCTCGTCCACGGTATGACCGAAGATAAACAGATTATCGCGGCCGACCTGCTCGGAAATTTCGACGTTAGCGCCGTCCAGTGTGCCGACGGTCAGTGCACCGTTCATCGCCAGTTTCATGTTACCGGTGCCGGAGGCTTCTTTACCGGCGGTGGAGATCTGCTCGGAAACATCGGCAGCCGGGATCAGCAGTTCCGCCATGGTGACGCGGTAGTCCGGCAGGAACACCACCTTCAGCTTGTCGTTGACAAACGGATCATTATTGATGCGCTCCGCTACCTTGTTGATCGCCAGAATGATGTTTTTCGCCAGGTGATAACCGGGTGCGGCTTTGGCGGCAAACAGGAATACGCGTGGCGGCACCGCCAGATTCGGCTGGGCGCGCAGTTGCTGATAACGGGCGATGATCTGCAGCAGATTCAGGTGCTGGCGTTTGTATTCGTGCAAACGTTTAATCTGCACATCGAAGATGGCATGTGGATCAAGTTTGATGCCCTGAGTCTGCCAGACGTAATCGGCCAGACGTTGTTTATTGGCGAACTTGATGTCGCGGTAACGATGGCGGAAATCGGTTTTCGCCGCGAACGGTTCCAGATCGCGCAGCGTGTCGAGATCGCGCGCCCAGTCCACTTTCAGTGTCTCATCCAGCAGCGTGGCCAGATCCGGGTTACATTGTTTCAGCCAGCGGCGCGGGGTGATGCCGTTGGTGACGTTGTGGAATTTGTGTGGCCACAGGTCGTTGTATTCCGGGAACAGATCACTCTTCACCAGATCGGAGTGCAGCTGTGCCACGCCATTGACGGCAAAACAGGTCACCACGCACAGGTTCGCCATGCGGATCTGACCGTCATAAATTACCGCCACTTTCTGCCAGACGTCTTCATTATCCGGCCACTGTTGCTGCGCCTGCGCCATGAAACGGCGATCAATTTCATCAATGATATAGAAATGACGCGGCAGCAGCGTGGCCACCAGATCCTGCGGCCAGCACTCCAGCGCTTCCGGCAGCAGGGTGTGGTTGGTGTAGGCAAACAGACGGGTACAGATCGACCAGGCATCTTCCCAGCACATCTGATGATCATCCAGCAGCACGCGCATCAGTTCCGGAATGGCGATGGTCGGATGGGTGTCGTTCAGCTGGATCACTTCATAATCCGGCAGTGACAGCAGTGTGCGGCCAGCGGCCAAATGGCGGTGCAGAATGTCGGCAATTGAGCAGGCACAGTGGAAATATTGCTGCATCAGGCGCAGCTCTTTGCCGGGCTGATGGTTGTCGCTCGGGTAGAGCACCTTGCTCAGTTTGCTGGCGGTGACACCGGCGTCAACGGCCTGTAAATACTCACCGTCGTTGAATTTCTGCAGATCGAGCGGGGTCGGGTGGCTGGCATGCCACAACCGCAGGGTTTGTACCACCTGATTATGGTAGCCGAGGATCGGCAAATCATGCGCTTCGCCCTGCACGACCAGCGCTGGTACCCAGTACTGACGGTCTTCGTCATCGGTACGCACTTCACCACCAAAGCCGACCGGCAGCGTGAGGCCGGTGTGTCTGGTCAGCCACGGATAATGTTCACTGTGCCAGTCATCCGGCGCTTCCTGTTGTTCACCGTTGCGGAACGACTGACGGAACAGACCATACTGGTAACTCAGGCCATACCCGATCGCCGGTTGATCGACCGCGGCCATCGAGTCGAGGAAACAGGCGGCCAGACGGCCCAGACCGCCGTTGCCCAGACCTGGATCGACTTCCTGCTCCAGCAGGTCTGTCAGTTCACGCCCGTATTTTCTGACCACGTCGGCCACGACATCGGCACAGTCGAGACTGATCAGGTTATTCAGCGTCAGACGACCGACCAGAAATTCCAGTGACAGGTAGTTCACATGGCGTTCGGCACCAGTTGCCGCGCGCAGTTGTCCTTCAGTACGGCGCGCCGCCACCTGCTCGTTGACGGCGGCACTCACTGCCAGCCACCACTGATATGGCGTCATTTCAGTGGCGGATTGCAAACCCAGACGCTGCCACTGGCGGGTCAGTGCTGCTTCAAATTCGGCGGCCGAAAACAGTGCCGGCTTTTTACTCTGCTTCTTGATTGTCATTCGTTTCGTCCTTCGTCATCAGGAAAACCCAAATCGATTGATGACTATCCTGAAGCGAAAAATCAGCTGTTACCTCCTCCTGAAAAAAGATTAGCGAGGAGGATGAGCAGGGCGTAGGACAGGCGATTAGTGAGCGGTTAGTATGGTTTTGTGAGTGACTGCATTGAAAAAAGATCATCCGGCAGGCACCGTGTGCCGCAGTTGAAAATATTGTTCTGTGGCGGTTGTGAGACCACAGATAACTGGAAATGACGTTATGCTGATCCCTTCGAAACTGAGTCGCCCGGTACGACTGCAAAATGCCATCACCCGCGAGCGGTTATTGCAACGCCTGCAAACGGCTCTGGATTATCGTCTGGTGTTGCTGCATGGCCCGGCGGGTTATGGCAAAACCACGCTGATCGCGCAGTGGGCGGCGACATTGCCGCATGTCGGCTGGTTTTCGCTGGATGACAGTGACAATCAGCCGGAGCGTTTTGCCCGTTATCTGGTCGCGGCGCTGCAACATGCGACCGGTGGCCATTGCGTGAAGAGCGAGTCGCTCAGTCAGAAGCATCAGTACGCGCGTCTATCATCATTGCTGGGGCAGGTGTTTGCCGAACTGGCCGACTGGACCGAACCGACCTACCTCATCATCGATGATTACCATCTGATTGATAATGAAGAGATTCATGAAGCGATGCGCTTCTTCCTGCGTAATCAGCCGGACAATCTGACGCTGGTGGTGATCTCGCGGGCATTGCCGCCGCTCGGTATTGCCAACCTGCGGGTGAGGGAGCAGTTGCTGGAGCTGGATAACCAGTTGCTGGCGTTTAACCATCAGGAAGCACAGCAATTTTTCTGTAATCGCCTGACGACACCGATGGATGAGCAGGAGAGCGCCACGCTGTGTGATGAAGTGGAGGGCTGGGCAACGGCACTGCAGCTGATCGCCTTGTCCTCACCGGATTCCCGTTCTACGGTCCATCAGTCAGCCCGCAAACTTTCCGGTCTGAATACTACCTATCTGTGGGAGTATCTGGCGGAAGAAGTAATGGATCGCATTGATGCACCAACGCGGGATTTTCTGCTGCGTTGTTCGGTACTGCGTTCGATGAATGATTCGCTGGTGGCGAAACTCACCGGCCGACAGGATGGACTGGCGCAGCTCGGTGAGCTGGAACGGCGGGGGCTGTTTGTGCAGCGTATGGACATGGACGGCGATACCATCTGGTTCCGTTTCCACCCCTTGTTTGCCTCGTTTCTGCAGCACTGTTGTCTGCAGCAACTGGCGGCGGAACTGCCGGAACTACACCGGCGGGCCGCGGCCGGCTGGCAGGCACTGAACATTCCGTCGGAAGCGATCCACCATGCACTGGCGGCCAGTGATGCGCTGCTGCTGCGGGAGATCCTGCTGCAATACGGCTGGTCGCTGTTCCATCATGGCGAACTGGCGCTGCTGTCCGGCTGTCTGGAGGCACTGCCGTATGACGAGCTCATTCAAAGTCCGAATCTGGTGCTGCTGCAGGCCTGGCTGGCGCAGAGCCAGCACCGCTACACGCAGGTGGATGCCTTGCTGGAGCGGGCGAAACAGGCGATGGCGGAACATCAGGTACGGCTCAACGATGCGCTGCAGGGTGAGTTTAATGCGCTGCGGGCGCAGGTGGCGCTGAATGCCAACCAGCCGGAGGAGGCGATCCATCTGGCGCGTGAGGCGTTGCAGCAACTGCCACCGACCAATTTCTATGGCCGGATTGTCGCCACCTCGGTCATTGGCGAAGTGCACCATTATCTCGGGCAGCTGAGCAGTGCACTGCCGATGATGCAGCGTACCGAGCAGATGGCGCGGCGCCACGGTACCTATCACTATGCGTTGTGGGCGTTGCTGCAGCAGAGTGAAATCCTGATTGCACAGGGTTTCCTGCAGGCGGCGTATGAGGTGCAGGATAAGGCGCTGGAACTGGTGCAGAACCAGCATCTGGAACAATTACCGCTGCATGAATTTTTGCTGCGTATCCGTGCGCAGGTGCTCTGGTCGTGGTACCGGCTGGATGAAGCCGAAAGCTGTGCCCGGCAGGGGCTGCAGGTGTTAGCGGGATATGAGCAGAAGCAGCAACTGCAGTGTGTGGCGATGCTGGCGAAAGTGTCGCTGGCACGCGGCGATATCGACAACGCCAGTCAGCATCTGCAGCGTTGTGAAGTGCTGCTGCACAATGCCGATTATCACAGTGACTGGATCAATAATGCCGATATTCCGCGGCTGCTGTACTGGCAGATGACCGGCGACAAACAGTCGGTACGCAACTGGCTGGCACAGGCGGAACGTCCGGACGCGGCCTGTAACCATTTTCTGCAGGGACAGTGGCGTAACATTGCCCGGGCGCACCTGATTCTGGAGGAAAACGATCTGGCTGCGGAAATTCTGCAGCACCTGAACGAAGAAGCGCGGCGGCTGAATCTGTACAGCGATCTCAACCGTAATCTGCTGCTCTGTACCGTGCTGCACTGGCAATGTGACGAGCGCAGTGAAGCGCAGCGTACGCTGATGGAAGCGCTGACGCTGTCGAATCGTACCGGCTTTGTCAGTCACTTCGTGATTGAAGGCGAGATAGTGGCGCAACTGCTGCGGCAGCTATTGCAGCTGAATACCTTGTCAGAGATGGAGCAGCACAAGGCGCAGCGCCTGCTGAAAGATATCAACCAGCATCACCGCCACAAATTCGCCCATTTCGATGAAGGGTTTGTCGAGAAATTGCTGAATCATCCGAATGTACCGGAGCTGATCCGCACCAGTCCGCTGACGCAGCGCGAGTGGCAGGTGCTGGGGCTGATTTACTCCGGTTACAGCAATGAGCAGATTGCGGTCGAGCTGGATGTCGCCGCAACCACCATCAAAACGCATATCCGCAATCTGTATCAGAAACTGGGCATTCTGCACCGGCAGGATGCGGTCGAGCAGGCACAGAAGCTGCTGAAACTGATGGGGTATGGGGTGTAAGAAAAACGGAGAGGTGTCCGTTAGCGGACACCTCAGTGATTATCCGGATTACAGATCATCCCGCTGCCACAACCAGGCGGCGCCACGCACACCGCTGGAATCGCCGTGCAGCGCTTTGCGTACCGGCGTTTCACACTCACCACCGAAGACATATTCCTTCATCAGACGCGGAAGGTTGTCGTAGATGCGCTCCACGTTGCTCATGCCGCCGCCCAGTACGATGACATCCGGGTCCATCAGGTTGACCGCATGGGCCAGCGCTTTGGCCAGACGACGTTCGTAGTCCTCAATGGCCTTGATCGCGGCGGCATCGCCTTGCGCCACCAGTGCCATAATTTCCGCACCTTTCAGTTCTTTGCCGGTATTGAATTTGTAGCTGTTAGCAAAGCCGGTGCCGGAGACATAAGTCTCGATACAGCCTTTTTTGCCGCAGTAGCAAGGGGTGGCGTTCTGGTAGTTCCACTCTTCCTCGTCGATCCACGGCAGCGGGTTATGGCCGAATTCACCGGCAATCCCGTTACCACCGGCATGCACGTGGCTATTGATGGCGATACCTGAACCGCAGCCGGTACCGATGATCACGGCGAACACCAGTTTGCCACCGGCGCCGGCCCCGTCAGTGGCTTCGGATACGGCCAGACAGTTGGCATCATTGGCGATGCGGACCGGGCGATCCAGCATGGCTTCCAGATCTTTATCCAGCGGCTGGCCGTTCAGCCAGGTGGAGTTGGCATTTTTCACCTTGCCGGTAAACGGCGAGATGGTGCCGGGAATACCGAGCCCCACCGAGCCTTTCTTCCCGGTTGCGGCTTCAGCATCCAGGACCAGTCCTGTGATAGCTTCCAGGGTCTGCTGATAGTCATGACGCGGTGTTGGCACCCGTTTCCGGAACAGCTCACCACCATCGCTGTCCAGAGCAATAACTTCAATTTTGGTTCCGCCTAAATCGATTCCGATGCGCACTTTGTGTTTCCTCTTATTGTTTGATGACGGCTGACGCAGGTCAGCTCACAGTTCATTATTGGTAAAATGACTACAATCTGTTTTATCTGTTTCCGGCACGGGCCTGCATAAAAATGAAAAACAAAATCCTGGTTGTGGATGATGACATCGCGATCTGCGAACTGCTGACCGATGTGCTCAGTGAGCATGTCTTTGAGGTCAGAAGCTGTCATCTGGCACAAGCAGCATTGCAAACTTTGCAGCAGGAACCTGATATCGCACTGGTGCTATTGGATCTGATGCTGCCCGACATGAGCGGACTGTTATTGTTACAGCAAATCCGCATGCAATTCCCTGATCTGCCCGTCATTATGCTCACCGGTCTGGCTACCGAATCCGACATGGTGGTGGGTCTGGAAATGGGTGCCGACGATTACATCGCCAAACCGTTTGTACCGCGTATTGTCGTTGCGCGGGCCAAAGCGGTGCTGCGACGTACCCCGGTCAGCGATAACCCGCAACGTCGTATCGCCGTGCCGATCAGCGGTCCCGGCTTCCGCTTTGATGGCTGGTTGCTCAACACCCATACCGGCCGGTTGCATACCCCGGATGGCGATGATATCGAACTGACGCAGGGCGAGTATTCGCTGCTGACGGTACTGCTGAAAAATGCACGTAAAGTGCTGACGCGCGATCAGTTGCTGGAGATGACCCACAGCGATGCGCTCGACGTGTTTGACCGTACCATCGATGTGCTGATTATGCGTCTGCGCCGTAAAATCGAACCTAACCCGAAACAACCGGAATATATCCGCACCATCCGTGGTGCCGGCTATGTGATGTCGCGGGAAGTCACGGTCGTACATAAAGCCTGATCACCCCTTATTGCCGGCGGTTTGCGCGGCAATGAATGCCTGTAACTCCCCGAGTGGGGCCGCGCCGTCAATCGCATTGGTACTGCGCAGATTGAAGCGCGCACAGGCATTCCCTAGCTGCAGCGTTTCGAGCAGTCCCCATTGCTGATGCAGGCCATACAGCACCCCGGCACAGAAGGCATCACCGGCACCGACCGTGCCGGCAATCTCCTGCGGTTCAATCCAGTAGGAGGGGGTAAACAGGCTGTCACCGTTAGTGTTTTCCGCCCAGGCACCTTCCGGACAATGGATCACCACGACTTGCCTTACCCCTTGCTGCAACAGATTTTTTGCGGCATGCGGGATCTGGATCAGGTCTGGTTTACCCTCACTGGTGCGCAGTGGCTGGCCGGTCAGCGTGGCGGCTTCCAGTTCATTGATGATCAGATAGTCCACATACGGCAAAGCTGGTAATACCACCCGTTTGGCGCGTTCCGGATCATCGATGGAGACCAAATCCAGCGCAGTGAGATAACCTTTTTGCTGTAACTGATGGAACAGGCGCGCTGCCACCACACCGTATTCAGGGTCTGGTTTTTCCAGTTGCTGCAGCAGCAACAGATAGGCCAGATGCACGATCTTATGCGGACTGTGCAGCCCCTCCAGAATGTGGGCATCAAATGCCGCATTGCTGCCATGGGCATGAAAGAAGGTGCGTTGCCCGTTGCGCTGATTGGTCATCACCTGCGTCATACTGGTGGGCAGTGCTGCGGTTTGCAACCAGCGGCAATCAATATCATCATCACTGAGACACTGACGGATAAACTCCCCGTCGAGGTCATCGCCGACCAGTCCGGCAGCGGCCAGCGGCAGCCCGGTTTTCATCCGGGCCAGCGTACGTAACACGTTCGGTACGGCTCCGCCGGTCGCATTCTCCGTGTGCAGTATCGTTGCCAGCCGCCCTTGTTCCGGCCAGTCATCAATCAGATGCACATGATCGACCAGCATGGTGCCGGCGGCGAGGATGCCACAACGAGGGGCGTTCATCAGGCTTTTCCTGCGCTGCCAAAGATCTGCATCTGCTCTTCCACCGTTTTCTGGATGGCTGCTTCAATGCCCATCAGCATGTGCGCCAGTTCATCGTAGGCGGTTTCACGGTGCTGCATCGCCTGTTCTACCGCGACTAAGGCATTCTGTGACATGCCGGTGTAGAAGTTGATTTTGTGAATACCGAGCGAGATCGCTTTGCGGAAATCCGCATCACTGATACCGGAACCACCGTGCAGCACCAGCGGCAAACCGGTTTGTTCCTGAATCGCTTGCAGGCGCGGGAAGTCGAGTTTTGGCTCACCGCGGTATTTACCGTGCGCATTCCCAATCGCCACAGCCAGTGCATCAATACCGGTGCGGGTGACAAAGTCAGTGGCTTTGCTTGGATCGGTAAATTTACTGCTGTCGCAGGAGCCGTACAGCGAACCACCTTCATCGCCACCAACCGCGCCCAGTTCGGCTTCGACTGAAATGTCCAGTGCGTGGCACATCTTCACCACTTCCGCGGTCTGGCGGATATTTTCTTCATAACTTAACCCCGAGCCATCAAACATCACCGAGGTAAAACCGAGGCGAATCGCTTTCATCACTGCGTCAAAACTGGTGCCGTGATCGAGGTTCAGTACCACCGGAATATCGTGCAGCGCCGCTTCCGCCTTGATTGCGGCACAGATCGCCTCCAGCGAGACATATTTAAAATGCACTTCCGCGATATTGATAATAAACGGTGAGCGTTGTGCCTTGGCGGCAGCAAACAGCGCGCGCAGGAAATGGGTGTCCAGCACATTGAAGGCACCTAAAGCATAACCATGTGCACGGGCATGAGACAGACCCTGAGCGAGAGAGATCAGTGGCATAACAGTAGCTCCTTAAAGTGGCAGAAAACGGGCATATTCGTTACACAGCAAGTGTAGTGGATCGGTGTCTTCTTCGATTTCACTGAAACGGGATTGCGGCCGCAGGAAGCGGTTATCACGCCGGTCATCATTCACCATCGAGACTTCACCGAGGATCACCGGGCCATGTCCGGGCTCGGCCCAGAACGAGTGATACAGACCCTGTGTCAGCGAGATGCTTTGTCCGGCGGTCAGGCGCAAGCGGCTGCCAGCTTTATGCCGTTGACGTTCGCCATCAAGCACAACTTCCACATCGGTGGTGTCACACTGTTCATCGGCGGTGCGGTTATACAGCTCAATAATCATGTTGCCGCCACCACGATGAATGATGTCTTCCATCTTGTACCAGTGGAAATGCAATGGTGTTTGCTGACCTTCGCGGCTGATCATGATTTTTTCGGCATACGGTTTCGGGTAGGGTTTTCCGCCGACCGAACCGTTACGCAAGGTGAACAGGGTTAGCCCGGTATTGGCAAAATCATTGCTGCCCATATCGGTGACATCCCAGCCTAACTGCAGATCGAACACTTCCTGAAAACGGGTCAGATCCTGAGTGGTCCAGTCCTGTGGTGTGAAATGCGCAAACGGCGGCAGATAAATCTGGTGTTGTGCAAACAGCGCCTGGCTGTCGGCTAAAATTTCATTGAGCTGTGAACGACGCATTTACCCCTCCTGTTGGCACAACCAGCGGGTCAGCTGCTGGTAACGCTGATAGCGTGCCTGCAGATCGGGTTGTGATTGTGGTCGGATGATGGCTGTCGCAGGTACGGCGTGCGAAGTCAGATGTGATAAGGCTTCCGGCTCAATGGCCAGCCGAGCCAGACGGGCCGCACCAAAGGCAGCGCCGACATCGGCATAGGTCGGCACGATGATGCGGCATTGCGTGAGATCGGCAATCATCTGTAACCAGAACTGGCTGCGGGCACCGCCACCGGTGGCAATCATCTGATGCGGGGCGCAACCGGCCTGTTGCAGCGCGCGGTAGCCATCGGCTAACGAAAAAGCGACGCCCTCCATGACTGCGCGGGCTAAATGGCCGCGTTGATGCTGGTCGGCGAGGCCAAAGAATGCGCCACGCACATGCGGTGCATTCCACGGCGTGCGTTCACCATTAAGGAACGGGGCGAATAGCACATCGCCCGCATCATGTTGTTCTGCTTCCTGCGCCAGTTGCGCTTCCGGTGTGGAAGTGAGTCTGGAAAACCAGCTCAGAGAGGCGGCGGCACTTAAGGTGACGGCCATCTGATGCCAGCGCTCGGGCAGGGCATGACAGAAGCTGTGTACCGCTTGTTGCGGATTGGCGTAGTGCTGATCGGCGGCGACAAAAATAACTCCGGACGTGCCGAGCGAGACAAAACCATCGCCGGCTTTGAGCACGCCAAGGCCAATGGCACTGGCGGCATTGTCACCGGCACCGGCAATCAGCGGTGTATTCCGTGGTAAACCCCAGTCATCGGCTAACGTATCATATAACGTGCCAGTCACCTGATTACCTTCATATAATTCCGGCATCTGATTGACGGTGAGATTACAGGCCACCAGCAACTCTTCGCTCCACTGGCGGCGCGCAGTATCGAGCCACAAGGTACCGGCACTGTCGGCCATATCACTGGCGAAATCACCGCTCATGCGGTAGCGCAGATAATCTTTTGGCAGCAGAATGTGTGCGGTACGGGCAAAAATATCCGGTTCGTGGCGCTGTACCCAGAGTAATTTCGGCGCTGTGAAACCAGCCATCACGCGGTTACCGGTGATACCGATGAAGTCGGCGCGTTGTTCCAGCCAGCGACACTCTTCGGCACTACGGCCATCGTTCCACAGAATACAGGGGCGCAGTACGCTACCCCGCTCATCCAGCAGCGTGGCCCCGTGCATCTGGCCGCTGAAACCAATCGCCCGGACCTGCTGCAATGCGGCAGCCTGACGTTTTTTGAACTGTAACATGGCCTGCTGCAGCGCCTGCCACCAGTCATCCGGGTGTTGTTCGCTGAAACCGGGTTGCGGATGTTGCACCGATAACGGCATGCTGACGCTGTCGATCAGTTTTTCATTGTTATCCAGCAACACGACTTTGAGGCTGGAGGTCCCTAAATCAATACCAAGGAACATGCGGTGGCTCCCGGAAAATTGCCCGTCTGGTCAGCATTCTTACGAGGAGAAAAACACTGACCACAGTGGCAAAAACGCCGCCTTGCGGCGGCGTGTCGTATGGGGTGAATTATTTAACAGTCCAGCCTTTGTAATCTTTCACGTTGTTGCGATCGATCATGGTTACCGGGATCAGCACTGGTTCTTTCGGTGCTGGTTTGCCCTGCAGAATGTCATAACCGATTTCTACGGCTCGGGATGCCATGACTTGTGGATCCTGAGCTGGTGTTGCAACGAACAGGTTGTTATCACGTTTCAGAGCTTCTTCCGCATCCGGTGAACCATCTACACCGACGATGAAGAATTCACTGCGCTGCGCCTGTTTGGCTGCCAGATCCGCACCGATACCGGTCGGGTCGTTGATAGCAAATACCGCATCAATTTTCGGATGTGCAGCCAGCAGAGAAGTCATCACTTCCAGGCCACCTTCACGGCTGCCTTTACCGTTCTGGTTAGAAGACAGTACTTTGATGTCTTTGTATTTGTTCAGCGTAGTCATACAGCCATCAACACGGTTGGTTACTGCAGATACTGGTGGACCGTTGATGATCACAACGTCACCGCGACCCTGCAGTTTGTCGGCAATGTATTGGCAACCCAGTTCACCGGCCTGCGTGTTGTTGGAAGTTACAGTGGCATCAGCACCTTCGGCGGCAACGTCAACCGCTACCACCACGATGCCGGCTTGCTGGGCACGTTTAACTGCCGGAGCGATCCCTTTGGAATCAGCCGCATTCAGTACGATCATGTCCACGCCGGCGGCGATGAAGTTATCGATCTGAGTAACCTGTTGGCCTAAGTCATAACCACTGGATACCAGTGTTACTTTGACGTCTTGACCTGCCAGTTCACGCGCTTTCATTTCAGCACCTTTGGTGATCTGCACGAAGAACGGGTTCGCCAGATCGCCGACGGTAACACCGATAGATTTCAGGTCTTTGGCCTGAGCCAGCGGTGCGGTGGTAATGACTGCTGCTGCGACCAGGGTGGACATCAGTTTGTTCAAACGCATAATTGTTGTACTCCGCCGTTGTTGTAAGGGGGTGTTGCGTTATAGTGGGCGTCATTGGACGCCCGTGTGTGTATTAGGCACCCGCATGTTTCCGGGTACGATATTTATCAATCAGAACTGCAATGATGATCACACAGCCCTTGATCACCAGCTGCCAGAAGTAGGAGACACCCATCAGCGTCATCCCGTTGTTCATGGCGGCGATAATCAATGCGCCGATTAATGTGCCGGTGATAGAACCAATACCACCTGACAGACTGGTACCACCGAGCACAACTGCCGCGATAGCATCCAATTCATAGCCAACGCCGAGGTTACCGTTGGCACTGTAGAGACGGGAGGCACTCATGATCCCACCCAGGCCGGCCATTAAACCGCTCATGGCGTATACGAAAGTCAGTACCAGACCGACCTTGATACCGGTCAGGCGTGCCGCATTGGCATTACCACCGACCGCGTAGACATGCATACCGAGTGTGGTTTTGCGCAGAATGAACCAGCAGATACCGATCACCACGAAACCAATCACCACGAGCCACGGGATAGGGCCTAAATAAGCGTTACCAATCCATTCAAAGCTAATGTCGTTGTTGATGACGGTAGTCCCGTCCGCCAGCAGATAGGCTGCTCCCCGGAGGGCCGTATAGGTACCTAGCGTGGCAATGAACGGCGGCAAACCGATATAGGCCACCATCACGCCGTTCAGCGTCCCCATCAGCAAACCGCCCATCAGCGCAACCGGGATCGACAGTAACCCCAGCTCCGGACTCAGCGATGTCACCATCGCCATGACCGCAGTGGCACCGAGAATCGAACCGACCGACAGGTCAATCCCGCCGGTGATGATGACAAAGGTCATCCCGGCCGCCAGTACCGTGTTAATCGAGGACTGACGCACGATGTTCATGATGTTGGATTCGGTAGCAAAGTTTGGCGTCATCAGACTGAAGCCAATAAAAATCAGGATCAGAACAGGTAAGATCCCTACCGACTGGATCACGCTGTGCAGCGTGAATTTTTTCTCCGGGCTGGTGGCCGCAGTATGGGTATTGGGTGTGCTCATAGCGTTACTCATTCCTGGTTCTCTCTCACGCAACTGCCGTGCCGGCTATATGGTGGGTTGCCCCGGTAGCCAGCTCCATGATGTTTTCCTGGGTGATCGCTTCGCCGTCCAGTTCACCGACAATACTGCCGGCGCGCATGACGTAAACGCGGTCACTCATACCTACGATTTCCGGTAATTCACTGGAGATCATCAGAATCGCCACGCCTTTGCGTGCCATATCCGTCATCATCCGGTAAATCTCGCTCTTGGCACCGACGTCCACGCCGCGGGTCGGTTCATCCAGAATTAGCAACTTAGGATGGATGGCGACCCAGCGCGAAATCAGCAGTTTCTGCTGGTTACCACCGGATAAACTCCCGGCCGCTACCTGGCTGTGCGGGACACGAATGTTCAGCGTTTTGATGGCGGTGTCGCTGATGGCGCGGTTTTTCTGCTCGCTCAGCACACCGAATTTGCTGTCCCGTTCAATGGTGGCCATCACGATGTTGTCGTGTACGGTCATCTCCAGAAACAGCCCTTGTTCTTTGCGGTTTTCCGTCAGAAAGCCGATCCCGCAATCAATCGCATCACGGGGATTTCTGATTTCCAGTGGTTTACCCCGGAGTTTAATTTCTCCGGAGGCGACCTTGCGGGCACCGAAAATCATTTGTGCCAGTTCAGAACGACCGGCGCCGACCAGACCGGACAGACCGATAATTTCACCGGCGCGGACATTCAGCGTTCCGGACAGGACTTTGTCCTCATCCGTCAGATCCTGACATTCCAGCACCATATCCCCTTTCGGAATGGTGCGATCCTTGTTGAACAGATCGTTGAGCGGACGTCCGACCATCATGCGGACCAGCTCACTGGCGGAGAGTTCGCTGCGCATCAGACTGCCGATATACTGGCCATCACGCAGCACGCTGACACGATCCGACAGCTCATAAATCTCGGCCATACGATGGCTGATATAGATGATCGCCATGCCTTCACTGCGCAGTTTCTTGATCAGCGCAAACAGCATGTCGGTTTCACGGGAAGAGAGGGCGGCCGTCGGTTCATCCATCACCAGCACGCGGCTCTTCCGGTGCAGGGCGCGGGCGATTTCGACCTGTTGCTGTTCGGCAATGCTCAGATTGGACACTTTGGCCGACGCTTTAAAGCGGGCGGCCAGACGATCGAGCACGATTTGGGTTTCTTCTTCCATTTTCTGGCGGTTCACCATCCCGTTACGGGTGAGTTCCGAACCGAGGAAAATGTTTTCGGCAACGGTCAGATTCGGTGCCAGATTGATTTCCTGATAAATCAGGGTAATACCGGCATTCAGCGCATCTTTCGGACCGTTGATGGTAAAGGGTTTGCCATCAATGAAGATTTCACCGGCAGTTGCGGTGTAAGCACCGGCCAGAATTTTCATCAGGGTACTTTTACCGGCACCATTCTCTCCCATCAGAGAATGGACTTCCCCGGGATAGATCGTCAGGCTGACATCCTTCAGGGCGTAGAACTGGCCGAAACGTTTGGCGATGTTTCGCATCTCCAGTATGGGTTGTTTATCGCTCATCATCTGCCTCATGGTGAAGTTTCATGCCAGCAGTAAAACACCGGTATGTAAATGGCGTATGTTTTGTGTGATTCACAATTGTCATATTGTTAACGGCACTTTAGTTCATGGCGGTGAGCGGCTACTCTGAGACCCTTGCTGGATATGAGAATTTGTTATGCCGTCATTGTCATCCCGTCGTAAGCCCTTGTTTTCAGGTGTCCGTGGCCGCCTTTTGTCATTCAATTTGCTGGTGGTCTCGCTGACGCTGGCCATCGGTATCATTGCCGTCTTCGGTTTTAACAATGCCGGGCGACTGTTGACCGAGATGCAGGAAAGTACGCTGTCAGAAATGAACAGCGGCATGGAAGTCGGCGTCAAAACAGCCAAAGTGGCCACCGTGGCGGTGAGTCTGACGCAGGTTATCGGTGCGATGGAGTATCAGAGTGAATCCGATCTGCTGAAAACCTCGTTACAGGGCTTGCGCGATTCGCTGGCCAAAATGGCGGCGGCACCACTGGCCCAGCAGCAGCCGCAACTCATTAACAGTATTCATACACGCAGTGATGAACTGCAGGAAAGTGTGCGTCGGTTACTGGATCTGACCCGGACCCGTCATCTGGAGCGGCATGATTTGCTGGGGGTGATTTATCAGGCGCAATCGCAATTAGAGTTACTGGCAAAAGACAACGGGGCGGGGTGGCCCACAGCATTAGAACAGACCCTGTTTGCCAATATGCTGGAGATGACGCTGACGATTCCGGCATCCCCCGATGTCCTGACGCAACTCTCGCTGCTGCGCCAGCGCTGGCAACAGATGATCCCGCAGGTTGACTCCGCACGGCAGCGGATATTGCTCGAATTATGTAATACGCTGCAGCCGGTGGACGAACTGAATCAGAAGCTGCAAAACAGCGATCTGGCGATTGCCTATCATACCTTCCGTATCAAGGCGCTGGTGAACCTGCTGGATCAGGACATTAACCAGTATGTGCAGCTGGTGGTGCATTCGGCCAGTTCGCGGGCCGAGCTGACCCACAACAAATTACAGACCAGCACATTCACGATTGAAATCTTCGGTTTGCTGGCGGTCATCATCACCGCCTTAGCCGGGAATTATATCTATGACAATATGGGGGTGCTGGTCAGTGCGATTGCGGATGCCATGACCCGGTTGAGTAAAGGGGAGCGTACCGTCAAGGTGCCGGCGCTGAACCGGCAGGATGAGCTTGGCGATCTGGCGCGGGCGTTTAACGTGTTTGCCAACAATGCCGCGTCGCTGGCGCGGGTGACCAAGCTGTTTAAAGAGAAAAGCATCCAGCTGGAAACGACCTTTCTCTCCATCCGCGATGGCTTTGCACTGTTTGATGCCGAAGGTGCCCTGATTGTCTGTAATCCGCAATATGCCTCTTTACTGCAACTGGATCAGATCGCGCATGGCAGCCACTTTCGTGAAGTATTGCAGCGTCTGCAGCAGAACGGCGCACAACGCAGTGACGGCAAACCGTTGTCACCGGATCATCTGTGGCGTGCGGAAGACAATGTGCTGACACTGGAATTACAACTGGCCGGGGAACGGTATGTGGAGCTGCGGCTGAACCGGCTGGCAGACATGAGTATGGCCAGCATGGTGCTGGACCGGACGGATCGTAAAATTCTGGAAGCGGAACTGATCCACAGTCAGAAGATGAAGGCGGTCGGGCACCTGACCGGCGGTATTGCGCACGACTTCAATAATCTGCTGGCCGTGATCCTGGGCAATCTGGAACTGTTGCTGACCGATGACGATGCGCTGGCCGAGCGTACCCGGCAGCGTATTGAACGTGCCTATAAGGCCACCGAGCGCGGGGCACAGCTGACACAACGTCTGCTGGCCTTCTCCCGTAAACAGGCTCTGCGTCCGCGGGCGATTGATCTGGCCGAACTGGTTACCAACCTGCGCGAACTGATGGAGCATTCGTTGCCAGCCTCGTTGCGGCTGGAGCTGGATATTCAGTCTGAGCTGCGTCCGGCCTGGATGGATGCCAATCAGCTGGAGAACAGCCTGCTGAATCTGGTGGTGAATGCCCGGGATGCCATGGAAGGCCGCAGCGGTGTGATCCGTATACGGCTGTTTAATCAGCGGGTGCAACGGACCAGTGGCCGGGTACAGGATATGGTGACGGTGGAAGTGATCGATCAGGGCTGCGGGATGACACCGGAGGTTCTGCAACGGGTGTTTGAACCGTTCTTCACCACCAAAGTGGCTGGCAAGGGCAGCGGACTCGGATTGTCGATGGTATATGGCTTTGTCCGCCAGTCGGGAGGCCGCGTACAGATCGACAGTGAGCCGGAGCGTGGCACCTGTGTTCGTCTGCAATTACCCTGTGCAGAAGCGGAACCGATAGCGTTGCCTTCAGCCACGGTTTCTGCGCCGGTCTGGTCGGATGACGAGATGCCGCTGGTGGTTGTGCTGGAAGATCAGGCGGATGTGCGGCAGACCTTGTGTGAATACCTGCACAGCATGGGTTGCCTGACGATGGATACCGATTGCAGTGAACAGGCGCTGTCCTGGGTACGGACCATCCCTGAAGTGCAGTTATTAATCAGTGATATTGTGTTGCCGGGGCAGGCCAGCGGCATTGAAGTGGTGCAGCAGGCACAACAACTGCGGCGGGATATTAAGTTACTGCTGGTCAGTGGGCATGATTTTAGTGAACAGGCTGCTTCGCAGAGCTGGCCTTTGCTGATAAAACCTTACACCCGGGCCGATCTGGTGACGCAATTAACCCGTTTATGGCAGAAAAAAACCGCCTAAAATTGATTTGAGCGGGTATTTTTCAAGTTTTTTCTGCCTGAGTCCTATCATAGAGATTGTTTGATGGGCATAAATCGGAGAAGATAGCGCCAAGGATCAGTACGATGAGCTTTTAGTGCAAAATGCAAAAAAATCTCCGTTAGTATTGATTCGAATGACAGCTTTTGTGTCATACTATTTAGGCTTGAAGCCATCCTATAAAGTCAAAGGAGTTATCATGAACAAGTATCAAGTACTGCTGGGCACCATCGCTCTGAGCTCAACCCTGCTGGTTGGTTGTGCAAACACTTCTAAAGTTGAATCTGACGTTCAGACCCTGACTGGTAAAGTTGACCAGCTGGCTACTGAAATCGGTTCAATCAAAGACGGTCAGAGCAAACTGGCTGCTGACGTTGCTGACGCTAAAGCAGAAGCTGCTCGCGCTAACGCACGTCTGGACAACCTGGCTACTTCTTACAAGAAATAATATTTCTTTAAGAATAATCCTCTTGATGTGGCACCGCTTAGCGGTGCCTCATCATTTTCCGGCCCCTGAAAATTTCCGCTCAGCTATTCCCGCATTGTTTTTATCGTCACATATCTTCTGATCTGGCAGCTTGTTTCTGCTTTCTGCTTTCTGCTTTCTGCTTTCTGCTTTCTGCTTTCTGCTTTTATTGCGATACAAAAAAACCCCGCCGCAGCGAGGTTTGATGACTTATCCGGTAATCCGCTTACGGATTGATCACGGTTGGCATACCAGAACGTTCTTCCAGTGCCTGTTTCACGATATGCGAGTCGGTATCCGCATTGGCAATGAAACGGCCTACTGCCGGGCTCATGGTCAATGTGGATGGCTCCTTCGAGCTCAGCTCTTCAAACGTGCGTGACAGCGGCTCGTGCACTTCCATATAACGGAGGCCATCCGGCTCATGCGTTACTTTGATTGGCTGGTTGACGAACTGGACACGGGTGCCGACAGGTACGACATTGAACAGATGCTCAATATCGTCATTACGCAGACGCACACAACCATGGCTCACACGCAGACCGATACCGAATGGCGCATTGGTGCCGTGGATGGCATACAGGTTACCGATATACAGTGCGAACAGACCCATCGGGTTATCCGGGCCGGCTGGCCATACAGCGGGTAATGGCTCACCTTTTTCCGCATATTCACGACGTACTTTGGCGGTTGGCGTCCAGGTCGGGTTGGCTCGTTTACGTTGTACTGAGGTGACCCAGTTTTCCGGTGTGTCTGTACCCAGCTGGCCGATACCGATGGGCAGGACTTCCACGGTGTTTTTGCCTTTCGGGTAGTAATACAGACGCATTTCAGCCACGTTGATCACAATACCCTGACGGGGTGTATCCGGCAGGATCAGCTGATGCGGGATGACCAGCGTGCTGCCAGGGTGTGGTAAATACGGATCCACGCCCGGGTTGGCTTCCATCATGCCGCTCAGGCCGATTTGATATTTGGCCGCGATTGCTTCCAATGGTTGTTTGCTGTCAGCCGGAACCACATATTCCACATTCTGACCGACGAGGCGGCTGTTGGCTTCTGGCAGCTCGTATTCAATGGCTGACGCGGACAGGCTGGTCAGCATCAGTCCACACAGCAGAGCTGGCATGGCATTGCGCATGATGTTCATAGAGATCCTGTAATTATTTCTTTATTAAACACTGATTGGGTTAACGCTTTATCTGTTGGTATTTTTCGATGCTCAGTCGACTGGCCGGAATTTGATCCTGACCAAGGTGCGCATTTTGCCCTGTCTGTGCAATATTTCAACTTTATGATGCCGATCACGGGAAAATGAGATCCTATATCAATCTTTAGCGGGGAAAAAATCGGTTTTTCCGAAGATTGTGTCGTTGCGGATAGTGATGATGTGCTGCTTTCCTCTATTATCGGGGGATTAGCACGGATACAGGACGCGGGTATGTTCAGGGTTTACCATTCCAATCAGCTGGATGTTCTGAAAAGTCTGTTAGCACATCTCATTCAGCTCTCGCCATTACAACCGGCTCTGGCCGCCGAAACGATCCTGGTACAAAGCCCCGGCATGGCACAGTGGCTGAAACAGGCACTGGCACAGGATCTCGGTGTCGCGGCGAATATCACCTTTCCGCTGCCGTCGAGTTTTATCTGGCAGATGTTTCATCAGGTATTGCCGGAAGTACCGCAGGAAAACCCCTATACCAAACCAGCCATGCTGTGGCGGCTGATGCAACTGTTACCGCAGTGCATGGACGATGTGCTGTTTGCGCCGCTGGCCGGCTATCTGGCCGAAGATCATGACGGGCGGCGCTGCTATCAGCTCTGTCAGCGGATTGCGGATCTGTTCGACCAGTATCTGGTATACCGTCCGGACTGGATTGTGGACTGGGAAAGCGGTGGTGCGCAGGGTGCAGAGACGCAGCTGTGGCAGCCGGTACTGTGGCGTAAATTGGTGGCACTGACCGAGCAGCAGGCCAGTCATTTGCACCGGGTTAATTTATTCTCCAGTTTTATCAATACGCTCAAAGCCGGGAAACCCAAGGCAGTGTTGCCGCAACGGCTGTTTGTATTCGGTATCTCTTCGCTGCCGCCGCATTATCTGGAAGCGCTGATGGCGCTGGGTGAGCATTGTGAAGTGCATCTGCTGCTGACCAATCCGTGCCGTTATTACTGGGGCGATTTGCAGGAAGAGAACCAGATCAACCAGCGGGTACTGAATAAACTGCTGGCCCAGCGCCGGGAGCAGTGGCAGCAGGCCGAACAGCACAAACCCTTATTACCGGAAACCGACTGGCAGCAGCTGTTTAGTGACGAAGGCGAACAACAGGGCAATCCGCTGCTGGTGTCGCTGGGTAAGCAGGGCCGTGATTATCTGTCGCTGCTGGCCGAGATCAGTGCGGCAGAGATTGATGCCTTTGCCGAGATCAACGGGGATAGCCTGCTGCATCTGTTACAGCAGGATCTGCTGGAGTTGCAGGATGGTACCCGTCTCCGTCCGAAACGACCGATCTCCGCCAGCGATCGTTCACTGGTGCTGCATGGCTGCCACAGCCCGTTGCGGGAAGTGGAGGTACTGCATGACCAGTTGCTGCAGCGCTTTGCGGCCGATCCGACCCTGACCCCGAAAGAGGTGGTGGTGATGGTGGCGGATATTAACCGCTATGGCCCTTATGTTCAGGCGGTGTTCGGCAATGCCACCGGGGAACGTTATATCCCGTTTTCTATCTCTGACCGGTCGGCAACACAGGAAAATCCGTTGCTGCAGAGCTTCCTCACGCTCTTGTCATTACCTGATCAGCGTTGTACCGCGACCGAATTACTGGAACTGCTGGCAGTGCCGGCGTTGTTAAAACGCTTTGGTCTGGCAGAGGCCGACCTGACCACGCTGCGCCGCTGGGCGATGGAATCCGGGGTGCGCTGGGGGCTGGAATCCGGCGATGGTGAGCGGTTTGAACTGCCGCCAAGGGAGCGGCACACCTGGTCGTTCGGGCTGGAACGCATGCTGCTTGGTTTTGCCAGCGGCAATGAGACACTGTTTGCTGATGTGGCACCGTACACCGCGATTGAAGGGCAAAATGCGGTGAAACTCGGCCAGCTGGCGCGGTTTATTGCTCAGGTGATGGCGTTGCGCGATGAGCTGGAGACCGCACGTCCGATCACCGAATGGCAGAATCTGGTTGATCGTCTGTTGCTGGATTTTTACCTGCCGCAGGAACAACTGGAAGAGGATGATGCCGCGGCACTGAACCTGATCCGTTCGACCCTGCAGAGCTGGCAGCAACGTCTGTCGCAGATGCAGTATCAGGAACCGTTACCGCTGACGGTGTTCCATGACCATCTGCAGAGTGAACTGAATGCCGTGCGTGGCGGGCAGCAGTTCCTCGCCGGCCGGGTGAACTTCTGTACCCTGATGCCGATGCGGGCGATCCCGTTCCGGCTGGTGTGTCTGCTCGGTATGAACGATGGTTTGTATCCGCGCAGCATGCCACCGCTGGGCTTTGATCTGATGGCCGATCAGCCGCGCAAAGGCGATCGTTCGCGCCGCGAAGACGATCGCTATCTGTTTCTGGAGGCCTTACTGGCGGCACAGCAACAACTCTATATTTCGTATGTCGCGCACAGTGCGATCGATAACCGCGACCTGATGCCCTCGGTGCTGGTCACCGAACTGGTCGAATATTGTCAGCGCGCATTCTTGCTGCCGGAAGATGAAGAAAAAGCGGAAACCGAACAGGAAACCGCACTGCATCAGCATCTGCTGACCGGGCACCCGCTGGTGCCGTATGACCGGCGCTATTTTTCTCCTACCGTACCACCGGCCACTGCAGATCTGTTCAGCTATGCCGCCGAATGGCTGCCGGCGCTGACACCGACCGGTCAGGCTGGCTTTTTCGATGCGCGGTTGTCGTTACCGGAAGAGCTGCAGGGAAAACCGGAGATTGAGCTGGCCGACTGGCTGCGTTTTTTTCGCAATCCGGTGGCGGGATTCTTCCGTCGTCGTCTGCGGGTGCAGTTTGTGGAACGCGAAGCGGCACTGGAGGAGACCGAGCCATTCTGGCTGGATAAATTACAGCAATATCAGTTGCGTGAGCGTCTGCTGCGTTATCAGCGGCTGGATGTCGATCAAGCGGTCTGGCAGGCACGGTTGCTGGCAGAAGGGATGCTGCCGGATGGTGAATTCGGCCGGCTGGCATTGCAGGCCGATGCAAAAAATCTCGCGCCGCTGGCAGCTGCTTTGCAAACCTGGCCACTGGCCACGGCGCAGCGGGAGACCTTCCACCTGGATTTTGCCGGCTGGCAACTGCTGGGCAGTGTCGGAGAAGTGTATGCCGGCCAGCTGGTCCGGCACCGGGTCAGCAAACTGAAAGCCAGCTGGCTGGTGGCGATCTGGCTGGAACATCTGGCGCTGTCTGCGGCCGGTAAACTGACACAGCCCACCCGTCTGCTGGCGCTGGATAACGGTAAGCTGGGCGAATGGTTACTGGCGGTATTGAGTGCCGATGCTGCCCGTGAACAACTGCTGCTGTGGTGGCAGGCATTTACTGAAGGCATGCAACGCCCGCTCTGTTTACCGGTGAATACTGCCTGGCAATGGCTTGAGAAGGCGACGACAGAGAGCGGTTGTCTGGGCGATGACGCGCAGCAGTTACAGGCCAGAGAGGCCGCACAGAAAACGTATACCGGTGACGGCACGTTTGTGAGCGGGGAAGGACAGGATACCTATCTGGCGCGCTGTTTCCCGGAACTGAGCAGTGAGTACTGGGAAGAAATAGAGGAGTGGGCGGTGCAGCTGTTGTTGCCGTTACGCCAGCATTTGCAGGAGGCTGAAGCATGAGCATTCCACTGGATATTCTCACCTTTCCGCTGGGTGGTCTGCGTCTGATTGAGGCCAGTGCCGGTACCGGTAAAACCTACACCATTGCGGGTCTGTATCTGCGCTTGTTGCTCGGCCATGGCTCCGGTGATGCTGCATTTGGTACGCCGTTGCCGGTGGATCGTATTCTGGTGGTGACGTTCACCGAAGCCGCCACTGCGGAGTTGCGCCAGCGTATTCTGAAAGCCATCCGCGACACCCGGCGCGCACTGGAAGTAGGGCACAGTGACGATCAGCTGATACAGAACTTAATTTCCGAATGTCCGGATCAGAAGCTGGCGTTACGGCAGTTGCTGACCGCAGAGCGGCAGATGGATGAAGCGGCGATCTATACCATTCATGGTTTCTGCCAGCGCATGCTGACGCAAAATGCCTTTGAATCCGGCAGTCTGTTTGATAATGAGTTTCTGACGGAAGAGCAGACGCTGCGTGCGGGGGCGGTGGCCGATTTCTGGCGCCATATCACGTATCAGGCCGATGCGCTGCTGGCACAGGCGCTGCTCGATCACTGGAAAGGCCCGGAGGATTTGCTGCGGGAGATCAGTCCGCATCTGGCATTATCCGGTCTGCAGTGTCAGCCGCGCACGGCAGAAACATTGGCTGAACGGCATCAGGCGATCATTAGCCGGTTGAACATGTTTCGCGAAGCCTGGCAGGCGGCAGCCGGTGAACTGGAAAGTTTAATCAGTGGTTCCGATGTCGATAAACGTAGCTATTCCAAAAAGAATCTGCCGAACTGGCTGCAGAAAGTCGGCGACTGGGTCAATGCGCCACTGAGCAGTTACAGCCTGCCGAAAGAGTTGTCGCGTTTTGCAGGCAATGAACTGGCGGCGAAGAGTAAAAGTGGCACTGTGCCGTCACATCCGTTGTTTGCTCAGATTGAAACTCTGCTGGCACAACCGAACGACATTGATGATGTGGTAATTGCCGATGCGTTAACGCAGGTGCGGGCGCGTCTGCAGCAGCAGAAATTACGGCAGCAGCAGTTATCGTTTGATGATCTGCTGACCAATCTGGCACGGGCTTTAAATTCCGAGCGCGGCGTTTTGCTGGCGGAGCGGATCCGGGAACAGTATCCGGTGGCCATGATCGATGAATTTCAGGATACCGATCCGCTGCAGTATCAGATTTTTTCCACCCTGTATGCGCACAATCCCGAATGCGGTTTTTACATGATCGGCGATCCGAAACAGGCAATTTATGCCTTCCGCGGGGCGGATATTTTCACCTATATGCAGGCAAAGCAGCAGGTCGCGGCTCATTACACCCTGCAGACGAATTTCCGTTCCACCGACGAGCTGGTGACAGCCGTGAATGCCTTGTTTGCGCATTCCGGTGCACCGTTTATCTATCAGCAGGATATCCCGTTCGAGGCGGTGAGGGCCAAGGGGAAAAAGGCCGGGTTTGTGCTGCAGGGGCTGCCGCAGACCGCGTTGCAGTGCTGTTTTCCGCTGGAAGGAACGGGGGAGGTCAGTGGTGCTGCTTATCAGCAACGCATGGCGCTGGCGGCGGCCGCACAGATCCACACCTGGCTGGTAGGAGCCCAGCAACAGCAGGCCACGCTGGATGGTAAACCACTGCGACCGAACGATATTGCGGTGCTGGTGCGCAGCGGCCGGGAAGCGGCGGTGATGCAGCAGGCACTGCGGGAATGCGGCATCGCCAGTGTCTATCTGTCCAACCGCGAATCGGTGTTTGCGCAGGCGGTGGCGCAGGATGTGGCACGGCTGCTCGAAGCCTGTCTCAATCCGCAGGATGAAATGCTGATCCGGGCTGCGATGGCGACCGGGCTGCAGGGCTGGACCGTGAGTCAGCTGGCCCGGCTTAACGATGATGAGACGTTGTGGGAACAGACGGTGGAACACATCCGTCTGGCCGGCGAGTTGTGGCGTAACCGGGGGATCTTGCCGATGCTGCGGCAATGGCTGTTCTGGTATCAAATCCCGGAACGTTTGCTGGCGGATACCAACGGCGAGCGGCAGCTGACCGATGTGCTGCATCTGGGCGAACTGCTGCAAACTGCTGCCAGTACATTAAACGGCGAACATGCATTGCTGCGCTGGCTGCTGGAACGTTGTCATCAGCCGAACGGTGATGCGGATGAACAACAGCTGCGGCTCGATTCTGAACGGCAGCGGGTACAAATCGTCACCATCCATAAATCGAAGGGGTTGCAGTACGGTCTGGTGTTGTTGCCATTTATCTGTGCCTATCGCGGTAACGATATGCCGCGTTATCACACCGGTAATGGCGTACAGCTGGACCTCACCGGTTCGGAACACGCCTGGGAAAAGGCGGCGGAAGAGCGGCTGGCGGAGGATTTGCGGCTGCTATATGTTGCCCTGACGCGCGGTGTCTTTGTCACCTGGCTGGGGCTGGCAGATCTGAAAATTAACAGCAAAACCAAGGCGAAAGATGACCGGCCAGCAGCACTGGATTATTTGCTAAAGAACGACAGTGATTCTGCGCTGACCGTCCGTTTCCGGCAGTGGCTGCAGCAGTTGAACAATCATGATCGGGCGGCTGAGGTGGCGGAAATTGCTTTCCCGCAGACGCCGTATCACGAAATCAGTGTGCCATTGCCCGCCCCGCAGGCACGGCATTTTAGCGGGCAACTGGAGCGCAACTGGCGGGTGACCTCTTATTCCGCACTGACGGTTAGTCATAGTACCTATCAGCCAACACCACCCTTGCCGGTGGTGGTCAGTGATGAAGAACCACAGGCGCCCCGCTTTGATGTGTTCAGTTTTCCGCGTGGTGCGCACGCCGGTACTTTCCTGCACAGTCTGCTGGAAGATCTCGATTTTGGTGCTGACGATGCGTTCTGCCGAAAATGGATCACCGAACATCTGCAGGGGGTGCAGCTCAGTCATGACTGGCAGCCGGAACCGTGGCAACCGGTACTGGAACAATGGCTGACGCAGATCCTGAACAGTGAGCTGTTCCCCGGATTATCCCTGTCGCAACTGACTCCGCAGCAATGCCTGAGCGAGATGGAATTTCTGCTGCCGTTAGCGCCATTGTCAGCCCCCGCCCTGAACCGCTGTCTGGCCGCGGGGGATGCGCTTTCCGCCAACGCACCACCGCTGGCCTTCAATGAAGTTCAGGGCATGCTGAAAGGCTTTATCGATCTGGTGTTTGAACATCAGGGACGTTTCTACGTGGTGGACTATAAGTCGAATTATCTTGGTGATAATCCGGCAGCCTATCAGCAGGACGCAATGGCGCAGGCGATGCTGGAACACCGCTATGATGTGCAGTATCAGCTGTATACGCTGGCCCTGCACCGCTATCTGCGTTGCCGGTTGCCGGACTACGACTATGAGCGGCATATCGGCGGTGTCTGCTATCTGTTCCTGCGCGGCATGAACGGTGATGCCGGTAGCGGGGTATATGCCACCAAACCGGATAAACAACATATTGCGGCGCTGGATGCCTTGTTTGCCGGTCAGTCTGAAATCGGATCCGGGGAGTTTACGGTATGACATTCACTTTTCCTGCGTTAACCCCTTGCTGGCAGGCATTACTGGAAGCCCGTCTGCTGCGTGATCTGGATGTCCAGCTAGCGCAACTGCTGGCTCGCTGGGATGCTGACGAAAGCGTGCAGCTGGCGGTGGCACTGACCAGTCAGGAACTCGGGCGCGGGCATGTCTGCTTTGATCTCAGTACCTGGCCGGAGCGGCTGGCGCAGTGGCAGGCCCAGCTATCGCAGGCAGCATTAAGCTGGCCTGAGACCACCGTGGCAGCGCTGGATGCAAAGCTACAGCAGAGCCCGCTGGTACGGGTCATCACTGATCCTTCGGATGCTGAGGAACAGGGCCAGCCGTTGACGCTGTTTGCCGGCCGGCTCTACCTCAGCCGTTACTTTCGTTTTGAACAGCAGGTGGCGTGCTGGCTGCAGCAAGCCAGTCTGCCAGCGGACAACGCCGTGAATGCAACCGAACTGGCCGCGCAGTTACGGCAGTTGTTTACACCGCAGCCGGAAACCGACTGGCAGGCGGTGGCCGTCGCCACGGCTTGTGAGGGGCGCTTTACCCTGATCTCCGGCGGCCCCGGCACTGGGAAAACCACGACAGTGACCAAACTGCTGGCGTTGCTGGTGGCGCAGAGTGAGCAATCATTGCTGATCCGGCTGGCGGCACCGACCGGAAAGGCGGCTGCCCGGCTGACGGAATCGATCGCCAAAGCCAAAACCGAACTGGCAACACAGGTGAATGCCGACTGGCTGGAAGGTATTCCGACGCAGGCCAGTACCCTGCATCGTCTGCTGGGGGTGATCCCCGGTCAGCCGGAGTTCCGCCACCATGCGCAGAATCCGTTGCCACTGGATGTGCTGGTGGTCGATGAAGCCTCGATGATCGATCTGCCGATGATGGCACGTCTGCTGGCCGCGTTACCGCCGCAGGCGCGGCTGATCCTGCTGGGAGATAAAGACCAGCTGGCGTCGGTCGAAGCGGGTGCGGTGCTGGGCGATATCTGCCGGTTTGTGGCGCAGGGCATCAGTCAGCCACAGGCGGAATGCCTGCAGCAACGCACCGGCTATGATTTGCAGCCGTATGTGCAGGTCACCGGGCATCCGCTGTGCGATCGGCTTTGTCTGCTACGGAAAAGCTGGCGTTTTGCTGCGGACTCCGGCATCGGTAAACTGGCCGAAGCGGTGAATAATGGCGATGAAAAAACGGCACAAGCGGTATGGACGCGGGATTACCGCGATATCCGTCTGCACAGCGATGAACAGCGGCTGGAAATGGCAGTGAAGCTGGCCGCTGAGGGATATCATGCCTATCTGGCATTGCTGGATAAACCGATGAGCGCCGAAGGCGCGGTCGCGCTGTTACAGGCTTTCAACCAGATCCGCCTGCTGTGCGCCCTGCATGACGGGCCGTGGGGCATCAATGGCATGAATCAGGCGATTGGTCAGCGCCTGCAGACTCAGGGCAGACTGCAGATGACGGCGGACTGGTTTGCCGGTCGCCCGGTGATGATCACCGAGAATGATTATGGTCTGGGGCTGTATAATGGCGATATCGGCATTGCTGCCAGCGACGGTGAACGGTTGCGGGTCTGGTTTGTGCTGCCGGATGGAAAGGCGCATGGTTTTCTGCCCAGTCGCCTGCCGGCGCACGATACCGCCTGGGCGATGACCGTACATAAATCGCAGGGTTCGGAATTTACCCACACGCTGCTGCTGTTACCGCCGGAGACGAACCCGTTGCTGACCCGCGAGTTGCTCTATACCGGCATCACCCGGGCACGTGAACAGCTGGATCTGTTTGCCACGCCGGAAGTGCTGGCATTGATGGTGCGCAAACAGACCGAACGCTACAGCGGCTTAGTGACCATGCTGGAAACAATGCGTGCGTTGCATGACGCAGAATAACGACGCTGACAGGAATGTCGGATATGCTTAATTCAGGAATGTTGACATTCTGAACAGTTCAAATAAGATGTATGGACATTTAGACGTCCAAACATCTGTTTTAGATGATGCGGGAAGCGGAGCCTTCCGCCCAAAAGGCCGTAAGGCAGGCAAGGAGTAATGATGAGTTTTGACAGCGCACGTCAGGTAGAAGCCCTGAACCAGAATCTGGCCGAGTTGAGCGGCGATATTAATGTTTCGTTCGAGTTTTTTCCGCCCGCCACTGAAAGCATGGAACAGACGCTGTGGAACTCCATTGAACGCCTGAGCAAACTGAAACCCTCTTTTGTCTCAGTAACTTATGGTGCGAACTCCGGTACCCGTGACCGTACCCACAGCATTATCAAAGATATCAAAGAACGTACCGGTCTGGTTGCCGCACCGCATCTGACTTGTGTCGATGCGACCCGTGACGAACTGCGTGCGATTGCCAAAGACTATTGGGACAACGGTATCCGTAACATCGTCGCGCTGCGTGGCGATCTTCCGCCGGGTGCCGGCAAACCGGAAATGTACGCCAACGATCTGGTGGCTTTGCTGAAAGAAGTGGCTGATTTCGACATCTCTGTGGCCGCGTATCCGGAAGTGCATCCGGAAGCGAAAAGCGCGCAGGCGGATCTGCTGCACCTGAAACGCAAGATTGATGCCGGTGCCAACCGTGCGATCACCCAGTTCTTCTTCGACGTGGAAAGCTACCTGCGTTTCCGTGACCGTTGTGCGGCGATCGGGATTGAAGCCGAAATCGTACCGGGCATTCTGCCGGTCTCTAACTACAAAAATCTGCTGAAATTTGCCGGTTTCACCAACGTGAAAATCCCGCAATGGCTGCATCAGCGTTTTGAAGGCATCGCCGATGATGATCAGATGACCCGTAACATGGTTGGTGCCAGCATCGCCATCGACATGGCGCGCGTGCTGTCACGTGAAGGGGTAAAAGATTTCCACTTCTACACGCTGAACCGCTCTGAACTGACCTACGCGATCTGTCACACGCTGGGTGTACGTCCGAAAGCGTAATCAGCCGGAATACAAAAAAGGCGCCATACAGTCATGTATCGCGCCTTTTTTCATGCCGCCGATTTAAGATCAGGCGTTATCGGATTCCAGCAATACCTTACGTAAACGACGTAATCCTTCCACCATCAGTTCCGGTTCGGTATGGCTGAAGTTCAGGCGGATATAACCATGCGGCGGATTTTCTTCTGCAAAGAATGCTTCACCCGGCATAAAGGCGACACCGGCTTCCAGTGCAATTTTCAGCAGCGGACGGGTATCCACGGTTTTCTTCAGTTTTAACCAGAAGAACAAACCACCGGACGGGATCTGCCATTCCGCCAGATCGGCAAATTCACTTTCCAGCGCCGCGGCAAACGCATCACGACGTACGCGGTAGAACTCGCGCAGCCGTTCCAGACGCTGTGGTTTATCCGCCGAATTCATATATTCCAGTGCCAGCCATTGGCCGGGACGGTTGGTATGCAGATCCGATGCCTGTTTCAGGCGGACCAGAGGCGTGATCAGATCAGGATGGGCAATCAGATAACCGATACGCAGACCGGGGATCAGCACTTTGGAAAATGAACCGAAGTAAATCCACGGCGCGGTTTTCATGAAAGAGCAGATCGGTGGTTTCGCCAGATTGTCATAATCCAGCTCACAGTAAGGCTCATCTTCAATCAATGGCAGATTATATTGGTCGAGCAACGCCGCGACAGCCTGACGCGATTCGGGGGTATAACAGGTGCCTGACGGATTCTGAAAGCTCGGGATCAGGTAAGTGAAACGAGGCTTGTAGTCGCGGATCTGATGTTCAAAATTCGCAATATCCGGGCCCTGGCTGCTCAGGTTTACGCCGCGGCAATTGGCCTGGAAAAGATTAAAACATTGCAGTGCGGCCAGATAGGTCGGTGATTCAACCAGCACATTACTGTCCGGATCGATAAACAATTTGGAGACCAGATCCAGCCCTTGTTGTGAGCCGGAAAGGATCAGCACCTGACTGGCATCACAGCTGATCCCTTTTTGCCGCGCTTCCGCCGCAATGGCTTCCCGTAGTTCCGGTTCACCTTCACTCATACCGTATTGTCTGACTTTATTCGGCAAGACTGACCAGTCAATGTCAGGAAAACTGCCTTCCGCGGGTAAACCACCGGCAAACGAAATCACGTTCGGTTTCTGGGCGCTGGCTAATATTTCTCTGATGATTGAGGATGTTAGGTGTTGGATACGCTGGGCAAACATGCGGCCTCCGGTCATGCGGGCATGAGTTTGTTTAATTGCTATTTCTGATGCAGGACGATAAATTCTAGGAAATTATCGGTAGATACGTCAGCGAAGTTGACCTATCTTGCCAGCACACCAAGTTAAGTCAATATGGTTGACCAAAATAATCAAAATTCGCTCAATGCCGCGTTAGAGTTGTTCCATTTTGCCTTCCGTGCGTTCACCTCAGGGCCAGATGCGATATTGGCGGAACAGGGGTTACAGCGGGTGCATCATCGCATTCTCTATTTTGTCGGCCGCAATCCGGCGATCAGTGTCAACGCGTTGCTGAAAATTCTCGGTGTGAGTAAACAGGCACTGAACGGCCCGCTACGAGCGTTAAAAGAGTTAGATCTGATTGATGCGAACTCTGATGAATTTGATAAGCGGATCAAGCGGTTAACACTTAGTGAGCAGGGGCAGGCCCTGGAAAACCGGTTATCGCAAAGCCAGCGCGAGCTGATGACGCAAGTATTTACTGACGCAGGTGAGGATGCCGAGCAGCACTGGCGTGCCATTATGCTGAAACTGGCAGAAACCAAATTTGCTCATTTGCTGAATCAGGACAACAGCGATAAAGCAGGCGAGGGCTGGAGCGCAGAATGTTGAGGTGACGATAGCGGAGCCTATCGAGATGGGCTCCGCTATCCGATGCTGCTTAGTGCTGCGGTTTGCTGCTGCGTTGTCCGCCAGCGGCAGAGCGGTTGCCTTGCGGACGACCGGCTGGTGCATTAGCTGAACGTGACGGCTGACCGGCACGCTGAGTACCAGAACGGGTAGGCGATGCGGGTTTCGCGGCACCTTCCGCCTGTTTTGGCTGATGCGGGCGAGGCTGACCGGTATGCGGCGAGTGCGCTTTATGCTGCTCGCCCTGTGATGAGCGTGGTGAGCGTTGCTGACGCGGTTCCTGGCTGCGGCCATCATCAAACATCTTAGGTTTTTTCGGCTTTTTCACCGGACGGGTCAGTTGCGCTTCCGTGGTCATTGCGACCGGATTCTGTGGTTTAAAACCGTCGAATTCTTCACGTGGCAGGATCTGTTTGATCAGTTTTTCCACATCAACCAGCAGCGGCTGTTCATCGGCACTCACCAGTGAAATAGCATGACCTTCCATACCGGCACGGCCAGTACGACCAATACGGTGCACGTAATCTTCCGCGATGTTTGGCAGTTCATAGTTCACTACCTGTGGCAGCTGGGCGATGTCGATACCACGCGCGGCGATATCGGTCGCAACCAGTACACGCACGGAGCCATCTTTGAAGCCGGATAACGCACGGGTACGCGCGCCCTGACTCTTGTTACCGTGGATCGCGGCGGCCTGAATACCGGCGGTTTCCAGCTGTGTCACCAGTTTATTCGCGCCGTGTTTGGTGCGCATAAATACCAGTACCTGCTGCCAGTTGTTGTGTTTGATTAAATGGCACAACAAAGCCGGTTTACGGCCTTTATCCACCGGGCAGATGGTCTGTTTGATGGTTTCGGCAGTGGTGTTACGTGGTGCCACATCAATCTGTACCGGCTCGTTCAGCAGGCCCTTGGCCAGCGTGCGGATCTCATCCGAGAAGGTCGCGGAGAACATCAGTGTCTGACGATCTTTTGGCAGCATGTTGATGATTTTGCGGATATCGCGGATAAAGCCCATGTCCAGCATGCGGTCGGCTTCATCCAGGATCAGCACTTCCAGTTGGCGGAAATGCAGGGCGTTCTGGCTGACCAGATCCAGCAGACGGCCTGGGGTCGCAACCAGCACGTCAGCGCCTTTGCGCATCGCCAGCATTTGCGGATTAATATTCACGCCACCGAACACCACCACGGATTTCAGTGGCAGGTATTTCCCGTAGGTGGTGACGCTTTCAGCAACCTGAGCCGCCAGTTCGCGGGTCGGGGTCAGCACCAGTGCGCGAACGGCATTAGAGCGGGCCGGATTACCGCGCGACAGACGGTGCAGCAACGGCAGCGTAAAACCTGCGGTTTTACCGGTACCGGTTTGTGCTGCGGCCATCACGTCCTGACCCGCCAATACGGCCGGAATAGCCTGTAACTGGATCGGTGATGGGGTGTCGTAGCCTTTATCTTTAACGGCGCGCAGTAGTGGTTCGCTTAAGCCAAGTTCAGTAAATGACATTAAATGGTGATTCCTGTTTTATAAAATGTGAAAGCAGCGGAGCTGTTCGTGTGGTTCGTCGGTGATAAGGCCTCACACCAGCTTGCGAACTCTCACTTTGCGGCCTTTAATTTTGCCGTCCTGTAAATAACCGTAGACCTTGTTGGCAATGCTGTGATGCACCGCAACATAGGCATGTAATTCTGCAATATTGATTTTGCCGATATGCTGGCCGTTAAAACCGGCCTCTTTGGTCAGCGCACCGAGAATATCGCCGGGGCGGACTTTGCTTTTCCGGCCACCGTCGAGGCACAGCGTGACCATCTCGGGTTTCATGTTGTCCGGGTTTTTCTTCAGCTCATCAAGGTTGCCCCAGACGGCCTGGCTTTGCTGGTAATCTTCGATCTGCAGCACACGGTTAGTCTGTGACGCGGTGGTCAGCGTCAGTGCCAGACCGGTTTGTCCGGCGCGGCCGGTACGACCAATACGGTGCACATGAATTTCCGGATCCGGTGTCAGGTCGTAGTTCACTACAGCCTGTAATTCTTTGATATCCAGACCACGTGCGGCCACATCGGTGGCAACCAGAATGGCGCAGCTCTGGTTAGAAAAACGCACCACGACTTGGTCGCGTTCGCGCTGTTCCAGATCGCCGTTCAGCGCCAGTGCACTGTAGCCTTGAGCAGATAATGCATCGGCAACCTGCTGGGTCTGGTGTTTCATATTGCAGAAAATCACCGTGGAACGTGGCTGATAATGCTGCAGCAGTTTCAGCAATGCCGGGAATTTGGCTTCCTGATTTGGCAGCTCAAAGAAACGCTGTTCGATCTGCACCGCACTGTGGGTTGATTCCACACGCACGCTTAACGGATTGCGCTGGAACTCGGTGCTCAGACGTTGAATGTCTTCCGGATAGGTAGCAGAAAACAGCAGGGTCTGACGTTGGCGTGGGCAAACTTTGGCTATTTCGCGCATGGCATCGGCAAAACCCATGTCCAGCATACGATCTGCTTCATCCAGCACCCACGTTTTGAGTGCAGCCAGACTCAGGCTTTCTTTATCCAGATGTTTTTGCACACGGCCCGGCGTACCGACCACGATATGTGCGCCCTGTTCCAGCGAGCTGAATTGCGGGCCAATTGGCATGCCACCACACAGGGTCAATACTTTGACGTTCGGAATCAGACGTGCCAGACGGCGGATTTCACCAGCCACCTGATCGGCCAGTTCACGGGTCGGGCACAGCACCAGCCCCTGTACGTTCAGGGATTTAACATCCAGACCTTGCAGTAAGCCCAGTGCGAACGCGGCAGTTTTACCACTACCGGTTTTGGCTTGCGCCAGCACATCCTTACCCTGCAATACCGCAGGCAGGCTCTGGGCCTGAATAGGGGTCATTTCGCTGTAACCCAGCGCGGTGAGATTTTCCAGCAGCGCTGGTTGCAGTGCTAATTGCGCAAAAGCAGACGATGCCGCAGTTGCAGCCGAATTTGTATCAGACATGACTAATCCTGAATTAAACCAATAACAAGACCGCCGGACAGGCGAAATGGGTGTCGGACGCAGGACATCGCACCAAAGTAGCAACGAATGTCGGGGAAATTTGTACCGGTTTCAGGCCGCAGCATCTGAGCAAACGTCAAATGGCGAAATGGAAGGTGAAAACGTGCAAACAACGCATCAAACGCTGCGTAGCTTAAGGGAAGGCGGCAGTGTTTGCAAACTGATGTCATGGCGGCGTGAATTTATTTTCGCCAGCGAAAAATACCGTTACCATGCAGTGAGTTACTTTTTCGTTTATGGCGACATCCGCCACAGTCTATGGCTGTTGCGCTCAGGGAGTGAACATGAAGCAGAGTCAACGACATCAGAACATTCTGAACCTGCTGAATCAGCACGGGTTTGTTTCCACCGAAGAGATGGTGGCGCAGTTTGATGTCAGTCCGCAAACTATCCGCCGTGATCTGAATGAGCTGGCGGAACAGAAGCAAATTATCCGTCATCATGGTGGTGCGTCGTTACCTGATAGTAGCACCAGTAATACGGCATACAGCACGCGGAAAGTGATGCAGCTGGCAGAAAAAGAACGGATTGCCGCGCAGGTGGCGGCGCGCATTCCTGACGGCGCGTCGTTGTTTATCGATATCGGCACTACCACGGAGGCGATTGCCCGTGCGCTGTTGCATCACAAAGATCTGCGCATCGTGACCAACAACCTGAACGTGGCGATGATTCTGACCGAAAAAGATGACTTTAAAGTCATCATCGCCGGCGGCGAAATTCGTAACCGCGATGGCGGCATTATCGGTGAGGCGACGCGGGATTTTATCGGTCAGTTCCGCATGGATTTTGGCATCATCGGTATCTCCGGCATCGATATGACCGGTGCCCTGCTCGATTTTGATTATCACGAAGTGCGGGTCGCGCAGTCGATTATTGCCCATTCCCGGCAGGTTTTTCTGGCTACCGATCACACCAAGTTTGGCCGGAATGCGATGGTGAATCTGGGTAATATCAGTCAGGTGGATGTGTTGTTCACTGACCAGCAACCGCCGGAAGAAATCCAGCGCATCATGCAGCAGGGGCAGGTGGAGTGTTGTATCTGTTAGTTTTTGCGGCGTTCGGAGTAATTCAGGCTGACCAAAGATAGTATTTATCGACCCTCCGCCTGTTTTCGCATAGCTGGCGCCGGTCAAAGGGTCCACCCCGCCAACACGTCGTGAACCCATCCATGGGGACTCCGCCGCGTCATCCCTGACGCGGAGGGTTGTCGGAATGGACCCTTTGCCCGTCTTGTATGAAGTTTTGGCCGAATCTGGCATGCTCAGGCGGCTGATGTTTCTTCGATGTTCTCTTTTATTTGCGTTACTGGTTTACCGCAACGCACTGCCATGCGTTGTGCTACATAGGCTTTCAGTTGCGCCTGTGCAGCGTCACTCAGGGTCAGGCCGAGTTTAGTGCGGCGCCACAGAATATCTTCCGCACTGCAGGCCCATTCCTGTTCCATCAGGTAATCCACTTCTTCGCGGCATAATTCACTGCCAAAGTTGAGCGTCAGCTCTTTCGGCAACCAGCCAGCAGCCAGGCTACCGTAACAACTGGCGATCCGGCGGGCGGTTGCGGCATCCAGCCACGGTGCCTGTTTGCGGTACTTCTGGGTCAGATGCAGCACGTTCCCTTCAAAATCAGCACCCGGCAGTTTCGAGGTTGCGGTCCAGTCCTCCCGTGCCTGCGGGAAATAAGGCGCCAGTTTATGACAAGCGGCCTGTGCCAGTTTGCGGTAAGTGGTCAGCTTGCCACCGAACACCGACAACAGCGGTGCCTTGCCCTGTTCATCAGCCAGTTCCAGCGTGTAATCGCGGGTGACCGCCTGCGGAGAACTGGATTCATCATCACACAGCGGACGTACGCCGGAGTAACTCCAGACCACATCTTTCGGTGCTATCTGGTGGATGAAATGTTTATTCACCACATCGCACAGGTACTGCACCTCTTCCTCATTAATTTTCACTGCCCGCAGATCACCTTTGTATTCCAGATCCGTGGTACCAATCAGCGAGAAGTGTTGCTGATAGGGGATGACAAACACGATGCGCTTATCTTCATTCTGCAGAATATAGGCTTCTTCGCGTTCATGAATGCGCGGCACAATAATGTGGCTGCCCTTCACCAGCCGGATGTTGCGCGGTGATTTCAGTTCCATCGCTTCATCAAACAGACGTTTGACCCACGGACCGGTCGCATTCACCAGTGCATTGGCGGTGACCTCAAAGGTATTGCCGTTCAGCTGATCCTGCAGCGTCAGCTGCCAGTGTTCTTTTTCACGACGGGCTTTGACGCAGGCAGTACGGGTATCAACCCGTGCACCATGGTTTCGTGCCTGCATGGCATTCAGCACCACTAAACGCGCGTCATCCACCCAGGCGTCGGAGTATTCAAAGCCTTTTACCAAATGCGGCTGTACGCCATCATTGGGTGAAAATTTGATACTGCTGCAGGCAGGTAAGGTCACGCGTTTTGCCAGATGATCGTAAAGGAACAAACCGGCGCGGATCATCCATGCCGGGCGCAGGTGAGGGCGGTGTGGCAGGCGAAAACGCATTGGATGGGCAATATGCGGGGCCATGCGCAGCAAGGTTTCACGTTCCGCCAGTGCTTCTTTGACCAGTCGGAATTCGTAGTGTTCCAGATAACGTAAACCGCCGTGGATCAGCTTGCTGGAAGCCGACGATGTAGCACTGGCCAGATCATCCGCCTCGAACAGAGCAACAGAAAGTCCGCGCCCGGCAGCATCGGCGGCAATGCCGGTGCCATTGATTCCTCCACCAATGACGACCAAATCGTAATGCGGAATGGTGTTCATCATATTCTTTGCTCCAGCGTCATTATGCTCGAATAGAAACATATTAATGTTCGATAACGAAAATATAGAACAATATTGAGCATTAGTGTGACTAAAATGTGATCAATCAATGAAATTTATCCACTGCCAGCCGGAACAAGTCGGTGGCTGGCAGTTTTCCGGCTTCCGGTATGGCTAATCCACCCAGTGCTGTGAGCGCGTGACCGCTTTCTGCCAGCCGCTATACAGCTGTTCGCGCTGTTCTGCCGGCAGTGCCGGTTCGAACTCGCGATCGATGCTGAATTTATCGCTCAGCTCGGCGGTGCTCTCCCAGAAGCCGACCGCGAGTCCGGCGAGGAAGGCGGCACCCAGTGCGGTGGTTTCAATCAGTTTCGGACGCACCACGGTGGTACCCATGATGTCGGACTGGAACTGCATCAGGAAGTCATTCGCCACCGCACCACCATCGACTTTCAGACTGGCGAGCCGGATACCGGAGTCTTTCTGCATCGCATCCAGCACATCACGGCTTTGATAGGCGATCGATTCCAGTGCGGCACGGATGATGTGATTGCGGTTAGCGCCACGCGTCAGGCCGACGATTGCGCCCCGGGCATACGGGTCCCAGTAGGGAGCGCCGAGTCCGACAAAGGCCGGCACCAGATAGACACCGTTAGAGTCTTTTACCTTGCCGGCAAAATAACCGGTATCGGTGGCATCATCGATCAGCCGCAGCTCATCGCGCAGCCATTGCACCGTCGCGCCACCCATAAACACCGAGCCTTCCAGCGCATAGTTCACATTCCCGGTTGGGCCCACGGCGATGGTGGTCAGCAAACCACTTTCTGATTTCACCGGCGTTTCACCGGTATTCATCAGCAGGAAGCAGCCGGTACCGTAAGTGTTCTTTGCCATGCCTTTTTCAAAGCAGAGCTGGCCGAACAACGCCGCCTGCTGATCGCCGGCAATACCGGAGATCGGGATCTGCGCACCGCCGCCACGGGTGGTGTAGCCATAGACCTCAGAAGATGGACGAACCTGCGGCAGCATCGAGGCCGGAATGCCCAGTTCCTGCAGAATATGACCGTCCCACTGCAGATCGCGGATGTTATACAGCATGGTGCGCGACGCATTGGTCGGATCGGTGACGTGCACTTCACCATTGGTCATTTTCCAGATCAGCCAGGTATCAATTGTGCCAAATAGCAGTTCACCCCGTTCCGCTTTTTCACGCGCCCCTTCGACGTTATCGAGGATCCATTTCACCTTGGTACCGGAGAAGTAAGCATCCAGCAGCAGACCGGTATTTTCACGCACGTAGTTATCGAGACCACGCGCTTTCAGCTCTTCACAAATAGCGGCGGTACGGCGGCACTGCCAGACGATGGCGTTATACACGGGTTTCCCGGTCGCTTTTTCCCATACCACCGTGGTTTCACGCTGGTTGGTGATACCAATCGCGGCAATTTCGTCGTTATGGATACCGGATTTTGCCAGTGCCTCTGTCAGCGTGGAGGACTGTGTTGCCCAGATTTCCATCGGGTCATGTTCTACCCAGCCCGGTTGCGGATAGTGCTGGGTGAATTCACGCTGAGATACCGCCACAATACGCGCATCATGGTCGAAGATAATGGCGCGGGAAGAGGTAGTACCCTGGTCGAGTGCGACGACGTAACGTTGTTTTGTCATGTTGTTCTCCATTTATTTATTGCGCGCTCAGATCTCGCGCATAAAAATGTTCGAATGCATTCATTTTAGATCTTAAAAACAGAATGTGAGGTGGTTTTGGGGAAATAAAGAAAAAATAGAGTGGGTTTTAAGCAGCTATTTGTTGTTTTAGGTACATTTGATGAGCGTTAGTGCGTGATGAATAACATCAGACTAAAGAATGCGACCAGAACGCCACTGACACCGATGATCCAGTAGAAGCCTTTGCGGCCCTGATAGAGCGGAATACGGAAATAGACCAGCCAGAGAGTCCAGCCCAAGGCCAGCAAAAAGGGTAACAGGAATAATCGCGCCATGGCGGCTCTCTTGTTATGCTGCACATAATATTGATGGTAGTAGGGGATCGGTGATGGCTCAACTGCAAATCACCCGCTTTGGCGGCGTGGACGTATTACAACTGACGGAAAAGGAACTCCCGGCACCGGCTGCAGATCAGGTATTGCTGGCGGTGCTGCTTGCCAGTGTGAACCCAATCGATGCCAAAACCCGTGCCGGATTAGGCTGGGCGGCACAGAAGTTTAAAGATGCGCTGCCATGGACGCCGGGGTTTGATGTCTGTGGTGTGGTACGCGAAGCTGGCTCTGACGTGACGACGTTCAGTGTCGGTCAGCGGGTCTGCGGTATGACCTCCGGCGGTGGGGCTTATGCTTCGGCGATGCTGGCTCCGGCCGCAGAACTTTTACCGGTACCGAAAAATATTACTCACGCGCAGGCAGCCGCCTTGCCACTGGCCGGACTGACCGCCCGTCAGGGGTTATTTGAATTCGGCCAGCTGCAGGCGGGTGAAACCGTGCTGATTTCTGCCGCGGCCGGTGGTGTCGGGCATATTGCCGTGCAACTGGCCAAACAGGCGGGTGCTACCGTTGTTGCCACTGCTTCCGAAGCTAATCATGATTTTCTGTTAAAGCTGGGTGCGGATAAAGTCGTCGATTACCATGATGCAGAGGCAATGGCAGCGTTAACCGGACAAGTTGATTTCGTATTTGATCTGGTCGGTTTTGACAGCGGATTAACGGCGCTCTCCCTGCTGAAAGCGGGCGGACGACAAGTGACCGTGCCGACCATTGCGGTTCCGGCCATTAAAGCCGTCGCGGAGACACAGGGTAAAACTGTGTCCGGTATGCTGGTGCATCAGGATGCTGATGGTCTGGCTGCCCTGCTGGCATTGTGTTCAGCCGGCAAATTACAGGTTCATGTCAGTAAGATTTATCCACTGGCTGAAGGTGCCAAGGCGCATCAGGCCATTGAAAGCGGACGTACCCGCGGCAAGCTGTTGCTCGATCCGGGTAGTCAGGAGATGTAAATGTTTGATGTTAATGCTTATCAGAATTATGCCGCCTGGATTTTTGATCTCGACGGTACCCTTTCCAACACGCTGCAGGCGCATGATCTGGCGTGGCAGCATGCACTGACGCAGTTTGCTATTCCTTTTACCAGCGAGCGTATGCAGCAGCTGGGTGGTGTGCCGATCCCCGATACGGTTGAAATTCTGGCGGATGAAGCCGGTATCCGCGTGGATGTTCCGGCCGTAGTGAATGTGCGTGATCGCCGGTTCTACGAATTACTGCCAACAACTTTATCGCCGACACCACTGGTTGCCGGTGTGGTATTGCCCTTTTTAGGCGAAAAACCGATGGCGGTTGGGACCGGTTGTCACACTGACATGGCCCGCCGTATCCTCGCCGGGTTATCGCTGGATCACTATCTGCCGGTCGTGGTGGGGGCGGATCAGGTTACCAACCCGAAACCCGCGCCGGATACTTTCCTGCTGGCCGCAGAAAAGCTGGGTGTGAAACCGGAACGCTGTCTGGTATTTGAAGATGCAGACGCCGGTCTGAAGGCAGCTGCAGCGGCTGGTATGGCAGCAGTGGATGTACGTAAACTCTGGCCGGTACAGCGTCCATTACAGTAGAAAAATCCGTCTGAAGCTGTCGCAACTGACGGCTTCATATGAGTTGTTTTATATTCTAAACTCCCGTTTATCGCGGCGATTTCGCCGCCCGTTGCCTGCACGCAGTGACGGATTAATCCAACAATAAACGGGATAAAATATGTTTTTCGAGGCCAATGAAGCCCGGTTTCTGTTCGCAGTCCCGGGTCATGCTGCTGCTTTTCAGGTTTTGCGATTCAGCGGCGAAGAATACATCAGTAAAAGCTTTGATTTCCGCGTAACACTGGTCTGTGAAGATAATCAGCTCGATCTGGCTTCTTTCCTCTATCAGCCCTGCGTTCTGAAAATAAAAAGTCCCGACCGCATTCGTGAAATTACCGGCGTGGTGTATGACATCAGTCAGCACGATACCGGTTTGCGTTTCACCGAATACCACATCACCGTGAAACCCCGGTTTGACCTGCTGCAGCTTCGGGTGAACTACCGTATCTATCAGCAACTGGCGACGCAGCAAATCGTTGAGCAACTTTTGCAGGAAGCGGGCTTCACCACACTGGATTACCGCTGGCGTCTGCACGAACAACATCAGCCGCGTGAATATTGCGTGCAGTATGCGGAGTCGGACTACGATTTTATCCACCGGATTTTATCGGAGGAGGGCATTCACTATCACTATGCAACACAAAATGGCCAGACGGTGCTGGTGTTCGGTGACAGCAATGCTGCTTTCGCCAACGGTGTGGCAATGGACTACCTTCCGGCCAGTGGCCTAAACCCCGACAAACCGGCATTACGGGAATGTCAGACCTTCTGGCGTACCGTTTCCGGCAAGGTCAGTGGCCGTGATTTCACCTTTCTGCGTCCGGTTACACCACTAGACAGCGAAGTCACGCCACCACCTGTGGCGCAAAATCACCAGACGCAGATTTCTGCTAAAAACCAGCCTTCCGCACAGGCGAACCCTTCTGACAAACTGGAGGAATACCGCTGGCCAAACTTAAGTGATACCGAGGCTGAAAATCTGCGTCAGAACAAACTGGCACTGGCGCGGCACATGCAGGCGGCTATCGAACTGCAGGGTGTGACCGATCACGGAGATCTGGTCGCCGGAAAATTCACCACCTTCCATGAACTGCCGCGCCGTGAATTTGAACCCTTATGGCTGGTCAGACAGGTGCATCACGAAGGTGAACAGCCGCAGGTGCTGGAGGAAACCAGTGGCGGTCAGGCCAGCTACCACAACCAGTTTGTTGCGGTCCCGTGGCAGGTGCTGTTTGTCCCCGGCTGGTGGTCCAAACGCCCTGATCTGCCGGGTTATCAGACCGCGATTGTCACCGGTCCGAAAGGCGAAGAAATTTACACCGACGTCTATGGCCGTATCAAAGTGCAGTTCCATTGGGACAAAGAAGGTCAGGGGGATGATAAAACCTCCTGCTGGCTGCGGGTTGCACAAGGCTGGGCCGGTGATCGCTACGGCAGTCACTGGATCCCGCGGGTCGGGCAGGAAGTGGTGGTCAGCTTTGAACATGGCAATCCCGACCGGCCACTGGTGTTGGGCTGTGTCTATAACGGGGCGAACCAGCATCCGTATGCCTTACCGGCGCATAAAACCAGAACCGTGTTCAAGACCCTGTCCACCCCCGGTGGTGGCGGCTTTAACGAACTGCGCTTTGAAGACAAAAAGGGCCGTGAACAGATCTTCCTGCATGCCCAGCGCGACTGGGAACTGATGGTCAAAGCCAATGCCTATGCCACCATCGACGGTGATAGCCATCGTCTGACACAAGGCAATGTCATTGAGCGGGTAAAACACGATCGCAGCGAAACGGTAAAAAAAGAGCGTTTTGAAGAGCTCAATGCCGATGATCGGCTCAAGCTTAAAGGTACTCAGCAACAGCAAATCGAGCAGTCATTTATGGTGTCAGTGGCGGATGAACTGCACCAGAACGCCGCCATCAAAATCAACATGGAAGCGGGAGCCGGACTAACACTTAAAGTCGGCGGCAGCTTTATTACCCTCAGCCCAGCCGGCGTGCAGATGGTTGCTCCTGCTATCAGCCTCAACGGCGGTGGCGCACCGCTGGTCGGGTCAGATTTGAGCCTGCTGGATATGATTAAACCTATCGGGGCGGTTGTCGCGGCGGCCCGCAGTGCAAAAGCTGCCGCATCGAAACGTTGCCGGAAGCAGAAATAATGATGACGTTGGACGATTGGCAACAAAAACTGCCTGCAACCTATATGGTGTATGCACTTATTGACCCGCTGGCGGACAACAAACCACTGGAATACTGGTACCGGCAGGCCGACCAAACCGACGCCTGGCCGCTCTATGCCGGAACCGAATTTAAAGATGAAGTTCTGTATGGCCTGTGGTTACTGCCTCTGGCACAACTGCCCGGCTGGCAGGCATGGTGGCGGGAACAGGAAGCTGCCGGCTATGCGACCGGCATGCTGATAGCGTCAGAACACATGCCGGGAAAACTGGTTCAGCACTGGCAAAGCCTGTTGCTTGCCGGGCTGGATGGCGAAGAAGTGATTTTTCGCTACTACGACCCGCGAATACTGGGTCCCATGCTCTATACCTTCACCGAAGAGGAAACCCGCCGTTTTCTGGGGCCAACCAATGAACTGGTCGTGTGGCATCAAAATGATTGGCTTATCACCTCTCCTTATCCGGAACTGGATTTAACTGAACATGCTGAACCCTGGTGGCGGATGCAAGACGGGCATTTTGTCGGGCAGCCGGGAGAGAAAGAAATAACGCTGTTCAATCTCGAACAATGGCTTTGGCGGAATGCCAATGAGCTTACAACCGTGTTATATGAGCGAAATGGTCCGATATCAGAACAGCTTGAACAGACATATCAACGGGCAATGTCAGGCAGTATTCCCGAGCTGTGGCAACCGGCATGGATGATCCTTGATCTCATGGGATATCTGCATTGGTGGCCTAAGATCCAAAGCCTGAAAGAGATTCGAGGCGCTGACGAACAACGGGATGTGATGGCGAAAGTCATCCAACAAATAAAAAAAGCACAAACAGGCGGAGCAGAATAAAAATGACAGCAAAAATAAATCAGTGCCGGGATTGTCAGCCAAAAGATCAGTGGATAGAGATCCGGTTGGTCGATGAAATGAATCAGCCATTCGGCTCATTGTCTGGCAAATTAAAGGATTCCTCTGGCGTTGAACATCAGGTGACGTTGTCTGGCGGCTATCTGTTGCTTACAGATCTCCCGGCTGGTCCTGTCGAACTGAAAATTGAAACCTCAGCGTTATTGAATGAAGCGAAAAAACATAAACCCCGACCGTCACCACAGACATCACCGGCTAAAGAGTATGCTGATAAACATAAAGGATATGAGAAAAGTAAAATAAAATATCAATTTATAACCATGGGTGATGTGTGGCAGTTAGAGCCTGGAATGGTCTCTGACCGACACAAAGCAGGGCAAACTGGCAAGCTATTACGTATGGTTAGCAATAATAGTTATTTTCTTGAAGTCAGAGCATTAACTCAGTTACATCTACCTCTGGTCATCTTTCAATCACAAAAACCAATGGATGATATAAAAGCCGATGATATGCAATCCGGAGATATGTCCAGGAACCAAATAATGAATCTTGGAATGTTTAAACCATTCAGTAAGCTGGATTATGAATTTGATCTGCCAGCAAGTGATCATTTTGCCAATTTCAGACTGTTTGCCAGCTCGGTATCTTGGGGGGAATATGGTTCATTGACGAAAATGATGATAGATCGATTTGAGCAAAACGTTGGGGGTAAATTTACACATCCGTTGTTAGATAAAGCAGCCAAATCGCATCAAAACACGGATGCTGTAGTAGATAAGATATCTGATGCAATATCAGCTGAACTGAAGAAAAAAAGTGGGGAGCTGGAAGATAACGATATTAAAAAGATATGGAATAGCCTAGCTACAGGAAAAAATTCCATTCATCTGCCAGGTTTTGACACTACACCTGATTGGTTTAATGGATTAGGTATTACAGTCCACGGTATATGGTCTTTACAGCTCACGTTACAGAATTTGAGTATTGATTTGGTTAATAGAACATTTAATGGGGTAGTATCATTCAAAGCTCAGGATCACTTTGGACTTAATGTTGATGATGTAAGTGGAGATAAATATTTTGAATTTTTGAGACTATTCAGGTCGTGGTTTATTTTGCAGAGGTATAAAGGCTTTGGTTACAAACCATTTATAACGGAAATGAATCATACTAGAAAAATAAGCGGGGACTTTAGATGATATATAATTTAAAGATGAAGAAATCACATGTTGGGTGGCTTTTCTTTATTTTCGTTATTTTGTATTTTACATCTGATTACTGGTTACCATCAAAGATTGACACAATATATAAATCTGAGTTTGAGTCAGACCAAGGTTCATTCGTGATCACGATTGCAAATCCACCATTGACAAAAAAAGACATGTTATCTTTTTGGAGTGAAAACAAAAAATACATTCTTGATGAAGTAAATGGTCTTGATGAGGGGGAAAGCATTCTTTTTGTTAAAAATGAATTTGAAAATAAATCAAAAGAAGAGGCAGTTCAGTTTTGTTTATTAGAACAAAAAAATGATGAAGAACCATGTGTAAGCTATTCTGACAGACTTTTTATTGCTGAGCGCGAAAATATTAATCGAGTTAAAAGTTATAGATTAACATTCTCAGATTATTATGGTGCATCCAGTTGTGCTATATATGAGAGGGATGATGGTGAAAAAGAATACAATAATGATTGTACTGATGTGAAGTAATTTAATATTTGTTATCAGTGGATGGTATATTTTTATCTTCTGATAAAAAAGACCGCATTCATTGGCGGTCTTTTAAAAAATCCAGGATTAAATCAAAACTCATTCTGCAGCGCTTTATAACCCTTCACCAAATCGATATTGGTATGGGCCACGTCTTCCGAGAATTCGGTTGCGGCAACAGTAACACGCGGAATTTCATCCAGGTTGGTCTGCGGGCAGATGCGGGTGCTGGACGGCACATAGAATTCGGCCGGCAAATCCTGACCATCAATAACCGAGTTATGGCGGATCACGGCACCGTCACCCACTTCACAGTTGAACAGTACGGTATTAAAACCGATGAAGACGCGGTTACCGACTTTGCACGGGCCATGGACGATAGAACGGTGGGCGATAGAACTGTATTCGCCAATCGTTACGGCGGCACCGGATTTGGAGTGGATCACCACGCCATCCTGAATATTGGAATTAGCGCCGATCACAATCGGTTCCATCTCACCGTTTGCATCCACTTCATCGGCACGGATCACGGCATAAGGACCGACGAAGACGTTATCTTTGATGATGACCTTGCCGCAGATAATCGCGGTTTTGTCGACATAAGCTGATTCAGCAATAACGGGTAAGTGACCTGAGGGGTTTTTGCGGATCATGTTAGCTCCCTGGCGTCTGTGAATAGACGTCTGATGGTTTGGCAAAAATTGATCTTGATCACGTTTGTGAGCGATGCACATGATGACAGCGACAGCCGGTGAATTGCAATCCCCGTTTTTATGAAGAGTGAGTCATTCCGGATGAAAAATGGCGCCATTAAGCGCCATTTAAGAAAGTTATATAAGAAATACCATTATTTCTGAGTGTTTTGTCTGTCATTCATACTGAAAACGCGGATATTTGGGGAAAAATTCTTCCTGCAGCATCTCTTCCACTTCCTGACGATCGGTCTGTTTCATGATGAACACCAATTCACTGGCGGGTTCACCATTCGGCCACGCCGGCAGGTTCATGATGGGATAGAGCTGGTCATGAACACCATGTACCACCACCGGTGTATCCTGTTCTTCCAGCCAGAGAATGGCTTTGAAACGTAATAAGCGCTCCGGGTAACGCATCTGTACCATGCGCAGACCATCAAGAAAGCGCGCGGTGGGTATCGGCTTGGTATAGCGGAGGCAGAAAGCGTCTATATCGCTGTGGGCACTGGCAACAGGGGCATTGGCTATCAGTGGCGAGACAGTCGGTGTGGCCGGTTTCATGGGTGAAGCTAAGCCTAACTCAGCAATGGCTCCCTGCAGCCATTTACGGATTTCCTGTGTACTGCGTTGTGAGCCACTGCCGAACGGACCATTCTGTTCCAGCACAGCCGGGGATAATTCACCCTTGATGGCAATATGCCGCGGTGCCATCGGGTTGATGCGCTGTAACAGGTTTTCCACCTCCGGCAAGACACCAAAATCGGCGATATCGCTTTTGGTCAGCACCAGCAGATCGGCCAGTGCGACCTGTTTTACCGCTTCATATTGCTGGTTAAGCTGCCGGGTGATATGGCAGACATCGACCACTGTCACCGTGCCATCGAAACGGTAACGCTGGGCGAAAAACGGGTCGTTACGCAGTGTGAATAATACCGGGCCGGGATCGGCGAGGCCGGTGGTTTCAATCAGTACACGCTGGAATGGTTTGATTTCACGGCGCATCGCGCGCATAAACAGGTCGCGCAGTGCATTGACCAGATCGCCCTGTACGGTGCAGCAGACACAGCCGGATTCGAGCATGACGACGTTGTCATCCAGCTTCTCTACCAGATGATGATCCAGTCCGACAGCCCCGAATTCATTGATCAGGACGGCACAGTTTGCCATTTCCGGTTGTTTGACCCAGTAGTTGAGCAGGGTGGTTTTACCACTGCCAAGAAAGCCGGTGAGTACGGTAACCGGAATACGAAAATCCTCGGTATCAAAACGAGATTCAGACATGCAGTTTTTTCCTGATTTCGGCGTGCCGGGTGTGTCAGACAGATTAAAGGCCGTTATGGTATAACAGCTGCCGCCGAAAGTTCAGCGCTGCCGGAAAAAACAACGCCGGCAGCAGCCGGCGTCAGCAGGGATTACTCTTCTTCATCGTCAGGATCGAGGTCGAAGTCATCTTCACCTTCGCTCCAGTCGCCAGTCTCTTCATCCCATTCTTCGTCTTCATCGTCATCCCAGTCCGGCTCAACACCTTCCTCTTCTTCATCCGGACCTTCACCCCAAACATCTTCATCTTCGTCGCCGTAACCGGCGCGGTATCCTGCCATGTCGAGTCTCCTTTGAGTGAAAAACATCTTCAGTGTAGACATAAATGTTACGGTTTTGTGTTTTCAGCAACATGAGAAGAAAAAAATTTGATGCAGTTATAAAAACGGCGATGCTGTACCCGTTATCGCCGTTCCCGGAAGTGTGATTATTTAGCCGGAATAGGAATAATCAGCAGGTCGCAGCGGACCGAATTCATCAACTGACGGGCGGCGGAAGCCAGGAGATTCCAGAATGACTGATGGTGACCACAAATGAGCAAATCGATGTTCTGGGCATCCACCACCTGATTGACCTCTTCGACCAGATCACCGCACATCACCATGCTGCGCTCCAGCGGATAATCAATACCGGCCAGGATGGTATCAAGTTTGTTTTTGGTGTCTGCCAGCACTTTGCGCTGTACCCGCTCGACATCAATATCGACCATTTCGGTGTAGAGGTCGCGCAGATTAATATCCACATGCAGGACGGATAGTTTGGCATTATGCCGGCGCGCAACGGCAATCGCTCTTTCCAGCAGTGGCTGAAAGTCGTCGTTAATATCCAGAGCTACCAGTACATGGTTATAAGAGTGTTCCTGATTCATAAGTGCTCCTTGGGCTAATGAATGCCCTCATGTTCATCTTCCTCATCCTCATCGTCCATGTGTTCCCAGGCGTGCATCAGTTCGCTATGACGGTCTTGCTGCGTTGCCTGAAGCATTTCCGCCAGGATATGGCGGTATTGCACACTCTTGGTGATATACATTTTTTCGTCGTCGAGGAATGCGGTCTGTTCACGCAATAGTTTTTCATCATGTTCTTTAAACGTCTGTCCGGCACGCCATGCCAGATTTCCTCTGATCCCCAGCTGACGGAGTGCCGAAACACCCAGATCAACAGCAGAGCCTACTGTTTCACGATAGATCAATTCGACGCCTAATTGCAGCAACTGATGCGCGTGCGCGCGATCTACAGCACGAACCAGAATTTTTAATTGCGGGAAATGGCGTTGTGCCAGCTCACACAGCGCTATCGATTTGGCCTGATTACTGACCGCGACAATCAGCAGTTTGGCTTTGTCAGCTCCGGCGGCCTGCAGCAAATCGATGCGGTCGGCATCACCGTAAAACACCTTGTAACCGTATTTCCGCAGCATATCGATATGCGAGACGTCATTATCCAATACCGTGGTGCCGATGCCGTGGGCATGCAGCAGACGGCCAATCACCTGACCAAAACGGCCGAAGCCGACAATAATCACCGGGTTATCCTGTTCATCGATCTGATCGGCTGCGCGCTCTTCTTTTTCTTCTGCCTGCCATTTGCTCTGCAGATAGTGATTCAGCATCAGCAGTAACGGAGTAAAGGCCATCGACAGGGCCACAGTCAGTGTCAGCAGTGCGGTAAGCTGGGTGTCGAACAGTTTGAGTTGTTGTGCAAACGAGAACAATACAAACGCAAATTCACTGCCCTGAGCCAGTGCAAAGGCAAATGACCAGCGGTGACCATGAGTCATATGTGCCAGTCCGCCGACACCCTGCAGGATCAGGAACTTGACGCTCAGTAACAGCAGCAGCAGACCGGCGATCAGAAACGGATGCTCCGCCAGCAATGAGAAGTTAATACCAGCTCCCACCGAGATGAAAAACAGACCGAGCAGTAATCCTTTGAATGGTTCAATGTTCGCTTCCAGCTCGTGGCGGTATTCACTTTCTGCCAGAACCACGCCCGCCAGGAAGGTGCCTAATGCCGGTGACAGACCGACCGCTTCGGTAGCCAGTGCCGTCAGGATCACCAGCAATAACGCAGCCGCGACGAAAATCTCCCGCAGACCAGATTGCGCGATAAAACGGAAGACCGGGCGCATCAGGTAATGCCCCCCCAGTACAATTCCGGAGATGACCAGCGCAATCAGTAAGCCGTTCTGCCAGCCACTCAGTGCCGACGGTTCGGGTTCAAATCTGATACCGGGAGCCAGAAATGGCAGCAAGGCCAGCATCGGGATCACGGCGATATCCTGAAACAGCAGTACGGAGAAGCTGGTCTGACCGGCTTCGCTTTTCAGCATGCGCCGTTCGGTCAGGCTCTGCAGTACAATCGCGGTGGAGGAGAGCGCCAGTATCATGCCGACGGCCAGTGCCTGTTGCCAGCGCAGCCCAAACACGAGCGCGATCAGTGTGAATGCGGTGGAGGTAAACAGCACCTGACTGCCACCGATACCGATAATCGGACCCTTCAGTTGCCACAGCAGCGCCGGTTTCAGTTCCAGCCCGATCAAAAACAGCATCAGTACGACACCGAATTCGGCAACGTGCATCACCTCATCACTGGCGCCGACAAAATTAAACAGATAGGGGCCGATAATCACCCCGGCAATCAGATACCCCAGCACCGAGCCTAAACCCAAGCGGCGGGCAAGCGGCACTGAAACTACCGCAGCGGTCAGAAAGATGGCAGCATCAAACAGCATATTTTGCTCCATCACAGCTCCTTAAGCAGATCGGTCAGATAGGTGGCATTATGCAGTTGCTGCGGTGTGAACTCCTCATCCCGCAGTGCGGTCAGCAGACGACGGTATTGCTGACCTTTCATCTTCAGATAATCCGGATCGTTCACACTGTGATAACCATACACCACAAACGGTGGCAGCCAGCGCATCCCGCACATCAGGCCGCTTTGCTGGATTGGCAGCAGATAATCGGTAATAGGATGATGGTTGTGACCGGTCGTAGAATAGGATGCGGCACTGCCCCCGGTCGTTACGGCGGCCAGCAGGTATTTATGTTTCAGTGCATTACCTTCCGGTCCGAAAGCGTAACCATATTCCAGCACCTGCTCCATCCACTCTTTCAGGATCGCCGGGCAGGAATACCAGTAAATCGGGTGCTGAAACACAATGATATCGTAATCGCGCAGCATGCGTTGTTCGCGGGCCACATCGATAAACATATTGGGATAATGCTGGTACAAATCATGTACTTTGACATCTTCCAGCCCTTTAAGGCCTCTCAGCATGGCCCGGTTGGCATGCGAACGGTGGTAACCCGGATGCGCGAAGATAATCAAAATACGTTTCATAGACTGCCACCACCTCCCGGGTCGCTGAATAAGATAAAAACATCCGATGCTCTTATTCAGCTTAGTTCACTTAAGAGTGACAAGGATAAAACATAATTGAACCGGAGCGGGGCATTTCTTTTGCTGAAATCCCACTTTGTTATCATCCTGTTAACTGCGTCGGATGCCATTGAGTGCCGCTGTGATATGCTTTTGATATGTTTATAGCATTTCAACAGGACAAGAGGCGTTGTATGAACTCGATTCTGCCCCCGATTGCCACCCAACACCCGCATTCTCTGATTTTTCATGGTGATGAGCGCATCGACCCCTATTACTGGCTACGTGATGACACGCGCAGTAACCCGGAAGTGCTCGATTATCTGCATGCCGAAAATGGTTATGCCGAAGCCATGTTGCGGCCAACCGAAGCGCTGCAGAAGACGCTGTATCAGGAAATGGTGGATCGCCAGCTGCCGGATGACAGCTCCGTTCCGTATTACCTGAAAGGTTACTGGTATCGCAGTCGTTATCTGCCGGAGCAGGAATATCCGCTGTATGAACGACTGGCCGCGCGGCCGGATGCACCGACGGAACTGTTGCTGGATGGTAATCAGCGTGCCGCCGGGGTGGACTTCTACGATCTGGGTGCGCTGGAAGTCAGCCCCAGCAATCACTGGATGGCCTGCGGCGAGGATTTTGTTTCCCGCCGGCAGTATCAGATCAGTGTCCGTAATCTGCAGACCGGCGAATGGTTACCGGATCTGCTGGAGAATACCTCCGGTGATGTGGTGTGGAGCGCCGACAGTGCAGGTTTCTTCTATGTCCGTTTAGACAGCGAAACCCTGTTGCCGTATCAGGTCTGGTATCACACGCTGGGCGCGGATCCGGCGCAGGATAAGCTGGTGTATGAGGAAGCCGATAACACCTATTACCTGCATATCAGTCATAGTCGTTCCGAAGAGTATCTGCTGATCTCTCTTTCCAGCACGCTGAGTTCCGAAGTGCACTTGCTGTCACTGAAAACCCCGCATGGTACGCCGACACTGTTTCTGGCGCGCCGTCGCGGGCATGAATACGGGCTGGATCATTTCCAGCAACATTTCTATGTACGTTCGAACCGTGAAGGCCGTAATTTCGCTCTTTATCTGGCGGATGACGGTGCGGAACAACACTGGCAGTGCCTGTTGCCTGTCCGGGAACACACACTGCTGCAGGACTTCGTCCTGTTCCGGAATGCGTTGTTTGTAGAAGAGCGGGATGCGGGGCTGACCCGGTTGCGCGAACTCGATCTGCAGGGAAAAGAGGTCCGGACTATCGCTGTCGACGATCCGGCGTATGTGCTGTGGCTGGGTACGAATCCTGATCCGGATAATCCGGAGTTCCGTTATGGTTATGCGTCACTGACGACACCGACCACCCACTATGCCCTGGACATTGCCAGCGGCGAACGCAAGATGCTGAAACGACAGCCGGTGCTGGGTGATTTCAAACCGGATTATTACCAGAGCCAGCGGCTGTGGATCGAAGCGCGTGACGGCACCCAGGTGCCGGTGTCACTGGTGTATCGTAAGGATCTGTACCAGCCGGGCCAGAACCCATTGCTGGTCTATGGGTACGGTGCTTATGGCATGAGTGAAGATCCTTATTTCGCTTCCTCCCGTTTAAGCCTGCTCGACAGAGGTTTTATCTTTGCCATTGCGCATGTCCGCGGTGGGGAAGAGCTGGGACGTCACTGGTATGAACAGGGACGACAGCTCAAAAAGATGAACAGTTTCACTGATTTTATCGACGCTACCGAGGGGATTCTCGCCGCCGGTTATGGTGATCCGAAACGGGTGTTCGCAACCGGCGGCAGTGCCGGTGGTCTGCTGATGGGGGCTGTGGCCAATATGGCGCCGGAGCGTTATCTCGGCGTGGTAGCGGTGGTGCCATTTGTGGATACGCTGACTTCGATGCTGGATGAGTCAATCCCGCTGACCACCGGTGAATATGATGAATGGGGTGATCCGCGTGACCCTGCGGTGTATCAGTACATCAAGAGTTACAGCCCTTACGATCAGATTAAGCCGCAGGCTTATCCGCATCTGCTGGTGGTTAGCGGCTTGCATGATTCCCAGGTGCAATATTGGGAACCGGCAAAATGGGTTGCGAAATTGCGGGCTAACAAAACGGATGACCATCTGCTATTACTGAGCATGGATATGGATGCCGGACATGGCGGGAAATCAGGGCGTTATCGTTATTTCCTCGATATTGCACAGGAATATGCCTTCATGCTGGCGCTGGCAGATACTAGTATAAATTCTGCATCTATTTGATCTGACGGCAGCATCCGGCAAAGTGGATGCTGCTACACTAACTTTATAAAGCTTGGTTGCGAGATCCTGTGCGCGGCCCGATTTATTTATTTAAGGAGCAGAACATGACAACAGTAGATCATATGGAAGAAGTGTGCGAAGCCTGTGGCTGTGTGGCCGAGGTAGGCACCATCATTCGTGATGGCGATGATCTCGTAATGATTCCGGTTGAAGGTGACAACGAAGAAGATGCCCGTGCGCGTCAGGAACGTTATATTGCCGTGGCGAAAGAAGCCTGCCCGGATGTGTTGGTGAGCAGTGAGCTGCAAACTGTGGAAGATGGTGTTGTGCTGAATACCACGCTGCAATTTACCTGCACTGCTGAGAAGATGATATTTGAGATGCGCGCACGTTTCGTGCGTTAATCTGTAATCCGCCGCCATTTCTCTCCCCGCTGGCGGCGGTTCCTGCTTTTTTTCACCCTTTCATTCCAGCCCTCGCCATCTTGGCGGCTTACACTCGTGTAGGATATTTGCCATAGTTGTTGTGAGCCTGAGCGCTTATTTATGCAAGCCACCCTGATTTCATTTTTTGTATAGCATTGATTTTTAAGGTTTTTGATAATTAATTGATGGGTTTTCTGGCATAAATAGCTTTTTCAGCTACTTGTAGGAAATGCATAAATCTTTAGTATTACTTCTGCAGGACGCGCTGCGGTTTCCCAGGATAAGGAAGCCTGTCAGGATGACAAAGGATAACCTCAGGACGAGGTAACTGTTACTCAGGAAGAGTAACTGTCAGGATGGCAAAAGGATCATACCTCAGGATGAGGTAACTGTTACTCAGAAGAGTAACTGTCAGGATGACAAAGGATAACCTCAGGATGAGGTAACTGTTGCTCAGGAAGAGTAACTGTCAGGACGACAAAGGAACACCTCAGGATGGAGTCGTTGTTACTCAGGAAGAGTAGCAAGCCAGGATGGCAGAAGGATCCACCACAAGATGTGGTTATCAGGAACTCTTCACGGATGAAGAAAGTAACAGTCACGGATTGATTGTTACGCAGGATGCTTAAAAGGATGTCCCGATGGATCGGGGAAGGCCTTCAAGGATGAGATAAGACGATGCTGTAGCATCGCCGGCTTGGGCAACCAAGATTTTATAGGGGGTGACTCATGTCGCCCTTTTATTTTTTGTGCGTCCGGCAAAAACTCCGGGCGTTGATTCACCCCGCCCGAAGTTTCCTTCCCGTTATCAGCCTTTCATTTTTGCAGCGACCGTCGCCACATGTTTTCCCTGGAAACGGGCAATAGCCAGTTCACGGGCATCCGGTTGCCGCGAACCATCCCCGCCGGCGAGGGTGGTCGCGCCGTATGGCGTACCGCCACCGACATGACTGATATCAAACATCTCTGCTGTGCCATAACCAATTGGCACAATCACCATGCCGTGATGGGCCAGCGTCGTCCAGGTCGAGGTAATGGTCATTTCCTGTCCGCCACCGACACCGGTAGAAGCAAAGACACTGGCAATTTTGCCGAACAGTGCACCTTTAGCCCACAAGCCACCGGTTTGATCGAGGAAATTACGCATTTGTGCGGTCATATTGCCGAACCGGGTCGGAACTCCGAAGATGATGGCATCATAATCAACCAGTTCAGCCGGGGTAGCGACTGGTGCGCTTTGTTCAGTTTTTCCACCGGCAGCTGCAAATCTGGCGGGATCCATGGTTTCCGGCACACGTTTGATCGTGACTTCAACCCCGCTTACTTCCCGCGCTCCCTCGGCGATACTGTTTGCCATGGTTTCAATATGACCATACATGGAATGATAGAGTACAAGCACTTTCGTCATCGTATGTTCCCTTTATGCAATGAATGATGGCGTATCATTCACAACAGGTACGCCGGCAATGGTTCAGCATTAAGCATAGTCAAACAATAGACTTTGGTTTGTTATTCCGACAGTTCAATTCGGGAAATACAACGTTGCCGGATCCGGAACAATGCACGGAAAACCTTCATAATTTATTAAACTCTTTATCAAAGCGGTAACGGCTGGACGTGACGTACCGTTCCATTGCCTGTAAGCGTTGATCGAGTTTTTTCATCCGTTCGCCTAACTGACGTGCGCGCTGGGCAGTATCTTCGCCATAGCCGAATTGCGGGCGGATCCCCGGCTGCGGTGGCAGTTGCGTCGGCTGTTTTTCCAGCAGGAATACACCGGCCAGATACACCAGTATCCCCAGACTGCCACTGAACACAAACAGTGTTATCATCAGAATACGCACCAGCCAGACCGGCTGGCCATAGCACTCGGCGACACCGGCACAGACGCCGCCCAGCCAGGCCTGATTACTGCTGCGGTATAGTTTACGGCCGGAACTGTTCATGATTTACCTCCCGTTATGAAGAGCGGTGATTGCGGTTATCGTCGTGGCGGCGCCAGTCCGGCTGCTGCACATCCAGAATGGTTTCCAGTGCCGAGATGCGCTGTTCCAGCCGGTTGGCCAGCGCCAGCGCATCTTCCATCTGCAGGCGTTCTTCCGCGGATAATCCCCGGTTGAGCCGTGACTGTGTCCAGTAATGCAGGATCAGCCAGACTGGCGCCACCAGCGCCAGAAACACCACCGCAGGTACAAAAAAGAACATCATCAGTGACATTAATGTTCACTCCTCTGGTTTGTCATACTGGCTTTCAGTGCCTCCAGCTCAGACTCAACCTTATCGTTACGCGTCAGTTCGGTAAATTCATCGTGCAAGGTGCGTGTACGGCCCAGATCCTGCGCCTCAACCTCAGCTTCCATGTTATCCATCTTGCGTTCATAGGCTTCGAATTTACGGAATGCCTCTTCCAGTTTTTCCCGGTTGCTGCTGCGACGAATGTCCATGCGTGAACGGCTGGTCTGTTCCCGCGCCAGCAGAGACTGCTGTTTCGCTTTGGCATCATCGAGTTTCTGCTGCAGCTGACTGATCTCTTCATTCAGCACACACAGCTGATCCTCTATCACTTTTAGCTCACGCCCGGCCAATTGCAATGTTTCTTCAACCGCCTGTTTTTCTGCCAGCGCAGCCCGGGCCAGATCATCCCGGCCTTTACTCAGTGCCAGGCGGGCTTTGTGTTCCCAATCGAGCACGTCAGATTGCAGACGCTGCAGACGTCGTTCCTGTTCCTTGCGGTCTGCCAGTACGCGTGCAGAACTGGTGCGCACTTCCACCAGTGTTTCTTCCATCTCCTGAATCATCATCCGGACCATCTTGGCCGGGTCTTCGGCGCGATCCAGCAGCGCGGTCAGGTTGGAATTAATGATGTCGCTGAAACGAGAAAAGATACCCATGATGAACTCCTGTTTACGGATTGACCTCTATAACAGAGCGAAAGTCATGCCACTTTTATAACTGGCTGTTTTTACATCGGTTTACTTTTGATGCATAAAAAATAGCCACTCTCTGGTTAAATAATTGGCTATATTGACCATGTTTATAGTCAATAAAACCAAATCAGGCGGATTCTATGACCACTCCCAAACAGCATGTGATCGGCAGTTCCGAAATCTGGCATCAGGTCTTGCAGCAGGCGTCGCAGCTGGCACCGCTGAACCGTCCCGTATTGCTCATTGGTGAACGCGGTACCGGCAAAGAACTGATTGCTGAACGCCTTCACTATCTGTCAAAACGTTGGCAGCAGCCTTACTTGCAGGTCAATTGTGCGGCGATGCAGGAAAACCTGCTGGAGTCAGAATTGTTCGGTCACGAAGTGGGGTCATTTACCGGTGCTACCCGCAGTCGGGAAGGGCTGTTTGAGCGTGCGGATGGTGGCACCTTGTTTCTGGATGAACTGGCGACAGCCAGTCTGCAAGTGCAGGAAAAATTACTGCGGGTCATTGAATATGGTCGTTTCGAGCGACTGGGCGGCAGTAAAACCCTGCGGGTGGATGTCAGGGTCGTGGCCGCCTGTAACGAAGATCTGCCGGCGCTGGTCGGGCAGGGGCGTTTCCGGGGTGACTTGCTGGATCGGCTGGCATTTGATGTGCTGAATCTGCCACCACTGCGTTACCGCAAAGAGGATATCGCCGAGCTTGCAGAGCATTTTGCGCTGCGGATGTGTCTGGAGCTGGGGTATGACTATTTCTCCGGGTTCACGGTACATGCACTGCAGCAACTGATGGAGCATGACTGGCCGGGTAATGTGCGTGAGCTGAAAAATGTGGTCGAACGCAGTATCTACCGGCATGCAGATCCGGCAAAGCCAGTTGCCGATATCGTGCTGGATCCCTTTGCCAGTCCGTGGCGGACGTCATCTGCCATGATTTCACCTTCTGTCATTCCGGTATCAGCAGAACCGCATATATCACCTGTTTTGCAGACCTGCGATCTGAAAACCGAACTGGCCCGGCTGGAGCAGCGTCTGATCCTGCAGGCATTGCAACAGCAGCATTTTCATCAGCGCCGCACGGCGCAGGCGCTGGGTGTGAGTTACGATCAATTGCGGGCGGCACTGCGCAAATATCCGCATCTTTTAACTAAGCGAAGCAGTAACGAAGGTTGATGTCATTTAACGCTGATCTGTGTGTAGGATATTTGCCATAGTTTCTGTGCGTATAATCCGTTTTTATTGTGATGAAAGAAGATGATTTTGATTTTATCTTGATGAATATAAATATCTTTTTAAGAGTTGAAATCCATTCTCAATGCTTTTTTCGCTGAATATTCAACCTCCGCTTTCCGGATAACAAACTACTATTAGTCATAAGGAAACCGACAGCGGGGTAATATGAGTCGTTGTTCAGGAAGAGATAAGTAGGACCCCTGCCGGAGGCGGGTTTAAAGGACATCAGAAGGATCTGATGATAGCCGGTGACGGAACAGCGGTTATGCAGGAAGCAGAGCGGGAATGTGAGCCCACGGATGGAATGATGCCTGCAAGGAAGCCTGCGCTGTACGCAAGAAAAAATGCTATATGTTTCACGTAAAGCAATCTTCGGTTTAGGCAACCGATGCCTGTGGAGGGGGTGACATGAAGTCGCCCCTTTGTTTTTTGTGCTACTTTTTTGATCTGTACCGGCATGGCTGAACGGTAATGATGTTTAAATTATGCATCATTATCCAATCAGGAGTTTGTTATGAGTCAATCAGTACACGGTCACGACGTGATGCATATGATGCTGGAGCTGGGTGGTCAGTTCACCCGCGACAGTCTGAAGTCCGCTATTGAAACCCGCTTTGGTGCTGATACCCGTTTTCATACCTGCAGCGCGGAAGATATGACAGCGGAACAGCTGATCGACTTCCTGCAGGCAAAAGGCAAATTTGTTGCCTCCGATGCCGGTTTTAACACTCGTGAAGAACATATCTGCCAGCACTGATCACTCAGTTGCAGATTTGGTAGCCGGGCAAGGTGCTCATCACACCGCCCGGTTCTTGCGGTTTTTCAGAAATCAAACCGGTAGTAAATGTTATACGATTCGATCCCTGCATTATCGGAGCTGATACCTGCATTCGAATAATGTAAAGCCTGTGCGCCGATGGTATGACGCTGATAAAAGCGGATGCCGAAACCAAACCGATCTTCGAAATTGACACTGGAACCCAGTTCCCGATCTTCTATCTTATTCCGGCTGAAGGCTGCCAGACCAATACCGGCCTCAATAAACGGTTGAACGTCGGCACCACGCGCCCCAAATTCCCAGGTCAGTACTGGTGATGCGGACAAGCTATGGGTATTGACCTTATCCTGACTGTCCCAGTAGGTATAACCTACCGTCCAGTAACCACTCAGCCGGCCTGCTTCTGTCTCAAACCAACTTTGCTGCCAGGGAAACTGTATACCGGTACGATAAGTCATGGTGCTGTCCCCGGAATGACCCAAAGCCAGAGATAGATCTGCTGCCGAACTTGCGGCACTGATAAACATCGCCATGCTACTCAGCAGGATGGTTACAGACCTGATCGGAGTAACAGAAGTAATCGACATGATGCGCCTCCTGCGAAACAGAAAATTCTCTCACACTGTGTTGTGTGGATTTTCCTTATTTAAGTATAGGTTTGTTCCGGGATAATGCTGTTGTGCCGACTTACATCGCCTGCTGTTATAGGTTTTGCTAGACTGTTGCCGGTTTAGCCATTTTTTCTTTTGTCTTTCTTTCGGATTACAGCATATGAGTGTGATTACAGCGGCAGTAATGCTATTTCTGATTATGGATCCTGTTGGTAACCTGCCGGTATTCTTGTCAATTCTGCGGCATCTTCCGGCAGAACGTCGCCGCAAGGTGATGATCCGGGAATTACTGATTTCTCTGGCGGTCATGCTGCTTTTCCTGTTTACCGGTCAGGAGTTGCTGAATCTGCTGAACCTGAAGCAGGAGGCGGTCAGTATTGCCGGTGGCATCGTACTGTTCCTGATCGCGTTGCGGATGATTTTTCCCGGTCAGGGTGGTGTGACCGGTTTGCCGGAGGGTGAGGAGCCGCTGATTGTACCCATGGCGATCCCGATGATTGCCGGCCCCTCGATTCTGGCAGCACTGGTGCTGTTGTCTCATCAGTATCCGGATCAGATGACCGATTGGGTTCTGGCGTTATTGCTGTCGTGGGGGGCGTCAGCTGTGATCCTGATGTTCTATGAACAGGTGCATAAACTACTGGGCGAACGAGTGCTGACTGCCATGGAACGTCTGATGGGGATGCTGCTGGTGATGATTTCAGTACAGATGTTGCTGGATGGCGCTGTGCAATATTTACATCGCTGATAACGGAACAGTAATAAAAAAGGAGGCTTGATCGCCTCCTTTGTCGTGTGCGGTTACAGACTAACCCGTATTGCGCATACCGGCTGCAATACCGGCAATGGTCACCATTAATGCCTGGTCAACCTGCGGATTCACTTCATCCGGTGTCGCACGTGAACGATGCAGCAGTTCAACCTGCAGTACGTTCAGCGGGTCGGTGTAGGGATTACGCAACTTGATGGATTCTTTGATCCATGGCTGATCATCCAGTAACTCACCGCGTTTAGGCAGCAGTTGCAGCACCACATTGATGGAGTCCTGCAATTCCTGACGTAACCGTTTGCCTAACGGCCACAGGTTTTCAGGTGCCAGACGCAGGTCATAGTATTCAGCCAGCCACAGATCCGCTTTCAGGAATACCATTTCCAGCATTTCCAGACGGGTATGGAAGAATGGCCATTGCTGATCCATCTCTTTCAGCAGGTCTTCTTTACCTTCATCCATCACTGCCTGCAGCGCCACATGAGCACCCAGCCAGGATGGCAGCATCAGACGGTTCTGTGTCCAGGCGAAGATCCACGGAATGGCACGTAGCGATTCAACGCCACCATTCGGCTTACGTTTGGATGGACGTGAACCCAGCGGCAGTTTGCCCAATTCCATTTCCGGCGTAGCGGCACGGAAGTAAGGTACAAAGTCAGGTTCATCACGGACGATACTGCGATAATGCTGGCAGGAAATTTCTGACAGCTTATCCATGACGTCATACCACGCTGCTTCCGGTTTCGGCGGTGGCAGCAGGTTCGCTTCCAGTACCGCACTGGTATAGAGCTTGAAGTTATGAATCGCCACTTCCGGCAAACCAAACTTGAAGCGGATCATTTCGCCCTGTTCAGTGACACGGAAACCACCTTTCAGTGATCCCGGAGGCTGAGACAAAATCGCCTGATGTGCTGGTCCGCCGCCACGGCCGATAGTGCCGCCACGACCATGGAACAGCGTCAGTTTGAGATCTTCACGTTCTGCAATGGCGACCAGATCTTCCATCGCGCGATATTGTGCCCAGCCCGCTGACATCATGCCGGCATCTTTCGCCGAGTCAGAGTAACCGATCATCACATATTGCTGACCGCGGATGTAATTACGGTACCATTCAACAGACAGCAGACGGTTCAATACAGCGGCCGCATTCTGCAGGTCATTCTGGGTTTCGAACAGTGGCGCAATCGGCATATGGAATTTACAGCCGACTTCTTTCAGCAGTAATTGCACCGCTAATACGTCGGATGGCTGACGCGCCATAGAAATAATGTAGATACCAAAGGCATCCGGATCGGTTTGTGCAATCACGCGGCAGGTATCAACAACTTCCTGTGATTCGGCACTTGGCTGCCAGTTGGCCGGCAGTAACGGACGACGGGAGGCCAGTTCTTTCAGCAGGAACTCTTGCTTCTCGGTTTCGCGCCATTCTGCGTAATCGCCCAGTTCCAGATACTGGGTCAGCTCAGACAACACCTGACCATGACGCTCGCCATCCTGACGGATATCCAGTTTCAGCAGATTAACGCCGAAGCAGGCCAGCTTGCGCAGCACATCCAGCAACATGCCATCCGCAATGATGCTCATGCCGCAGGACTGCAGAGAGCGGTAGCACAGCTCCAGAGGTTCGCGCAGTTGTTCGGTGCGGGTGATCAAATCGCGGTTTTCGGTGTACTGACCTTGCAGCTTCGCGGTGACCGCCTGTTGCGTTTCGCGCAGTGAATCACGAACGACACGCAGGATCGCGCGATAAGGCTCGCTGCATTCGCCGACGCGCTGACGCAGTTCTTCATTACAGTCGGTCATCGACAGTTCAGATACCAGCTCCTGAATATCGGTCAGGAACAGGTTGATCGCCACCCAGCGGGAAAGCAGCAGCACTTCCTGGGTCACTTTTGCGGTCACGAACGGGTTACCGTCACGGTCACCACCCATCCAGGATGCAATACGGACAGGATGCGCACGCAGCGGTAAGCGGATACCAAAGTTTTCCTGCAAACGATCATCCAGCTGACGCAGGAATAACGGTATGGCAGGCCACAGGTTATTCTCGATAACCGCAAAGCCCCATTTGGCTTCATCAACCGGTGTCGGGCGCTGCTCGCGAATTTCATTGGTATGCCATGACTGGTTTACCAGCTGTTCAATGCGGTGCTGGATAAATTTGCATTCACGCGGCGTCAGATCCTGCAGCTCCAGCTCTTCCAGACATTCGTTCAGCTGAACGTGTTTGTGGATCAGGGTCCGGCGGGTGACTTCAGTCGGATGCGCAGTCAGTACCAGTTCAATATCCAGTTCGCAGACGGTATCAATGATTTCCTGTTCGGATAAATTGGCATTTTTTAATTTATCGAACAGGCTATCCAATGGATCCAGAGTCGTATGCAGTTCACCCTGACGTGACATCGAGTGAAATTGTTCTGCTACGTTGGCCAGATTCAGAAATTGGCTGAATGCACGCGCGACAGGTAATAATTCGTCATCACTCAGGTTCTTTAATGTAGTTATCAGTTTTTGTCTGTCTTCTTCGTTACCCTGACGGGACGATTTAGCCAGCTGACGAATATTTTCTATCTTGTCGAGAAACTCATCGCCAAGATGCTCCTTGATGGTTTTGCCCAGTAGATGGCCAAGCATGCCAACATTACCGCGCAACGCCGCGTACATATCGTTCATTATGTGTCGTCCTTTCAAAAATAGCGGGGCATACAGCCTTGGCCCCGCAAGCAATCCCAATTATCAGTAATCTTACTGGCAGATCAATTAGTGAGCGCCGTTAAAACGCAAAAAAATGCACGGTGGTAGCTATAAGCAGAAACGCTGTACCAAATGACGCAATAATTCCGTCGTCGGTTTAACAAACGACAGATCGAGGTACTCATCCGGCTGGTGAGCCTGGGCGATATGACCGGGTCCCATCACGATCGTTTCGCAGCCGAGCTGCTGAATAAACGGGGCTTCGGTACAGTAGTTAACGACTTCCGCCTGATTTCCGCTTAATTGTTCCGCTTCTTTAACCAGCAGCGAGTTCTCATCACAACCATAAGGCGGAACCGGCTCATGCAGATGCGTCAGACTGATCGCCCCCGGGAACTCCGCTTCTACAGGTGCCAGGTGACGTTTTAATTCCGCAATCAAATCTTCCGGCATCACACCAGGGATCGGACGCAGATCGATACAGAGTTCACAGCCGCCGCAAATGCGGTTCGCACTGTCACCACCATGAATACTGCCCAGATTCAGCGTCGGGTAGGGCACGTCAAAGTGCGCGTTATGGTATTTCTGTTTCAGTTCCTGTTGCATGATCAGTACTTGGGTCAGCACTTTATGCATGATTTCAATGGCATTGACGCCATTGGCCGGATTAGACGAATGCCCACTTTTCCCTGTCACCCGGATGGCTTCCGACATATGCCCTTTATGCATAAAAACAGGCACCAGACCGGTCGGTTCACCGATCACCGCATAATCCGGTCGTATCGGATGGGTATCCGCAATCGCCTTGGCACCAGCCATACTGGTTTCTTCGTCAGCGGTAGCCAGGATCCGTAATGGTTTTTTCAGCTGAGTTAAATCAATATCTTTCAGGGCTTCAACGATAAAAACGAAAAAGCCTTTCATATCTATAGTTCCGAGACCATAGATACGATCACCGTCCTGTGTCAGCTGGAAAGGATCTTTCTGCCAGCGACCGGCATCAAAGGGTACGGTATCTGTGTGCCCGGCAAGGAGCAGTCCGCCATCACCACTACCAATAGTGGCAATCAGATTGAATTTTCCTGCAGTGCCGGGAACAGGGGTAATATCTATCTGCATACCTAATTTTTCAAACCAGGAAGCCAGCAGTTCAATTACACTCTGATTACTTTGATCCCAGGCAGGATCTGTGCTGCTGATGGATGGCAGCGCGATAATATCGCGGTACATCTGAAAAAAATCGAGATTACTCATGTTTCCTCCTTGCGCGGCACAGTTTAATTTGGTAAATAATAGAAATGCAATCGAAATGCATAAATATTAACTTCTGAAGGCGATCTATAGCGACTTCAGTCACAGGGCACCAAATATGTTCATTCAGCAATTTTTCATCGAACGACGATATATTTCTGTTTGAATCTGCCACACTATGTGCCGCAGAAGTCCGCATTTCACTTCGCTATGAATTAATCTGAATTGAGATAAATGGAAAGCGCTATGCTTAATGTCGTAATTATTGGTGCCAGTGGCTACGCCGGGGCTGAATTAGCCTTATTAGTACATAAACATCCTGAGCTTAACCTGAAAGGACTCTATGTGTCTGCAGGCAGTCAGGATGCCAACAAACCTTTTTCTGCATTGCATCCGCAGTGCCTGGGCCTGGTCGATCTGCCGGTAAAACCGTTAGATGAAGCTGGCATGCTGGAAGCCAAAACCGGTACCGATCTGGTCTGTCTGGCTACTGCACATGAAGTCAGTATGAACCTGGCACCGCAATTCCTGGATGCAGGCATTCCGGTGTTTGATCTGTCCGGTGCTTTCCGTGTGCAACAGGATGGTTTCTACGATAAATATTACGGTTTCACTCATGATCAACCGGAATGGTTGGCTAAGGCTGTTTATGGTCTGGCAGAGTGGAATGCAGAGCAAATCAAGAAAACTGATCTGGTCGCGGTTGCTGGCTGTTACCCGACCGCATCACTGCTGGCGCTGAAACCGTTGATGGAAGCCGGTCTGATCAAGGCGGATACCACACCAATCATCAATGCCGTATCCGGTGTTTCCGGTGCTGGCCGTAAAGCCGCTATCGGTACCAGCTTCTGCGAAGTCAGTCTGAACCCGTACGGTGTTTTCAATCACCGTCATCAGCCGGAAATCAGTTATCACCTGGGTGGTAAAGTGGTATTCCAGCCACATCTTGGTAATTTTGTACGCGGCATTCTGGCGACTATTTATGTACAGCTGGCCGACGGCGTTACTGCTGAACAGATTGATGCCGCTTATCAGCAGGCTTACAGCCACAGCCCGATTGTGCGTTTAAGCAAACAATGGCCTTCTATTCGTAGTGTTGCCGGTACCCCATTCTGTGATCTGCACTGGCAAATGCAGGACGGATTGCTGATTGTTGGTTCTGCGATCGATAACTTGTTGAAAGGTGCCTCTTCTCAGGCGCTGCAATGTATTAACCTGCGGTTCGGTTTTGCACCAACCACTGGCTTGATGTAAGTACAAGGAAAGTAGCAATGACACAACAAGTTCCATTGATCATCAAACTCGGTGGTGCCTTACTGGAAACTGAAGGCGCGCTGACTGCGTTTATTGGCGGCATTCAACATTTCCTGAAACAGTATCCGCGTCCGCTGGTGCTGGTTCACGGCGGCGGTTGTCTGGTTGATGACCTGCTGAAAGCCTTGGGTAAAACCAGCACCAAGAAAAATGGTCTGCGGGTTACGCCATTCGATCAGATCCCTTACGTTGTAGGTGCTCTGGCCGGTACCGCTAATAAGCAGATGATGGCAGAAGCGATTGCACAAGGACTGAATCCGGTTGGTTTAAGTCTGGCGGATGGTGGTCTGTGTGAAGTGACCCAGCTTGATCCTGAACTGGGCGCGGTGGGTGATTGCAAACCGAAGAATCCGGCACTGCTGAAAGCGCTGCTGGCACAGGACTTCCTGCCGGTGATCAGCTCTATCGGTATTACCGCGCAAGGTCAGCTGATGAATGTGAATGCGGATCAGGCGGCGATCGCACTGGCAGAATTGCTGGATGCCGATCTGCTCATGCTGTCGGATGTCGTTGGTATTCTGGATGCCAACAAACAGCTTATCCCTGAACTGGACCCGGCTAAAACAGAACAACTGATCGCAGATGGTGTGATTACTGACGGTATGGCGGTTAAGGTTAAAGCCGCACTGCAGGTTTCCGCTGCGATACAAAAACCGATTGTGGTTGCCAGCTGGCGTGACCCTGAACTGTTAGTGAAGCTCGCTAATGGTGAAGCAGCAGGTACTCGTCTTCAAGCTTAATCAATGGATTGTTAAGGAGCGCAGCGATGCGTCATCTGTTAGATACTACTGAGTTCAATAAAAGCGAATTAGAAGCCCTGATTGCATTAGGTCGGGAAATGAAAGCGAATCCGGCGGCATTCCGTACCGGGCTGGCTGGCAAAAACATCGTCACACTGTTTGAAAAACAGTCGCTGCGTACCCGCGTGACCTTTGATATTGGCATCAATCGTCTCGGTGGCCATGCGGTATATCTGGATCAGCAGAATGGCGTTATGGGCCAGCGTGAATCAGTAAAAGATTTCGCGATGAACCTGTCCCGCTGGTGTGATGGTATTGTTGCCCGCGTATTTGATCATAAAACCTTACTGGGTTTACGCGAACATGCCACTGTACCGGTCGTGAACTCGCTGTGTAACCTGTATCATCCATGTCAGGCACTGGCAGATTTCATGACCATTGCTGAAAACTACGATGACCTGAGCAAAGTGAAACTGGCCTATCTGGGGGATGGCAATAATGTTGCGCACTCCCTGCTGATCACCGGGGCCATTCTGGGTACGGATGTAACCGTGGTATCGCCAAAAGGTTCAGGTCCGGATGCTCAAATCTTTAATCTGGCAGCTGAGCTGGCACGTCAATCCGGCGCTAAACTGGCGGTCACTGACAACTGTGCGGATATTCGTGGTTTTGATGTGGCGTACACGGATACCTGGGTTTCCATGGGTGACAATACCCCGATGGACGCAGTAAAAGACAAGTTTATGCCATATCAGATCAATCAGGCATTACTGGATAACACCGGTATTCGTCATGTATTACACTGCCAGCCTGCTCACCGCGAACTGGAAATCACTTCGGAAGTGATGGATGGACCGGCTTCACTGATAATGGATGAAGCGGAAAACCGCATGCATATTCAAAATGCCATCCTGCATACCTTAATCAATCAAGCATAATTCTGAGAGGAGTCATCAAAAGTGACTCCTCTTAACTTCATTGCCTCGCTACACTAAGCAATATCGTAAGAGTTAAAAAGGAACCTGACATGGCTTTATGGGGTGGACGTTTCAGCCAGGCGGCTGATACCCGATTCAAACAATTCAATGATTCACTGCGTTTTGACTATCGTCTGGCTGAGCAGGATATCGTCGGCTCCATTGGCTGGTCAAAAGCATTGGTCAGTGTTGGGATCCTGACTGCAGAAGAACAAGCAAAACTGGAAGTCGCCTTGCTGGCATTAAAAGCCGAAGTCGAAGCTGACCCGGAGCAGATCCTGCGTTCTGATGCAGAAGATATTCACTCTTGGGTTGAAGGCAAACTGATCGAGCGGGTAGGTGATCTGGGTAAGAAATTACATACCGGTCGTAGCCGTAATGACCAGGTAGCAACTGACCTGAAACTGTGGTGCAAACAACAGGGCAATCTGCTGCTGGACAGCATTCACGGCCTGCAGACCAAGCTGGTGGCTACCGCCCGTCAGTATCAAACCACCGTTTTACCGGGTTACACCCATCTGCAGCGCGCTCAACCAGTGACGTTTTCTCACTGGGCATTAGCTTATGTAGAAATGCTGGATCGTGACTACTCCCGTCTGCAGGATGCGCTGAAACGCCTGAATACCAGCCCGCTGGGCTCCGGCGCGCTGGCTGGTACCGCTTATGCGATTGACCGCCAGGTGCTAGCTCTGGATCTTGGTTTCGACCGTGCTACCCGCAACAGTCTTGATTCCGTTTCTGATCGTGACCATGTTATTGAACTGATGAGTTCTGCCGCGTTATCCATGATCCATTTATCCCGTTTTGCCGAAGATTTGATCTTCTACGCCTCAGGCGAAGCGGGTTTCATCGAGTTATCGGATAAAGTAACCTCCGGTTCATCACTGATGCCGCAGAAGAAAAATCCGGATGCGCTGGAACTGATCCGTGGTAAAACAGGCCGTGTTGCCGGTGCCCTGAACGGTATGCTGATGACACTGAAGGCGCTTCCTTTAGCCTATAACAAAGACATGCAGGAAGATAAAGAAGGCCTGTTTGATGCGCTTGATACCTGGCATGACTGTCTGGATATGGCGCAACTGGTGCTGGAAGATCTGAAAGTCAACGAACCAGTCACCAAAGCAGCAGCGATGGGCGGTTATTCCAATGCCACTGAATTAGCTGATTACCTGGTTGCAAAAGGTATTCCGTTCCGCGAAGCTCACCATATTGTAGGTGAAGCCGTGGTGTATGCCATTACTCAGCAGAAGCCACTGGAAGATCTGAGCGTTGCCGAATTTAAGCAATTCAATGCGGTGATAGCAGACGATGTATACCCAATTCTGTCTTTGGAATCCACGCTGGCAAAACGTCAGGCGCTGGGTGGTGTTTGTGCGGAACAGATTGCCTTTGCATTACAACAAGCAGAGCAACATCTGAGTACCCGCCATAAATAGATTTGAGAGAGAAGTGTGCCAGTAAAAAGAGAGCATTTGCTCTCTTTTTTGTTTGTGGAATTTGTGCACTAAACCGTCAATAAAACTTGCACTGAAAATTAAGAACCGTATAATACGTCAGCTTGCTAATACCAAGCTGAGCTATATGCTCCGGTGTCAGATATATCGACACCCCAACAGTCCCTCCGATTGGGAGGGAAACACGAAGAAACAACCTCCGGGTCGGAATAAAACGATCTCGGGCGGTATTGTTTCATGTTCTTTTTGCCATCTGGAGCTCTGGTCCATGCAGAACCAAAGAATCCGTATCCGCCTGAAGGCTTTCGATCATCGTTTGATCGACCAGTCTACTGCGGAAATCGTAGAAACTGCCAAACGCACTGGTGCACAGGTACGTGGTCCTATTCCACTGCCAACTCGCAAAGAGCGTTTCACTGTACTGATTTCTCCACACGTGAACAAAGATGCTCGTGATCAGTACGAAATCCGCACTCACAAGCGTCTGGTTGATATCGTTGAACCGACAGACAAGACCGTAGACGCTCTGATGCGTCTGGATCTGGCTGCCGGCGTTGACGTCCAGATCAGCTTGGGTTAATTCGGAAAGAGGTTGATAGACAATGACTCTCGGTCTTGTAGGTCGCAAATTGGGTATGACTCGCGTTTTCACTGAAGACGGCGTATCTATTCCAGTGACTGTTATTGAAGTAGAAGCCAACCGTGTTACCCAGCTGAAAACTCTGGAAACTGACGGTTACACCGCTGTTCAGGTAACAACTGGTGTTAAAAAGGCAAGCCGCCTGACTAAAGCTGAAGCTGGCCATTTCGCCAAAGCTGAAGTAGAAGCAGGTCGCGGTCTGTGGGAATTCCGTCTGAACGACGGCGAAGGTGCTGACTTAACTGTTGGTTCTGAGCTGAAAGTAGACATTTTCGCTGACGTTAAAAAAGCAGACGTTACTGGTATCTCTAAAGGTAAAGGCTTTGCTGGCGTTGTTAAACGTTGGAACTTCCGCACCCAAGACATGACCCATGGTAACTCGCGTTCACATCGTGTTCCGGGTTCTATCGGTCAAAACCAGTCTCCGGGTAAAGTGTTCAAAGGCAAAAAAATGGCTGGCCATTTGGGTTGTGAACGTGTAACCGTTCAGAGCCTGGATATTGTTCGCGTTGATGTTGAACGTAACCTGCTGCTCATCAAAGGTGCAGTGCCAGGTGCGACCAACGGCGACGTTATCGTCAAGCCTGCCGTTAAAGCGTAACGTCTGAGGAGATAGTAATGGAATTGGTATTGAAAGACGCGCAGAGCGCTCTTCAGGTTTCCGAAACTACCTTCGGTCGTGAGTTCAACGAAGCTCTGGTTCACCAGGTAGTCGTTGCCTATGCTGCTGGAGCCCGTCAGGGTACTCGCGCGCAGAAGACTCGCTCTGAAGTGTCTGGCGGCGGTAAGAAACCGTGGCGTCAGAAAGGTACTGGCCGTGCTCGTGCTGGTACTATCCGTTCGCCAATTTGGCGTGGCGGTGGTGTGACATTTGCTGCTAAACCGCAAGATCACAGCCAGAAAGTAAACCGTAAAATGTATCGTGGTGCGATTCAAAGCATCCTGTCTGAGCTGGTTCGTCAGGACCGTCTGGTAGTTGTAGAGAAATTTGGTGTTGACGCTCCGAAAACTAAAGAGCTGCTGACCAAACTGCAAGCACTGGATCTGAAAGACGTGCTGATCGTTACCCCAGAAGTTGAAGAAAATCTGTTCCTGGCTGCACGTAACCTGTACAAGGTTGACGTACGCGATGTGACAGGTATTGATCCGGTTAGCCTGATCGCCTTCGACAAGGTACTGATGACTGCTGATGCAGTGAAGCAAATCGAGGAGATGCTGGCATGATCCGTGAAGAGCGTCTACTAAAAGTTCTGAAGGCTCCGCACATCTCTGAAAAGAGCACCATGGTAGCTGAAAAACTGAATACTATCGTATTCAAAGTTGCTACTGATGCTACTAAAGCAGAAATCAAAGCGGCAGTTGAAAAACTGTTCGAAGTTAAGGTTGAAGCTGTTCGTACCCTGAACGTTGTTGGCAAGACCAAACGTACTGGGTCACGTATGGGCCGTCGTTCCGATTGGAAAAAAGCCTATGTGACTCTGGTTGAAGGTCAGGACATCGACTTCGTGGGCGGCGCTGCCGAGTAAGAGGAGTTTAAAAAATGGCAATCGTAAAATGTAAGCCTACCTCTCCGGGCCGTCGTCACGTCGTTAAAGTCGTCACACCGGAGCTGCACAAGGGTAAACCGTTTGCTGGTCTGCTGGAAGAAAAGCGTAAGACTGGTGGTCGTAATAACAACGGTCGTATCACTACCCGTCATATCGGTGGTGGTCACAAACAGCATTATCGTCTGATTGACTTCAAACGCAACAAAGACGGTATCCCAGCTAAGATCGAACGTCTGGAATATGATCCAAACCGTTCTGCTAACATCGCACTGGTGTTGTACGCAGATGGTGAGCGTCGTTACATTCTGGCACCGAAAAATCTGAAAGCTGGCGATCCAATCGTTTCTGGTGTGGATGCGCCAATCAAAGCTGGTAATGCGTTGCCAATGCGTAATATCCCGGTTGGTACTACTGTTCACGCAGTAGAAATGAAACCAGGTAAAGGCGCACAGATCGCTCGTTCTGCTGGTGCAAGCGTACAGATCCTGGCGCGTGAAGGTGCATATGTAACCTTACGCCTGCGTTCAGGTGAAGTTCGTAAAGTTCTGGCTGAATGCCGTGCTACTGTTGGTGAAGTTGGCAATGCTGAGCATATGCTGCGTCAATTGGGTAAAGCTGGTGCTAATCGCTGGCGTGGTATTCGTCCTACCGTTCGTGGTATGGCGATGAACCCGGTTGACCATCCACACGGTGGTGGTGAGGGTCGCAACAAAGGTATCCAGCCTGTATCCCCATGGGGTACTCCGGCTAAAGGTTATCGCACCCGTAGCAACAAGCGCACTGACAAGTACATCGTACGTCGTCGTAATAAGTAATTCTTATATAGAGGAATCGCCATGCCACGTTCTCTCAAGAAGGGTCCATTTATTGACCTGCACTTGCTGAAGAAGGTTGAGAAAGCGGTGGAAAGCGCGGACAAAAAGCCTATCAAGACTTGGTCCCGTCGTTCAATGATCATTCCAGATATGATTGGTTTGACCATCGCTGTCCATAATGGTCGTCAGCACGTACCCGTTTATGTATCCGACGAAATGGTTGGACATAAACTGGGTGAATTTGCACCGACTCGTACTTATCGCGGTCATGCCGCTGATAAGAAGGCCAAGAAGAAATAAGGGGTAAATGATGGAAGCTATCGCTAAACACCGTTTCGCCCGGACTTCTGCACAGAAAGCCCGCCTGGTTGCTGATCAGGTCCGTGGTTTGCCTGTGGATCGGGCCTTGAACCTGTTGGCTTTCAGCCCGAAAAAGGCTGCTGAGCTGATCAAAAAGGTTCTGGAGTCTGCTGTTGCTAATGCTGAGCATAACGAAGGCGCGGATATCGACACCCTGAAAGTGCAAACTATCATGGTTGACGAAGGTCCATCTTTGAAGCGTATTCGTGCTCGTGCTAAAGGCCGTGCAGACCGTATCGTCAAGCGTACTGCCCACATCACTGTGGTGGTATCCGACGCTAAGGCTGGGAGATAAGCAATGGGTCAGAAAGTTCATCCGAATGGTATCCGTTTAGGGATTACCAAACCGTTTAACTCTACCTGGTATGCAAATACCAAAGAGTTTGCAGACAATCTGCACGGTGATTTTCAGGTGCGTCAGTATCTGACCAAAGAGCTGAAAGCAGCTTCTTTGTCTCGCATTGTTATTGAACGTCCAGCTAAAAGTATTCGCGTAACTATCCACACTGCCCGTCCAGGCGTAGTGATTGGTAAGAAAGGTGAAGATGTTGAGAAACTGCGCAAGCAAATCGCCAGCATTGCTGGTGTGCCTGCACAAATCAACATTGCTGAAGTTCGTAAGCCAGAGTTGGACTCTCAGCTGGTTGCTGACAGTATCTCCTCTCAGCTGGAACGTCGTGTTATGTTCCGTCGCGCTATGAAGCGTGCGGTACAAAACGCAATGCGTCTGGGTGCCAAGGGTATCAAAGTTGAAGTTAGCGGCCGTTTAGGTGGTGCAGAAATCGCACGTACTGAATGGTATCGTGAAGGTCGTGTACCTCTGCACACACTGCGTGCAGACATTGACTATGCTACCTCTGAAGCACACACCACTTATGGTGTTATCGGTGTTAAGGTATGGATCTTCAAAGGTGAAGTCCTGGGCGGTCTGGCTGCTGTTACTGCTGCAGCTGCAGCTGCACAGCAAGAGCCGGCTCCTGCCAAGCCGAAACGCAAACCGCGTGGTGCTAAGTAAGGAGAACCGGTAAATGTTGCAACCAAAGCGTACAAAGTTCCGTAAGGTTCATAAAGGCCGTAACCGCGGTCTGGCTAATGCAGGTAGCGATGTATCCTTCGGTACCTATGGCCTGAAAGCGGTAACTCGTGGCCAGCTGACTGCTCGTCAGATCGAAGCTGCACGTCGTGCGATGACTCGTGCTGTTAAGCGTCAAGGTAAGATTTGGATCCGTGTTTTCCCGGACAAACCAATCACCGAAAAACCGCTTGAAGTGCGTATGGGTAAAGGTAAGGGTAACGTAGAATATTGGGTTGCCTTGATCCAGCCTGGCAAAGTGCTGTACGAGATGGACGGTGTACCGGAAGAGACAGCGCGTGAAGCATTTGCGCTGGCAGCCGCTAAACTGTCTGTTAAGACCACCTTTGTAATTCGGACGGCAATGTGATGAAAGCTCAAGATCTGCGTCAAAAAAGTGTGGAAGAGCTGAAAACTGAGCTGCTGGGCCTGCTGCGTGCGCAGTTTAATCTGCGTATCCAGAAGAGCACTGGTCAGCTGAACCAGACTCACACTATCAAACAAGTACGTCGCGACATCGCGCGCGTCAAAACTGTACTGAACGAGAAGGCAGGTGCGTAATGACTGATCAAATCCGTACTCTGCAAGGTCGTGTAGTTAGTGACAAAATGGACAAGTCCATTACTGTAGCTATTGAACGTAAGGTAAAACACCCAATGCTTGGGAAAATTATCGTGCGCACAACCAAGCTGCATGTCCATGATGAAAACAACGAATGCAAGACTGGCGACCTGGTGGAAATCCGCGAGTGTCGTCCATTGTCCAAGACCAAGTGTTGGACTCTGGTATCCGTTGTAGAGAAAGCCTAATCATCGATTAGGATTGGAATGTGAGCGGCCCTTTATCTGGGCCGCTCATTTTTTGGCTATGACTTTGTTTGGTGCTGTGATATTATGCTGCGCCTTTCAAAGGTAGCCAGATGCCCACATTTTGTGGGAAGTAGTTATTTAGCGGAGCACTAACATGATCCAAATGCAAAGTATGCTGGACGTCGCCGACAACTCCGGCGCACGCAGCGTAATGTGTATTAAGGTTCTGGGTGGTTCGCACCGCCGTTATGCCGGTGTCGGCGACATCATCAAAGTTTCCATCAAAGAAGCAATTCCGCGTGGAAAAGTGAAAAAAGGTGATGTGTACAATGCGGTGGTCGTTCGCACCCGTAAAGGCGTTCGCCGTCAGGATGGTTCTTTGATCCGTTTTGATCGCAACGCGGCTGTGCTGTTGAACAACCAACATCAGCCGATCGGTACTCGTATCTTCGGCCCAGTGACTCGTGAACTGCGTAATGATAAGTTCATGAAGATCGTGTCCCTGGCCCCGGAAGTACTGTAAGGAGCACAGAACATGGCAGCAAAAATCCGTCGTGAAGACGAAGTAATTGTTTTGACCGGTAAAGACAAAGGCAAACGTGGCAAAGTCACTAAAGTCTTGGTTGAACAGGGCAAAGTAATTGTTGAAGGCATCAACGTGAAGAAAAAACATCAGAAGCCTGTTCCGGCTTTAGGTGTTGCTGGCGGTATCGTTAGCAAAGAAGCAGCTGTTGATGTATCAAATGTAGCGCTTTTCAACCCTGCTACTGGCAAGGGAGATCGCGTTGGTTTCCGATTTGAAGATGGTAACAAAGTTCGTTTCTTCAAATCTAACGGTGAACTTGTAAAGTAATTGGAGTTTAACGATGGCGAAACTGCATGATACCTACAGACAAACTGTAGTCCAGGAACTGATGAACCAGTTCGGCTACAATTCTGTCATGCAAGTCCCTCGGATCGAGAAGATCACCCTAAACATGGGTGTCGGTGAAGCCTTGGCTGATAAAAAAGTACTGGAAAATGCTGCTGGTGATTTAGCTGCAATTTCTGGTCAAAAGCCACTGATCACCAAAGCACGCAAATCTGTTGCGGGCTTCAAGATTCGTGAAGGCTACCCGATCGGTTGTAAAGTAACCCTGCGCGGCGAGCGTATGTGGGAGTTTTTGGAGCGCTTGATTTGCATCTCTATGCCACGTATTCGTGACTTCCGTGGTGTTAGTGCTAAGTCCTTTGATGGTCGTGGCAACTACTCTATGGGCGTACGTGAGCAAATCATCTTCCCCGAAATCGACTACGATAAAGTCGATAAAGTACGTGGTCTGGATATCACTATCACAACGACTGCGAAGACTGACGAGGAAGGCCGTGCTCTGCTGGCTGCCTTTAGCTTCCCATTCCGTAAGTAAGGTGTAGGGTTATGGCAAAACTGTCCATGATTGCACGTGAAGATAAACGTGCAAAATTGATTGCAAAACACTTCGAGAAGCGTGTTGCACTGAAAGCGATCATCGCCGACGTGAATGCTTCTGATGAAGCTCGTTGGGACGCAGTGCTCAAGCTGCAACAACTGCCGCGTGACTCCAGCCCGAGCCGTCAACGTAATCGTTGCAATATCACAGGTCGTCCACATGGCTACCTGCGTAAATTCGGTCTTTGCCGCATCAAAGTGCGTGAGCACATGATGAAAGGCGAAATTCCTGGCCTGAAAAAGGCTAGCTGGTAATTAATCACGGGAGTTAAGACACATGAGCATGCAAGATCCGATCGCGGACATGCTGACCCGCATCCGCAACGGTCAGGCGGCCCACAAGGTTTCCGTCTCTATGCCTTCTTCCAAGCTGAAAGTAGCTATTGCTAATCTGCTGAAAGAAGAAGGTTACATCGCTGACATTAAAGTGAGCGGAGATGTTAAACCTGAACTGGAAATTGAATTAAAATATTTCCAGGGTAAGCCTGTTGTTGAGCTGATCCAGCGCGTAAGTCGCCCTGGTCTGCGTATTTATAAGAAACGTGGCGACCTGCCAAAGATCATGAATGGTCTGGGTATCGCTGTTGTTTCTACTTCTAAAGGTGTGATGACTGACCGTGCTGCGCGTAAAGCTGGCATGGGCGGTGAGATCATCTGCTACGTAGCGTAAGGAGCTAGGAAATGTCTCGTGTTGCGAAAGCACCTGTTACTATTCCGGCTGGCGTGGAAGTAACCCTGAACGGCCAGGAAATAGCTGTTAAAGGTAAAAATGGCACCCTGAAGCGCATTCTGAACGCTGCAGTTATCGTCACCAAAGAAGAAAATGTGTTGAAGTTCGCACCTCAAGAGGGTGTGACTGGTGCTGACGCGCAGGCTGGTACAGCACGCGCACTGGTAAACAACATGGTTATTGGTGTTACTACTGGCTTCGAGCGCAAACTGGTGCTGGTTGGTGTAGGTTACCGTGCACAGGCGAAAGGTAAGTCTGTTGGTCTGGCTCTGGGTTTTTCCCATCCAATTGACCACGAACTGCCTGAAGGTGTTACCGCTGAATGTCCGACTCAGACTGAAATCGTACTGAAAAGTGCTGATAAAGCTATGTTGGGTCAGGTTGCGGCTGATATCCGTGCCTATCGTAGCCCGGAGCCTTACAAAGGCAAAGGTGTACGCTATTCTGACGAAGTTGTGCGTACTAAAGAAGCTAAGAAGAAGTAAGGTAACACTATGGACAAGAAAGCAGCTCGTATCCGTCGTGCTACTAAAGCACGTCGTAAAATGCTGGAACTGGGCGCGACTCGTCTGGTGGTTCACCGTACTCCGCGTCATATTTATGCGCAGGTTATCGCAGCAAGCGGTGCCGAAGTTTTAGCTTCTGCATCAACTGTTGAGTCAACCATTCGTGAGCAAGTGAAATACACCGGTAACGCCGATGCGGCCGCCGCTGTGGGTAAAGCTATTGCAGAGCGTGCTCTGGCAAAAGGTGTTACCACTGTAGCGTTCGATCGCTCTGGGTTCCAATATCACGGTCGCGTAGCCGCACTAGCTGCTGCTGCACGTGAAGCTGGTCTTCAGTTCTAAGCCAGGAGTCGACAATGTCTAAAATCGAATCTCAAGCCGGTGAACTGCAAGAAAAGTTAGTCGCAGTAAACCGTGTTTCAAAAGTAGTTAAAGGTGGTCGTATTTTCTCCTTCACAGCTCTGACTGTTGTTGGTGATGGTTCTGGCCGCGTTGGTTTCGGTTACGGTAAAGCGCGTGAAGTTCCTGCTGCTATTCAAAAAGCAATGGAACAAGCTCGTCGTAACATGGTTAAAGTAGAGCTGATTGAAGGCACTCTGCACCATCATGTTAAAGGAACCCATGCTGGTTCTACCGTATTCATGCAGCCTGCTTCTCAGGGTACCGGTATCATTGCCGGTGGTGCAATGCGCGCCGTTCTGGAAGTGGCTGGTGTACATAACGTTCTGGCTAAGACCTATGGCTCAACCAATCCGATGAATGTAGTTCGTGCAACAATTGAAGCACTGGCTGACATCAAATCACCGGAACAAGTTGCTGCTAAACGTGGTCTGCGCGTGGAAGAAATCCTGGGGTAATAACGACATGGCTAACAAGACTGTAAAAGTTACACAGACTCGCAGCTCCATCGGTCGTTTGCCGAAGCACAAAGCCTCTTTGCTGGGCTTGGGTTTGCGTCGTATTGGTCATACTGTTGAAGTGGAAGATACTCCATGTGTTCGCGGCATGATCAACCAGGTTTATTACATGGTGAAGGTGGAGGAGTAATCATGCGTTTAAACACTCTTTCTCCGGCTGCTGGTGCAAAATCTGCTAAAAAGCGTGTAGGTCGTGGTATCGGTTCTGGTTTAGGTAAAACTGGTGGCCGTGGTGTTAAAGGTGCCGGTTCACGCTCTGGCGGCGGTGTGCGTGCGGGTTTTGAAGGTGGTCAAATGCCTTTAAAAATTCGTATGCCAAAATTTGGTTTCTACTCTCGTAAAGGCGCGGTAACTGCCGAAGTTCGCTTGAGCGAAGTTGCTAAAGTTGAAGGCGACGTAGTAGATCTGAACACCCTGAAGCAAGCTGGTGTAATCACTAAAGGCATGCAGTTTGCCAAGATCGTTCTCTCTGGGAACATCGATCGTGCAGTGACTGTGCGTGGTGTGAGCGTTACTAAAGGTGCTCGTGCTGCAATCGAAGCTGCCGGTGGCAAAATCGAGGAATAATAAGTAGATGGCCAAGAAACCAGGATTAGTAACACGGGGCTCGCAGGGGGGCCTGAGCGAACTGAAAAGTCGTTTACTTTTCGTTCTAGGTGCTATCATCGTCTTCCGTGCGGGCGCTTATGTGCCGATTCCTGGTATTGACGCTACTGTGCTGGGACAGTTGTTCCAGCAACAGAAGGGAACCATCATTGAAATGTTTAACATGTTCAGTGGTGGTGCCCTGTCTCGTGCATCTATTTTTGCGTTGGGTATTATGCCGTATATTTCGGCTTCAATTATTATCCAGCTACTGACCGTCATCAGTCCTTATTATGCTGAGCTTAAGAAGGAAGGTGAGAGCGGTCGGCGTGTTATCAGCAAGCATACCCGGTGGGGTACTCTGGTTTTAGCCACAGTACAAGCATCCGGAATTGCTACTGGTTTACCAAATATGATGCATGGCTTGGTGCTCAACCCCGGTTTCGGCTTCTACTTTACTGCTGTGGTTAGTCTGGTTACCGGAACCATGTTCCTGATGTGGTTAGGTGAACAAATTACCGAACGTGGTATTGGTAATGGTATTTCGCTGATCATCTTCGCGGGTATTGTTGCTGGTTTGCCCCAAGCTATTGGTGCAACAGCAGAACAGGCTCGTCAGGGTGAGTTGCATATTCTGTTGCTATTGTTGCTCGTTGTTATTGTGTTTGCTGTTACTTACTTTGTTGTATTTGTTGAGCGTGGTCAGCGACGTATCGTCGTAAATTATGCGAAACGTCAGCAAGGTAATCAGATATTTGCAGCACAAAGCACGCATTTGCCGTTAAAACTGAATATGGCGGGTGTTATCCCTGCGATTTTTGCATCAAGTATTATTCTGTTCCCGGGGACGATTGCGTCTTGGTTTGGTCAGGGTGATTCATGGATTGCAAATATCCTGCAAGAAATTTCGATGAGCTTGCAGCCAGGTCAGCCGTTATATGAATTGTTGTATGCAGTTGCCATCATTTTCTTCAGTTTCTTCTATACTGCGTTGGTATTTAACCCTCGTGAGACTGCGGATAATCTGAAGAAGAGTGGTGCATTTATCCCGGGTATCCGCCCAGGAGAGCAGACAGCTCGTTTTATCGATAAAGTAATGACACGTCTAACACTGGCCGGAGCCTTGTACATCACAGCGATTTGCTTGGTACCCCAGTTACTGATGACCTTCTGGCACGTGCAGTTCTACTTCGGTGGTACTTCCTTGCTGATTATCGTTGTTGTCATCATGGACTTTATGGCACAGGTACAAACTCATATGATGTCTCATCAGTATGGGGATGTACTGAAAAAAGCCAATCTTAAAGGCGTAGGCCGTTAATCCGGTCTAATATTGCGGAGTTAAGCAATGAAAGTTCGCGCTTCCGTTAAAGCAATCTGCCGTAACTGCAAAATCATCAAACGCCACGGTGTGGTGCGTGTGATTTGCACTGAGCCGAAGCATAAACAACGCCAAGGCTAATATATTTTCGGTAGAGACTTGAAAAGTCGGGGCTGGCTAAGTACATTAGCCAGCCTACATTTGTGTGTAGGAAGATCACCATGTATCCGGAACGGGCTTTGTGGTGGTCGTAAAATTACTATTTGTTTAGGAGTGGAATAGTGGCCCGTATCGCTGGCATTAACATTCCTGACCATAAACATGCAGTTATCGCGTTAACTGCGATTTATGGCGTTGGCGACACCCGTGCAAAGAGCATTTGCGCAGCAGCTGGTATCGCCGAGGATGTGAAAGTTAAAGATCTGGACGAAGCTCAAATTGAAGCGCTTCGTACTGAAGTTGGTAAGTTTACTGTCGAGGGTGACCTGCGCCGTGAAGTATCCATGAACATCAAACGTTTGATGGACTTGGGTTGCTACCGTGGTTTGCGTCATCGTCGTGGTCTGCCGGTTCGTGGACAACGTACCAAAACTAACGCGCGCACCCGTAAGGGTCCTCGTAAACCGATTAAGAAGTAAACGGGAAGGTAGAAAATGGCAAAAGCTCCTACTCGTGCTCGTAAGCGCGTTAGAAAGCAAGTTAGCGACGGCATTGCACACGTTCATGCCTCTTTCAATAACACAATCGTGACCATTACTGACCGTCAGGGTAACGCTCTGTCTTGGGCAACTGCTGGTGGTTCAGGTTTCCGTGGTTCTCGTAAATCCACTCCGTTCGCTGCACAGGTTGCTGCTGAACGTGCTGGTGAGATCGCCAAAGAGTATGGCGTTAAAAACCTGGAAGTAATGGTTAAAGGTCCTGGTCCGGGCCGTGAGTCATCTATTCGTGCATTGAATGCTGCGGGTTTCCGCATCACCAATATCACGGATGTAACTCCGATCCCGCACAACGGTTGTCGTCCTCCTAAAAAACGCCGTGTATAACGTTGTCTAGTAGGATTGTTGGAGAAAGAACATGGCAAGATATTTAGGCCCAAAGCTGAAGCTTAGCCGTCGTGAAGGCACCGATCTGTTCCTGAAATCAGGCGTTCGTGCTATCGACTCTAAGTGTAAAATTGACACAGCTCCTGGTCAGCACGGTGCGCGTAAGCCACGTCTGTCTGACTATGGTGTACAGCTGCGTGAAAAACAGAAAGTCCGTCGTATTTACGGCATTCTGGAAAAACAATTCCGTAACTATTACCGTGAAGCTACACGCTTGAAAGGTAATACTGGTGAAAACCTACTGCAGTTGCTGGAAGGTCGTCTGGATAACGTAGTTTATCGTATGGGTTTTGCAACGACCCGTGCTGAAGCTCGCCAGCTGGTTAGCCACAAAGCCATCGTAGTAAATGGCAAAGTAGTTAACATTCCTTCTTCTCAGGTTTCTCCTGAAGATGTAGTCACTGTTCGTGAGAAGGCGAAAAAACAAGCTCGTATCAAGGCCGCACTGGACTTGGCTGCGCAGCGTGAAAAGCCAACTTGGATTGAGATCAATGCAGACAAAATGGAAGGCGTTTACAAGCGTCTGCCAGAGCGTTCAGATCTGTCTGCTGACATCAATGAACAGTTGATCGTCGAGCTTTACTCTAAGTAAGGCTTAGCTTCTAAGAGAGGACATAATGCTGGGTTCTGTAACAGATTTTCTCAAGCCACGTTTGGTTGATATCGAGCAACTCAGTCCGACTCATGCCAAGGTAACTCTTGAGCCGTTGGAGCGTGGTTTCGGTCATACTTTAGGTAATGCGTTACGACGCATTCTCCTGTCGTCCATGCCGGGATGTGCAGTTGCTGAGGTTGAGATCGACGGCGTATTGCACGAGTACAGCAGTAAAGAAGGTGTTCAGGAAGATATCCTGGAAATCTTGCTGAACTTGAAAGGCATTGCAGTAAAGCTGGAAGGTAAAGATGAAGTAATCCTTTCGCTGACCAAGTCTGGTGCGGGCCCGGTCACGGCAGGTGATATCATCCATGGTGATGATGTTGTCATTGTCAATCCGGAGCATGTGATTTGTCATCTGACCGGTGCTAATGCTGAAATTAGTATGCGTCTGCGTGTTCAACGTGGTCGCGGCTATGTTCCGGCATCAGCTCGTTTACATACAGATGATGAAGATCGTCCTATTGGTCGTTTGTTACTGGATGCTGCGTTCAGCCCTGTAGTGCGTATTGCCTATAATGTTGAAGCCGCTCGTGTGGAACAACGTACTGATTTGGATAAGTTGGTTATCGATATGGAAACCAACGGCACGCTGGATCCGGAAGAAGCCATTCGTCGTGCAGCCACTATTTTGGCTGAACAATTGGATGCCTTCGTTGATTTGCGTGATGTTTCCGTTCCGGAGAAGAAAGAAGACAAGCCGGAGTTCGATCCGATCCTGCTGCGTCCTGTTGATGATCTGGAATTGACAGTTCGTTCTGCGAACTGCCTGAAAGCAGAAGCAATCCATTATATTGGTGATCTGGTACAACGTACCGAGGTTGAGTTGCTGAAGACTCCTAACCTGGGTAAGAAGTCTTTGACCGAAATCAAAGACGTACTGGCTTCCCGCGGTCTGTCTCTGGGCATGCGCCTTGAGAACTGGCCACCGGCAAGTCTGGCTGATAATTAATCCAGATCGCAGGTTCTACCGATTTTGTTAGAAGGATAAGGTCATGCGCCATCGTTTGAGTGGTCGTCAACTGAACCGGAATGCTAGCCACCGTCAGGCTATGTTCCGCAACATGGCCAGCTCCCTTGTTCGTCATGAGATCATCAAGACGACTTTGCCTAAAGCAAAGGAGCTACGTCGTGTAGTTGAGCCCTTGATTACTCTTGCTAAGAGTGACAGTGTTGCAAATCGCCGTCTGGCATTTGCTCGTACCCGTGACAGAGATGTTGTTGGTAAACTGTTTACTGAACTTGGCCCACGTTTTCAAGGTCGCCCAGGTGGTTACACTCGCATTCTGAAATGCGGTTTCCGCGCTGGTGATAATGCACCAATGGCTTATATTGAGCTGGTTGGTCGTCCGGTAGATGCTGAAGCAGTTACCGAAGAATAAAATAAGGCCGGGGTTTCCCGGCTTTATTTTTTCAGACTATAGTCTGATTGCCATATCCTTTCTTCTCATCTTATGATCTGATCCTTCCTCTGCTATACTGTAACCATAATGAGCAACCGGGATTATCTTCCTGTTTTTTAAGCAGAAATTCATGGTTCGTTTTTAGTTATCTATTGCCAGTGATCTAAAGGATTCGATGCTGATCTCTTCCCGAATTGAGTTAAAGCCCCCATCGCTTGAATGGGTTGAACCACTGCGTCTTGCTTTATCTGAAAGTTATGAATTACATCAATTATTTTTAGATTGGGCAGAACCAGACCCATCTCTGCTGACTGTGACCGCTACAATGAATGTGGCGAAAGAGCAGTTCGAACGTAAAGAACATGAATTACGTTTTATGATTGTGCGACGGGAAGATCAGGCGTTAGTGGGAAGCATCAGTCTGCATGTCAGGGATGTCTCTGTTCCCTATTACGAAATAGGTTATTGGGTCCGGCAATCCGCAACAGGGAAAGGCTATATTACAGAAGCTGTTTTGCTGCTGGCTGACTATGCATTTATTCATTTGCATGCGACAAGGCTAGAGATTCGTACCGCAGCCAGTAATGACAAAAGCCGTGCTGTAGCGGAGCGTGCCGGTTTCAGACTTGAGGCCACATTACAAAATGCGTGCCGTACGCAGGGACATCTGGACGATATGCTGGTGTATAGCCGCATCGGGCATGAAGACATGATCCCGGAGATTGATCTGGTGGATATATCTCCGGAAGAGCTGGATTATTGAGAGATAATCAGTAATTACTCATCGTATTTTTCAATCGGCTTACCCATTTCCGCCATGAGTTGCTGCACGGCCAGCGGGATATCATCCGGATAGTCTTTGCGAAGATCGTCGTCTGCTGGTAGTGGTTGCCCAGTGTAAGCATGTAAAAAAGCTTCGCAGAGTAGTTCACTGTTAGTTGCATGCCGCAGGTTATTTATCTGACGGCGAGTCCGTTCATCTGTCAGTATTTTTAATACTTTCAGAGGAATGGATACAGTGATTTTTTTAACCTGTTCACTTTTCTTGCCATGTTCTGCATATGGACTGATATATTCGCCATTCCACGCCGTTTTCATTTCACACCTGTCATTTCATCCACTCTTCAGCATAGTAACCCGTATGGGCTGTAATGGCAATCCATAGGCAAAGCCATGTAGACGTCCAGAAGTGTTGACGTCTTATTGGTGGTGGGTTACCGTGATACAACGAGCGGCCATCAAGGAACTAGTCATGTCGGATTACCAACAGGAAACATATGCTGTCAAATCGGGAATTGCTGTCGATACACAATTCGGTGCTGTAGTCCCGCCTATTTATTTGTCAACTAATTACACGTTTGCTGGCTTTGGTGAAAAAAGAGAATTTGACTATAGTCGTTCCGGTAATCCAACCCGTAGCACCTTGGCTGGTGCGTTGGCTGCACTTGAGGGGGGGGCAGGTGCCGTTTTCACCGGGAGTGGCATGGGCGCTATTAACCTAGTAACCGCACTGTTATCTGCGGATGATTTGCTGGTCGCGCCACATGATTGTTATGGCGGGACTTATCGGTTATTTCAGCATGTTGCCGCTAAGGGTTCTTACCGCGTGTTGTTTGTTGACCAAACTGATCCGGAAGCATTAGCACAGGCTTTAGCACAAAAGCCGAAACTGGTATGGATTGAGACGCCATCTAATCCATTGCTCCGCGTGGTTGATATTGCGGCTATTTGCCAGCAGGCGCATGCAGTCGGGGCTTTGGTGGCGGTTGATAATACCTTCCTGTCGCCGTTACTGCAGCAACCCCTGGCATTAGGTGCTGATATTGTTGTGCACTCGACAACTAAATATATAAATGGTCACTCCGATGTCGTTGGCGGAGCTGTTATTGCGAAAGAAACCGAATTACACGAAAAACTGGCTTGGTGGGGTAATTGTCTGGGTCATACCGGTGGTGCTTTTGATGCTTATCTGACCTTGCGTGGTCTGCGAACATTAGCACCACGTATGCGTGCGCATCAGGAAAATGCCGCCGCTATTCTGGCATATCTGCAGCAAAAACCACAGGTGACTAAAATTTATCATCCGGGTTTACCTGATCATCCGGGGCATGAGATTGCAAAGCGGCAACAAAAAGGTTTTGGTGCCATGCTGAGCTTTGAAGTTGATTTTGATATCGAACAGTTAAAGCAATTTTTGGGTGGTTTGCAGTTGTTTTGTCTGGCAGAGTCATTAGGTGGAGTAGAAAGTCTGGTAGCTCATCCGGCCAGTATGACTCACGCAGGAATGGATCCGGAAGCCCGGCGTGTGGCGGGCATTTCGGATCAGTTATTACGTTTATCTGTCGGGATTGAGCATATCACCGATCTGCTGGCCGATTTGGAACAGGCTTTCGCTTGTGTTGCCAGCAAGTAGAACAAAAATGATCAATACAGCACGAAGGGGCTGCATTAAGGGGTAATGAAGTATGCCGCATACTGCAACGGGTCACCTGCCAGGACGACAGGTACATAAATTTGGTGGAAGTAGCCTGGCTGATCCGAATTGTTATCGCCGTGTCGCCGGATTAATCGAACAGGAGTCGGATCCGCGGGCTTTAATCGTAGTTTCTGCCGCAGGGAAAACCACGAATCGTTTACTGCAGGTACTGGAACTGAGCGAAGCAGGCGATGATGCTGTTGTTGCGGCACTGAATGGATTGCGAAGCTATCAATTAAGTCTCATCGAAGATGTATTGGATGGGCCGGCTCGTCAGGCGCTGTCGTTACAGCTGATGGAAGATATAGATACAATAACCGGTGTATTGAAGCGTAGTTATGATCGTTATGAACGTAACGGAATATTAGCTAACGGTGAAGTATGGTCCGCTCGTCTGCTGGCAGCACTGTTAACGGAACGTGGCAATCCGGCTGCCTGGCTGGATGCGCGTCGTTTTCTTTCGGCTGAAGAGGGGGCACTGGCCCGGGTCAATGAGCTATTGTCCCGTGAAAAGCTACGTGAAGTCCTGGCGGGTACAGGTGAGCAACGGGTTGTTGTTACCGGATTTATTGCCGCAGACAGTGAGGGGCGGACATTATTGTTGGGCCGCAATGGTTCTGACTATTCCGCTACATTGCTGGGAGCCTTGGCCGATGCAGAATCGACGGCTATCTGGAGTGATGTCGCTGGCGTATATAGTGCAGATCCGCGTTGCGTAAAAGATGCGAAATTGCTGGAGCGTTTGTCACTGACCGAAGCCAATGAACTGGCCAGATTAGGGGCGCCGGTATTGCATTCACGGACGTTACAACCGCTGTTGCACAGTCAGCAAAAACTGGTGCTACGTTCAAGTTATGCGCCTAACGGGGGTGCGTCACATATATTACGCCGTAAATCACAGGTGAAAGGCGCGCGGATTGTGACCTCGCTGGATCAGATTGCTTTAATTGAATTACGTATTCAACCGGGCTGTGACTATGTTGATGCGGTTGCGCACCTGGAAGAGTTATTAGCCGCCCGGCAATTGTCACCATTGGTCAGCAAATGTCAGGAAGATCGCCGGATAGTCCGGCTGGCTTATACGCTGGAAATGGTATCAGATGCGTATCAATTCATGCTGCAGCAACAAGAGCATGCAAATGTCAAAGAAGTCATTCGCCGCGATGGATTCAGTCTGATTGGACTGGTTGGAACGGGTGTTTGCGATAATGCGGAGCAATGTCATCGCTTCTATCGTTTACTGGTCGATCAGCCGCTGGAATTTATTTATACCTCACCTGAGGGTTTGAGTCTGGTTGCCGTTGTACGTGAAATCACTCTGGAGCCGCTGTTGATCGCGCTGCACCATGCTATGTTTCTGCAGACGAAACGAGTCGGTCTGGTCGTATTAGGGAAAGGGAATATTGGCAGTCAGTGGCTGAAGTTGCTGGCGAAAGAGAAGCATCATGTTGAACAGGCCCATCAGCTGACACTGACCTTATACGGATTATTTGATTCCCGGGGCGGCATTCTGAGTGATGACGGACTTGATCCACTGCAGGTTCTGGATAGCTTTGATCCTCAGCCGGTGATTTGGGCCGAATTGCTGGTGCAACTGGAGCAGCACCCATTTGACGAATTGATTATTCTCGATCTTACCGCCAGTGAGACCGTCAGCAGTTATTATCCTGAGTTTGCGCAGATCGGTGCTCACCTGATTACAGCGAACAAATTGGCGGGCGCGGCGGAAAGCGCCTTTTATCAGCGGGTCCGGCAGAGCTTCGCTGAGCATCAGGTACAGTGGCGGTATAACGCTACCGTTGGTGCCGGTTTGCCAGTACAGGCTTGTATCCGCATGATGCTGGAATCGGGGGATCGGGTTCATGGCATCTCCGGTATTTTTTCCGGGACCCTGAGCTGGTTATTCCAGCAGTATGATGGTTCGGTTCCTTTTTCTGAATTGGTGGATCAGGCATGGCAGCATGGTCTGACTGAACCGGATCCTCGGGAAGATCTCTCCGGGCATGATGTAAGGCGTAAGCTGTTGATCCTGGCTCGCGAAGCAGGGCTGGAGCTGGAACCGGATCATATCTCTTTGCAGAGTCTGGTGCCGGTTGAGCTGGCAGATATCCCGCTGGAAGCATTTTTTGAGCGGTTGACCGAGCTGGACAAGACTATTGTGGCGGCTTTTGATGAAGCGAAAGCTCGTGGCAAGGTACTGCGCTATGTTGCCAGACTGGATCGGGATGGTTCTGCCCGGGTAGGTTTGGATATGCTTTCAGCCGAACACCCGTTTGCCAACCTTCGTCCTTGCGATAATATTTTCTCAATTGAAACAGATTTTTATCGTACGAATCCGCTGATCCTGCAGGGGCCGGGTGCCGGACGGGAAGTGACCGCGGCGGCTGTTCAGGCCGATCTCTGGAAAATCTGTGCGACATTAAGATAAAACTAGTAGGCGCGGAATGAAGAAGCATTCACCGCGCCGGCTGCCAATTCGGTGATTTCTATATAATCTACACTGGCTGTTCTCGGACCTGTTTTCAGCCAGTGGATCAATTTTTCCACGGCCTGTGCATCACCCTGCGCGAGCACTTCAACGGAACCATCAGACAGGTTTGTCGCCCGGCCACACAGGCCGAGACGGCTGGCTTCCTGCTGGGTGAAGTAACGGAAGCCCACGCCCTGAACTATCCCGTAAACCTGTATTCTGACGCTGCGTGGCGGTGTCATCTTGTCTGCTCCATCTATCACTTTTATCTGTTTAACTTAGTCACAGCTCCGAATTTCGACAAGTATTACTGCCGATGAAGAACGATCTGAATCGCAATCTGCTCCGTATATGCTGAATGTTACTGTGGAATACAATAAGTCATCAGATCGTTTAACGCTCAGGAATGCAGCATGCCGGAATTACCAGAAGTTGAAGTCAGCCGATTAGGTATTACTCCCTGGATGGAGGGAATAGTAGTAGAGCGAGTGGTTATCCGTCATCCCCGTTTGCGCTGGCCCATTCCGTCGGAGATCCGTTTGCTTGAGGGGCAGCCTTTGCGACAGATTGAACGCAGAGCTAAATATTTGCTACTGCGTTCAACACTGGGAACGGCGATTTTACATCTGGGCATGTCGGGTCGTTTGCGAATATTGCCAATCGGAACGCCGGCAGAAAAACATGATCATGTGGATTTGGAATTAGCGAATGGTAAATTGCTGCGCTTTCATGATCCGCGACGATTTGGTGCTTTATTGTGGACAGCTGAGGATCCTTATCAACACCCGTTGTTAAAGACTCTGGGGCCGGAGCCATTAACGGATGCGTTTACTGCCGATTATTTATGGCAACGCAGCCGGAAACCCCGCAGCGCGATTAAACCGTGGCTGATGGATAACCGTGTTGTTGTGGGTGTTGGGAATATTTATGCCAATGAAGCGCTCTTTATGGCACATATTCACCCGAAACGCGCAGTGAACTCGCTGACACCAGAAGAGAGTCAGGCTTTAGTTGCTGCCGTGAAAAAAGTGCTTGCCCGCGCGATCACGCAAGGCGGCACTACGTTACGGGATTTCATGCGAACTGATGGTAAACCCGGTTATTTTGTTCAGGAGTTACTGGTATACGGTCGGGCAGGGCAACCTTGCACGGTATGTGCGCATCCATTGGAAGAACTGCGCCTTGGTCAGCGCAGTAGTGTGTATTGCCCGATTTGTCAGCCGTTTGCCGGAGGTTATGACTGAGCGAGCTGTAATTGCTTTGCTTTGATTGCCTCAGCAACATTAGGCGTAACAAACTGACCCGCATCGCCACCGTGCAGTGCAATTTCCCTGACCAGCGTGGAGGAAACAAAGGCGTATTGTTCCGCCGGCGGCAGGAATATGATTTCCATTTCCGGCATCATGCGGCGGTACATCGCCGCCAGCTGTGATTCATATTCAAAATCACTGCCAGTCCGGATGCCCCGCAGCAGGATAGTTGCCTGTTGTTCTTTCATGAAGTCAATCAGCAGGTTACTGAATCCGGTAATAGTGACATTAGGCAGTGACTGACAGACCTCTTTTGCCAGAGCGAGCCGCTCCTCCAGTGAAAATAGCGGACGTTTACCCGGACTGGCTGCCACAGCCAGAATGACTTCATCAAATAAGATGGATGCCCGGTTGATCAGGTCGAAATGACCACTGGTCAATGGATCAAACGTTCCGGGGAAAACGACTTTCTGGCGCATGAAAATTTCGCTCAAGAGACATTAATGTTTATTATTATAAAGGCGATATCTGGTGTTTAGATACTGCAATGGATATGCTGCGTAACACTAAAATATCAAGTTGTTATTATACATACAGTAAAAAAACACAAAGGGGATATGGTATGTCTGCATTTTGGGGTGTAATGGCTCGTTTGCTGGTCGTTTCATTATTGGCACTCTCGTTACCTGCTAAAGCATCTATGATGTCGGCACAGGAAACAATGTCTGTACATCAGACCAGTGAACGTACTCAGGTGATGCAATTCCTGGCCAGAGAAGATGTTGCGAAACACATCGCCGCTCAGGGCGTGGACATTGCGCTGGTTCAGCAACGTGTTGCCGCGATGAGTGATGACGAGATTAATCAGTTATCCGATAAAATTGATCAATTACCTGCTGCGGGTAATGCTGTACTGGGTGCAGTGGTATTTGTATTTGTTCTCTTACTGGTGACGGACATTCTTGGTTTAACCAAAGTATTCCCGTTCACGCGTTCTGTTCGCTGAGTTATGCGGTTAATAATTCAAGCCCTCCTGCTGGTGGGCTTTTTATTTTTATCTGCCTGTGCGCAGCGTCCTGTTATCTCCGCTTCAGCCGTTAGCTCTTCGTATAAACAGTTATCGGTGCCATTTATTCAGCAGGATGACGCATATTGTGGCCCTTCGGCTCTGGCAATGGTGCTGGCAGAACAAAATAAGACGGTGTCAGTATCGGATTTGGCTCAGGAAATGCTGCTGCCAGCCAGAGGCGGTTCGTTACAGGCCGAGCTGAAAGCCAGTGTCCGCCGGCAGGGCTATCTGGCGTATGAAATCAAACCTGAGTTGCCTGCATTACTGGCAGAAATCGATGAAGGTCGACCAGTAATTGTGCTGTTAAATCTGGCATTTAACTGGTATCCGAAATGGCATTATGCGGTGGTCACCGGTTATGATTTATCGCATCAGGAGATCATTCTGCATTCCGGTTCTCTGGCGAATCAGCGCTGGACATTCACTCAATTTGACAATCTCTGGCAGCGCGGCGGCCGCTGGGGGTTATTGGCGCTTTCTCCGGTGCAATTACCGCCAGCGTCAGCACAGGAAGATCGTTATCTTCAGGCCGTACTGGATTTAGAGAAGACATCGGGTTCAGCTATTGCTCAATCCGCCTACCAGACCGCATTGCAGCGCTGGCCAGACAACCTGACTGCATTGATCGGTTTAGGGTTAGCCGCATACCAGCAGCAGGATCTGTTGCTTGCCCGACAATGGTTTCAGCGGGCCGCAATTCAGCATCCGTCATCTGCGGTAGCAGCCAACAATCTGGCTCAGACTTTACTGGAGAGCGGTGAGCCGGCAGAAGCGTTTGTCTGGGCGCAAAAAGCGGTCCTGGCCGATGGCGGAGCGCCGGCCAGAGATACCCTGCAGCAAGTTCTGCGTGCCTTGCATGCGGAATAATATGGCCGATATGCAAAGTTACGCCGACGCGGGTAGAATTGCGCGTTCATTTCGCTGAGAGCTATTCCATGACTGCTTCCCGTATTCTGAAAAGTGCCGGACAAATTTGTTGTTTTGACCCTTTGCTGGCACCTGATTTCACACCGGATTACTTTTCGGCTGAATACTGGCAGCAGCAAAATGCGATCACCGGGAAATCCCATGGCCGGGGCGTAACCTGGTTTCTTCAGCATCACTCGGCTCACTGGGTTCTGCGTCATTACTGGCGTGGCGGCCTGATCGGCCGTTATATTCCGGATCAGTTTTTTTATACCGGTCTGAGTTCTTCGCGTGCGTTTGCGGAATTTAATCTGCTGCAAAGGCTGGTGGAGGATGAATTACCCGTGCCGCGACCAGTGGCTGCCCGGATGGTGCGCCAGCGCTGGTATTATCAGGCAGACATCCTGATTGAACGTATTCCGGAAGCCGAAGATCTGGTTCAGATCCTCAAGCGGGAGGCATTATCCCGGGAGACCTGGCAGCAGATTGGACAAGTGCTGGCGCAGTTCCATCAGGCCGGTGTTTATCATTCGGATTTGAACGCACACAATATTTTACGTGATGCCAACGGGAAGATCTGGCTGATTGATTTTGATAAGGGAGCCATCCGCCGTCCGGGGCGTTGGCAGACCAAAAATCTGGCACGGTTGTTACGCTCACTGCAAAAAGAATCGGCATTGCATCCGCTGTTTCACTGGCAGACGGATGACTGGCAAAATCTGCTGGTCGCGTATCACTCCTATCGCTGATTTTATTGCACGATTTTGCTTATTGCCGCGAGACTCTTGGCTATTGCGCCCTGATTAGCGGCAACCACATCAAATCCAACCATACCCATCTCCAACCGTTGCTCCTCTGAGCGGAGTAATGTGATCACGTTTCTTGCCAGCTCATCGTCATTCTGAATGATGTAACAGGCTTTTTTCTCTACGAGTTGTCTGGTTATATCATTGAAATTAAAGAAATGAGGACCGATCAGTGTTGGTTTGGCCAGCGCTGCCGGTTCCAGCAAATTATGCCCGCCAACCGGAACGAGGCTGCCCCCCATAAAGGCCAGATCGGCGATCTGGAAGTAATAAGCCATTTCGCCCATGCTGTCGCCCAGCAATATATTTTCATCTGACGTGGCCGTGCGTTGTTCACTGCGACGACAGAGTGTGAAGCCCTGATTCTGGCAAAGCTGAGCCACATCAGTGAATCGCTCCGGATGACGGGGAACCAGAAGCAGCAAAGTGTCTGGTATCTGCTGCAGGATCTGCCGATGCGCCCGGAGGATCAATTCGTCTTCACCTTTGTGGGTACTGGCTGCGATCCAGACCGGACGATGATTTAATTCCTGACGATATTGCTCACCGGCTTCAATTTGCTTTTGATCCAACTGGATATCAAATTTAATCGAACCTGTGACGGCAATTTGCTGTTCGGCAACGCCTAAGCGTTTAAAGCGTGCGGCATCCTCATGATGCTGACACAGGAGCAACGTTAGCGAATGGCTCATTTGCTGAAAGAAATGGCGTATATGCTGATAACGCTGGCAGGAACGTTCGGACAAGCGCGCATTCAGGATCACGACCGGTATTTTCCGGTGGCCACAGCTGGCTAATAAGTTTGGCCATAATTCTGTTTCCATGATGAGCAACGCCCGGGGCTTGATCTGTTGCAGAAAACGGGCAACGGCACCGGGATAATCCAGCGGTGCGTATCGATGTTCAACCAGATCTCCCAGTCGTGCCGCCTGATCGGCACCGGTACGGGTGGTGGTGGTTAGCAGGATTGGCAAATCCGGATGTTGTTGTTTTAACGCTTTGATTAGAGGCGTTACCGCAATCGTTTCACCAACGCTGACCGCGTGGATCCAGAGCGGAAAGCGGGCATTTGGTGCGGTTACGAAGCCAAAGTGTTCTTTCCAGCGGGAGCCAAAACCCGGTTTGCCTCGTTGAGGGCGATAAAGCAGAAATAAGATTACCGGCAGCAACAAATAAATGAGAAAAGTATAAAGTAAACGCATAGAGAGCGACCGGCAGAGAGTTTGGGCGACAGTATCAGAAAAACCGATCATGCTGGCAAGCAGCGTTTGTTGGTGCACTCACTTTACGGTATTGCTTCATATTAGAGCAATACAGCAGGAAACAGCGGAATTGATAAAAATATACTCTGCTGAGCAGATGGATATCTCGTTTTTCACTTTAGTTAATAAAACTGGATATTTTTACAATTGTGGTATATTCGTCTAGTTTTGGTGATTAATGCTAATTCTGGCTCTATTTTTGCAATTTATAGCAACGATCTATGTTGTAAGAGCTCTGTTTTACCAAAGAATATTTTTCACTCCCGCTCTTGTCTTTCGCCATATGGCAGTGATAGAAAGCGGTAAAACTATTCCGGTTGTGAATAAAAAAGGCCCAAATGGACTTTGTGTCCAATAATCGAGGGAATCTGCATGAAAAAAATGTCAAAACTGATTGTGGCTGCTGCGGTATCGACAGCACTGTTCGGTACTGCTTCTGCGATGGCTGAAGAAACCATCAAAGTGGGTATTGCCGGGCCGGTAACGGGTCCTGTTGCACAGTATGGTGACATGGAATTTACTGGTGGCCTGATGGCAGTTGAGCAGATTAACGCTGCTGGTGGCATCAAGGGTAAAAAGCTGGAAGCGATCAAATATGATGACGCCTGCGATCCAAAACAGGCTGTTGCGGTTGCTAACAAAGTAGTTAACGACGGTGTGAAATATGTGATTGGTCATCTGTGCTCTGACAGTACCTTACCATCCTCTGATGTTTATGAAGATGAAGGTATTCTGATGATCACGCCGGCGGCGACTGCACCGAAAATTACTCAGCGTGATTACCAACTGGTATTACGTACTACTGGTCTGGACAGTGACCAGGGCCCAACCGCGGCAAACTACATCACTTCCGTGATCAAGCCAAAAACTATCGCTGTTATTCATGATAAGAAACAGTACGGTGAAGGCATTGCTACTTCCGTATATGAAACACTGAAGAAAAACGGTGCGAACGTCGTTGATTTCGAAGGTGTTACTGCCGGTGATAAAGACTTTTCTGCTCTGATTGCGAAACTGAAAAAACTGAACGTTGACTTCGTATACTACGGTGGTTATCACCCGGAACTGGGTCTGATCCTGCGTCAGTCTGCCGAAAAAGGGTTCACTGCTAAATATATGGGACCAGAAGGTGTAGGTAACAAAGATATCTCTGCTATCGCGGGTAAAGCGTCAGAAGGCATGTATGTGACCATGCTGAAAAAATACGATGAAGATCCGGCTAACGCCAAAATCGTAGAGGCATTCAAAGCGAAGAAGCAGGATTACTCTGGCCCGTTTGTATGGACCACGTATGCAGCAGTTCAGTCTCTGGCTGCAGGTCTCAATGCAGCTGGTGAAGAACCAGCAGATATCGCTGATTATCTGCGTGCTAATAAGGTCGACACTGTGATGGGTCCACTGGAGTGGTCTGCATCCGGCGATCTGAAAAACTTTAAATTTGGTGTCTATCAGTGGCACGCGGATGGTACATCCAGCGTTCTGCAATAAATATCCGCTAAACTATAAAGCGGGGCTGTTATTACGGCCCTGCTTTTTATTTATCGGGTCAGTCACTTTTCTTTCCGCGCTGATCCACGTCCTTCGCGGATCGCTCAGGAACAACGGTATATGTCAGAACAGATTTTTTACTTTATTCAGCAGTTGCTGAATGGCTTGACTATCGGCAGCACCTACGCGCTGATAGCGATTGGCTATACGATGGTGTACGGCATCATCGGCATGATTAACTTTGCCCACGGCGAAGTCTATATGATCGGCTCCTATATTGGCTTTATGGTCATAACGGCGCTGATGATGATGGGTATCGACAGTTCAGTCCTGCTGATGGGTGCTGCATTTATCGTCTCTATCCTGATTACCAGTTGCTATGGCTGGAGTATTGAGCGTGTAGCCTACCGCCCGTTGCGCGGCAGTAACCGCCTTATTCCGCTGATTTCTGCGATTGGTATGTCGATTTTTCTGCAGAACCTGGTCCGTTTTGCGCAAGGTTCGCGTGATATTGCCATGCCTTCACTGGTGCAGGGCGGAATTGAGTTTGGTCCGGGTAATGCAGCCAGCCTTTCTTATATGCAGATCATCATCTTTGTGGTGACCTTCATTTCTATGTATGGATTATCGAAATTTATTTCCCGCTCCCGTATGGGGCGCGCCTGCCGTGCCTGTGCCGAAGATATCAAAATGGCCAACCTGCTGGGTATTGATACCAACAGTGTGATTGCACTGACGTTCGTCATTGGTGCCGCGCTGGCGTCGATTGCCGGGATCCTGCTCGGACTCTATTACGGTGTGATCAATCCATCTCTGGGCTTTATGGCTGGCCTGAAAGCCTTTACCGCAGCGGTATTGGGTGGCATCGGTTCTATCCCTGGTGCCATGATTGGTGGTCTGATCCTTGGGGTGACCGAGGCACTGACCTCTGCGTACTTAAGTTCTGAATATAAAGATGTGGTGGCGTTCGGCCTGCTGATTGCCATTCTGTTACTGATGCCAACCGGCATTTTAGGTCGTCCAGAGGTGGAAAAAGTATGAAGCATCTTAAACAGGCCTCTGTTGCCGGTTTGCTGACGCTGATTTTGACGCTGTGGTTGTTTTGTTACCAACTGCAGACAGAGGGCGTGGGGATTACCGTCGTTAGCCGTTTGCAGGAAAATGGTCCGCTGATTGCGCTGGCTGTGGTGGTTGTATTTCTGTTCCAGTTATTCCGTGATCAAATCTCAGGCGGTTTTTCTGCGCTGAAAGAAAGTGTTCCTGTGTTGTCGCTGCCAACCACGACCGGAAATCCGCGTTTATACCGGATCCTGCAATTGTTGCTGCTGGCAGGCGTTCTGCTGATAGCATGTTTTGCCTCCCGTAATTTGCTGGATCTGGGTACGCTGATCCTGATCTATGTCATGCTGGGGCTTGGCCTGAATATCCAGGTGGGTCTGGCTGGCTTGCTGGATCTGGGATATGTCGGTTTCTACGCAATTGGCGCTTATACCTATGCCTTGTTAAACCAATATCTTGGTTTGTCCTTCTGGATATGTCTGCCGCTAGCGGGTGGTATGGCTGCGCTGTTTGGTTTCCTGCTGGGTTTCCCGGTATTGCGGCTCCGCGGTGACTATCTGGCAATTGTGACGCTGGGTTTTGGTGAAATCATCCGTATTATGCTGAATAACCTGACCACCATTACCGGTGGGCCAAACGGTATTTCCGGTATTCCGAAACCAACGTTGTTCGGTCTGGAGTTTTCCCGTCGTGCAGAAGATGGTGGTCGTACTTTCCACGAATTTTTCGGTATCAGCTATGACGCTAACTACAAGATTATCTTCCTGTATGTGATGGCGGTTTTATTGGTGCTGCTGACATTGCTGGTTATCAAGCGTCTGCTGCGTATGCCGCTGGGCCGGGCCTGGGAAGCGTTACGTGATGATGAAATTGCCTGTCGTTCACTGGGGCTGAATCCAACAATTATTAAGTTGACCGCATTCTCCATCGGCGCGGCGTTTGCCGGTTTTGCCGGTAGTTTCTTCGCCGCCCGTCAGGGTTTTATCAGTCCGGAATCATTTACCTTTATTGAATCGGCCATCATTCTGGCGATTGTGGTATTGGGCGGAATGGGCTCACTGGCCGGTGTTGTGCTGGCAGCAATTATCATGACCGTATTGCCAGAATTGCGAGCCTTTAATGAATACCGGATGCTGATGTTTGGTCTGCTGATGGTGGTTATGATGTTGTGGCGTCCACAGGGTCTGGTGCCAATGACTCGTCATCATGTGGAGTTGCCGAAATGAGTAAGTTATTAGAAGTCTCCGATCTGTCCATGCGTTTCGGCGGTTTGCTGGCGGTTAACGGTGTGAAACTGCAGCTGAAAGAGAAAGAAATTGTCTCGATTATCGGTCCGAATGGTGCCGGTAAGACCACCGTATTTAACTGTCTGACCGGATTCTATAAACCAACGAACGGCATCATTCGTTTCCGCGGTGAGGAAATTCAGGGTTTGCCTGGTCACGAGATTGCCCGTAAAGGGGTGGTCCGTACCTTCCAGCACGTGCGTCTGTTTAAAGAGATGACCGTACTGGAAAACCTGCTGGTGGCTCAGCACCGCCACATGAATACCAATTTCATCGCAGGTTTACTGAAAACCCCGGCATTCCGTCGTTCTGAACGTGAAGCGCTGGAACGGGCAAAGTTCTGGCTGGACACCATCGGTCTGACCGATCTGTCGAACCGTTCTGCGGGTAATCTGGCTTATGGTCAGCAACGTCGCCTGGAAATTGCACGTTGTATGTGTACTCAGCCAAAGATCCTGATGCTGGATGAACCGGCTGCCGGTCTGAACCCGAAAGAAACAGAAGATCTGAATAATCTGATCCGTCAGTTGCGAGATCAGTTTGATGTATCTGTATTACTGATTGAACACGATATGAAGCTGGTTATGGATATTTCCGACCATATTTTCGTGGTGAATCAGGGAACACCTTTGGCTGACGGGAAACCGGCAGAAGTGCGTGATAATCCGGCCGTGATCAAGGCCTATCTGGGCGAGTCATAGGAGATAGCCGATGTTAGAAGTAAAAAACGTCTCTACCTTCTACGGTAAGATCGCGGCATTAACTGATGTCAGCGTACATATCAAAAAGGGTGAAATCGTTTCACTGATTGGTGCGAACGGTGCGGGTAAAACTACACTGCTGATGACCATTTGTGGTGATCCAAAACCGTCACAAGGTCAGATCATTTTCGAAGGTCGTGACATTACTCAGGATTCCACCTCGACCATCATGCGTGGGGATATTGCGATTGTGCCGGAAGGTCGTCGTATTTTCTCCCGTCTGACCGTGGAAGAGAACCTGAGCATGGGTGCGTTCTTCATTAATGATAAAGCTGAAAAAGTCGCGTTGATGGACGAAGTGTTCAATCTGTTCCCTCGTTTGAAAGAACGTATTAACCAGCGTGCCGGTACCATGTCTGGTGGTGAACAGCAGATGCTGGCGATTGGCCGCGCTTTGATGAGTAAACCACGTTTGCTGTTTCTGGATGAACCTTCACTGGGGCTGGCTCCGCTGGTGATCCAGCAGATTTTCGATATCGTGCAGCAATTACGTGAAGAGCGCGGTATGACTATCTTCCTGGTAGAGCAGAATGCAAATCAGGCGCTGAAACTGGCGGATCGCGGTTACGTTCTGGAAACGGGGCGTATCGTACTGGAAGATACCGGTGCTGCGTTGCTTGCGAACCCGGCAGTACGCAATGCCTATCTGGGTGGTTAATTATTTTCAAAAATAGATCTTTTCTGTAACAATCGGGTAAACTGTGCTCATTCCTCTGAGGAGACCGTGATGTCACAGTTTACCCGCATTTCCATCCAACAGGCCGCTGCGCTGTTACAACTCCCATCCGTGTGTCTGGCTGATATCCGGGATCCTTCATCCTTTAATGCCGCGCATGTTACTGGTGCCTTTCACCTGACGAATGATACCTTGCCGCAATTCACGCAGCAGATCACTAAAGAAACGCCTGTACTGGTTATGTGTTATCACGGTAATAGCAGCCAGGGAGTTGCTAATTATCTGACCAGTATCGGGTATGAAAAAGTCTACAGTATTGATGGCGGTTTCGAAGGCTGGCGGCACGTATATCCCTATACGGCAACAGTATGATTCAGCTGATCCAATTGAATGATCCGCATCTGGCTCAGATGCTGGCGGATTATCTGCAAACGCAGAATATGCCTTGTCAGGTACAAAGCTCTGAAACAGGTATCTCAGTTTGGCTGCTGGATGAGACGAAAACCTCTGCTGCCGAGAGGGAAGTGCAGCGCTTTATCCTTGAACCCCATCATCCCCGGTACCGGGAGGCCGCCTGGCAACAGGAAAAGCCGGCGACCTGGCGATCAGCTACCGATTCCAGCTTAATGACAGAGTTAATGCTGCAGGCGCAACCGCTGATGCTGGTGGTGTCATTCTTAATGATCGCTGTGTTCCTGCTGTATTGGTTAACTATCCCGGTAGAGTCCCTACTGACTTTTGAATGGCCGTGGCAACGTGGTCAAATCTGGCGGTTGTTCACACCGGTGTTTCTGCACTTTTCTGTTCTGCATCTGGTATTCAATCTTGCCTGGTGGTGGTATCTCGGCGGACGCACAGAACAGCGGTATGGTGTTATCAAGCTGGCTATTGTGCTGATTTCCGGCGCACTGATCCCGAATGTCTTACAGGCTATGGTTTCCGGTTCATTATTTGGCGGCATGTCAGGTGTCACCTACGCTCTGCTTGGTTATCTATGGCTGCGGGAACGGAACTCAGAAGACCCCTCACAAGTCACTGTTTCGAATGGCCTGTTTATTTTTATGCTCGTCTGGCTGGTGCTGGGGTTTACCAATCTATTAGGATTCAATACCGCTAATCTGGCTCATCTGGGTGGTTTACTGGTCGGGTTGATACAGGGATGGCGGGACAGTCACCGGACTATTTCCGGCCCGGCTTAACGGTCAACTCAATTTTGATACGGACATATCCCATTTCATTGTTGATCATGATGTAATTAGTAATGATTTCAGGATCAGATGAAAAATAGGGTATAACGGGTTTGTTCAGATCAACGGTTAAATTTGGTGGTTAGTCAATTGCTCAAGGCAAACGCCAGCTCGTCAGGCAAGATTGCTCCGCAACAACGAGCGCCATTGCTCCATGTCAGCAGTTTAGATGATCTTGGCTGGTCTTCTGCTTCAGCGCTCATGCTGGAAAAAAAACAGACTGACTGGCTGCTGGATCCCGGTTCGTTAACGGCAAGATTGCAGCAACACACCAATACTTTGTCATTGCAATTACTGACTGCAGGCTGGCAGTCAAAAGATCAGGATACATCCCAACTGGTGCGTCAGGTACTGTTATCTGACGGAGAACGTCCCTGGATTTGGGGGCTGACCCAGGTTGATGCCTGTCAGCTTCAGAAAGAGTCCGAATTGCTGAACTGGTCAACTCAGCCACTGGGACAACTGCTGTTTGCGGAAGAGCAGAGTAATGTCCGATGCTTTGACATAGCTGATTTTGCGACAAGTGCTGAATTCTGCCAGATGCTGCCACGTTGGGGATGTATCCAGACCCGGCCTCTCTGGGGGCGACGGTGTGAGTTACAGTTCCGCTCCTGCCGGCTGTTGCTGACAGAAGTATTTCTTCCTGAACACCCGATGTATGGAGTGTAAACATGATGTCGGTGATACCCGCACAATGGCAGCCATACTGGCAATTAGCCCGGCTGGATAAACCTATCGGCACATTATTGTTGTTATGGCCGACATTGTGGGCGCTGTGGCTGGCATCTGCCGGAGTTCCGTCTTTTTCATTGCTGCTTATTTTTACCGCCGGCGTTTTCGTCATGCGTTCTGCCGGCTGTGTTATCAATGATTATGCCGATCGCAAGTTTGACGGTTATGTCAAAAGAACCGCTTCCCGGCCTTTACCCGCCGGTCGCCTTACGGCTGTCCGGGCGCTGCTGTTTTTCCTGTTACTGGTGTTGATCGCATTTGTTCTGGTCTGGCAACTGAATCAGTTCACGATTTATCTCTCGGTTGGCGGGTTGCTGCTGGCGGCAATTTATCCTTTCATGAAGCGTGTCACCTCATTGCCTCAGGTGGTGCTGGGAATGGCTTTTTCATGGGCAATACCGATGGCATACGGGGCGGTCGTCGGACAACTAACGGTTACCACCTGGCTGCTGTTCCTGGCGAACCTGGTGTGGACTATCGCCTATGACACTATGTACGCCATGGTCGATCGCGATGATGATCTGAAGATTGGCGTGAAATCGACCGCCATTCTTTTCGGACAGAATGATCGGCTGTATATCGCTCTGCTGCAACTGGGCACGCTGACCCTGCTGGCAATCATCGGCTGGCTGGAGCAGCTTACAGTGAGTTATTACTTCTCTCTGTTACTGGCGGCAGGGCTGTTTATTTATCAACAGTGGCTGATCCGTCACCGGCAGCGAGATGCCTGTTTTCGTGCATTCCTGAATAATAACTGGGTCGGGATGCTGATTTTTGCCGGGATCATGCTGGCCTGCTGACGCTAAAGTTTCATGATCACTCTTTGTTTTTATACAGATAACTGTATATACTCACAGTTATCTGTATAAAAACACAGGCTTATCTCATGAAGCAACTTACCCCACGCCAAGCCGAAGTGCTGGCTCTCATTCGTTCTGCGGTACAACAAACAGGTATGCCGCCGACACGCGCTGAAATTGCTTCCGAGCTTGGTTTTAAATCTGCGAATGCGGCGGAAGAACATCTGAAGGCATTAGCCCGTAAAGGTGTTATCCGTATGATGCCTGGCACTTCCCGCGGCATTCAGCTACTGACTGATGAGCCTGAAGAAGACGAAGGATTGCCTCTGATCGGGCGGGTTGCGGCCGGAGAGCCAATCCTGGCACAGCAGCATATCGAAACTCATTACCAGATCGATGGTTCATTGTTCCATCCCCGGGCAGATTTTCTGTTGCGGGTGCATGGTATGAGTATGAAAAACATCGGTATTCTGGATGGTGACTTGCTGGCGGTTCATAAGACAACCCAGGCAAACAATGGGCAGGTTGTTGTCGCCCGGGTGGGTGACGACGAAGTGACGGTTAAACGGTTCGAGCGTAAAGGTCATATCGTACAGTTATTGCCGGAAAACGAAGAGTTACAGCCGATTGTTGTCGATCTGACGCAGGAAAATTTAAGTATCGAAGGGCTGGCAGTCGGCGTGATCCGTAACGGAAACTGGCTGTAATTTGTCTCACAGTGAGCCGGAGATGGTCTGGCTCACTGTATTCTCCGTCTAGACTGCACCGGGAAAACCCAGCTGACGCCAGCTTTCATAGACGAACACAGATACCGCATTCGAGAGATTCATGCTGCGACTTTGAGGCAGCATTGGAATTCTCAGGCGCTGCGCTTCAGGCAAACTTTCAATGATCGACATCGGCAAACCGCGGGTTTCCGGGCCAAACAGCAATACATCCCCTGCTATAAAACCGGCCTCAGAAGGATAAGCTTTACCTTTCGTGGTACAGGCAAAGATTCGTGCATTGCCTATCGTGCTCAGGAAGTTTTCAAAATTGGCGTGGCGCTTGATCTCTGCAAACTCGTGATAGTCCAGACCTGCCCGCCGGAGCCGCTTGTCATCCCAGGCGAATCCCATGGGTTCGATCAAATGTAAAAAATATCCGGTATTGGCACAGAGGCGAATAATATTGCCTGTATTAGGCGGGATCTCAGGTTCATACAACGCAATGTGTAACATAGCTGACCAAGGTTAATTATTCAGGTTGGTGGTGGATAGTCGATGGCCGTCATTGCTGTCAGATAATCGACAAAAATGTGGATAACTTTGCTAAAAATTGATCTTTTATCAAGAAGCAAAAGAACAGCACACTGTATTATCGCATATCTAAACGTTGTTATCTCATCCTGGTATGTGCTGGTGAGATGAATTCTGAGTGAGTAGAAAGATAGTATATGCAGCTGACTTTATTTACGGATTACGCGTTACGGACGCTGGTTTTTCTGGCTTTACAACCAGATCAACAATTATCCACGATTACTGAAGTGGCTGATCGGTTTTCTATTTCTCGTAATCATGTCGTTAAAATCGTACATCAACTGGGTATGAAAGGCTACATTGACACCATTCGTGGAAAACATGGTGGTATTCGTCTGGCTCGTTCAGCCCGGGATATTAATCTGGGTAACCTGATCGCGGATATGGAAAATGTCAGCTGCTTATTAGACTGTCAGCGGGAAGGCTGCCGGTTAGCTCCTGGTTGTCGTTTCCAGGCGATTATGCGTAAAGCGATGCGCGCATTCATGGGCGTTTTATCTGAATTTACTCTGGCCGATCTGGTTCGGGATGAAGAGCAGATGTGTGGCTTGCTTGGGCTTGAGATCCCGGTGACAACGGTTCGTACGGAATAAAATTTGCTTTTAGAAAAAAGCCACATCCGGATGATGTGGCTTTTTTGTGTGTGTGCTGTTTTAGTCCTTCCAGAAAGAAGGGAAGAGCAGTACTGCCACCGTCAGTATTTCCAGGCGGCCCATCATCATTCCAGCCGATAAAATCCATTTGGCCGCATCCGGTAGCGAGGTGAAATTACCCAAAGGACCAATCGTACTACCGAATCCCGGCCCCACATTTCCAACAGCAGTAATGGCACCACTAATCGCTTCCAGAGGCGGTAGATTGAGCATGCCGAGCAATATTGCACTCACAATGATGACCGTCAGATAACCAAGAACAAAAGCTACAATGGAACGTACAATCGCATCATTAACCGGACGACCATTGTATTTCTGTGGAAAAACACCGGCCGGGTGCATCAGTTGACGCGCCTGTTTTTGAAATAATGCTCCGGCGATTTGGATACGGAATAATTTCAGCCCACCGGCAGTTGATCCAGAACAAGCGCCAAACAGCATCAGAAATACAAACAACACTGAGGTCATGTAACTCCATGTGCCAAAGTCGGTCAGGCCATATCCTGTTGTGGTAAGAACGGATATAACGTTAAAGGTTGTAATCCGTAATGCATCTTCAAAACTGAAAACGTCAGAGTGCCAGAGCCAAATACTCATTATCAGACTTGCGGTGATGACCAGCCAGAAAAAACCCCGCACCTGGGCGTCACGAAAGATTAATCCCTCACGACGCCGGAGACTTTGCACATAAAGTATAAACGGCAGGCCGCCGAGAAACATGAAGCCACTTGCTATCCATTGTGCTTGTGGGGAAAACGCACTCATTGAAGCATCCCGGGTAGAAAAACCCCCGGTGCTTAATGTTGTCATGGCATGATTAATCGCATCAAACAATGACATTCCGCTAAACCAATAGCCAAGGCAACAAATGAGACTCAGCATCAGGTAGACGATCAGAATGTTGCGGGCAACATTGGACATACGAGGTGAATCTTTCTCTGATCTATCAGACGATTCCATCTGGAAAAGTTTCATGCCACCGACATTCAGATAGGGTAAGACGGCCACAGCTAAAACGATAAAACCAATACCGCCTAACCATTGCAGCAAAGATCGCCACAGCAGAATCGCCGGTGGCATTTTGTCCAGCCCCTGCATTACGGTTGAGCCTGTGGTTGTCAAACCTGACATGGCTTCAAAATAGGCATCAGTAAAACTCAGTTTGCTGAGGAATATGAAGGGTAATGTCGCGAAAGCACAAGAGACCAGCCAGATGAGACTGGTCATGACGAACATATCCCTGACACTCAGACGAAAAGCCTGCTGATAGCCAAGTCTGATGAACAGCAACGAAACAATATGCGTTAATACCGCAGCAGCCAAAAACTCCGCCGTGCCTGCCGTACCACTGAAAAAAGCCATCAATAATGGCAGCCACATAAACAATGCCAGTTTTGACAGCGTCAGACCAATGACGAAAGTGATGGATTTAAAATTAATCATACGACCTACAAGAAGAACGGGCTTGGCTGAAATAGACGTTCAACCTCGGGAATATGTTTTTTATCGACTAAAAACATTACCACGTGGTCATCCTGTTGGATAACAGTAGAGTCATGCGCTATCAAAACATCATCTCCCCGGACTATGGCGCCGATAGTGGCTCCCGGTGGCAACTTCAGTTCACCAATCGAACGTCCGACTACTTTAGAGGTATGTTCGTCACCATGCGCAATGGCCTCAATCGCTTCAGCAACTCCGCGCCGTAGCGAATATACGTTGGCAATATCGGCCCGGCGAACGTGAGTCAGCAATGCCGAGATAGTAGCTTGTTGCGGAGAGACAGCAATATCAATCGTGCCACCCTGAACCAGATCGACGTAAGCACTGCGCTGGATCAGCACAATGGCTTTACGGGCACCCAGTTTTTTCGCCAGCATGGCTGACATGATATTGGCTTCATCATCATTGGTGACGGCAATAAAGACATCGATTTGTTCGATGTGTTCTTCCAGTAACAGTTCCTGATCTGCAGAGTCGCCACAGAAGACGATGGTTTCCTCCAGCATCTCGGATAATACTTCAGCGCGTTCTGCATTCCGTTCGATCAGTTTTACGCTGTAGCGGCCTTCCAGTTGACGGGCAAGACCGGCACCGACATTACCGCCGCCGACAATCATGATCCGGCGGTAAGGGCTTTCCAGTCGTTGTAACTCAGACATAACAGCACGGATATGACCAGAAGCCGCCACAAAGAACACTTCATCATCGGCCTCAATGATGGTGGTACCCTGCGGACGGATCGAGCGGCCCTGGCGGAAAATGGCCGCCACACGCGTATCTATGTTGGGCATATGCTCTTTCAGTGTGGCCAGTGCATTGCCGACTAATGGCCCGCCATAATAAGCTTTGACTGCCACCAGTCCCAGACGCCCGCCGGCAAAATCAGCGACCTGCAGGGCTCCCGGGTACTCAATTAATCGGCGCATATACTCAATGACTAACTGTTCCGGTGAGATCAGATGATCAATATGGAAAACCTCGCCTTTAAACAGGGTTTCCCGGGCGGACAAATAAGCATGAGAGCGAATGCGGGCTACTTTATTCGGCACATTAAACAGCGAATAGGCTATTTGACAGGCGACCATGTTGCATTCATCGCTGCTGGTTACTGCAACCAGCATATCAGCATCATCAGCACCGGCTTCCCGTAATACACTCGGATATGAACCGGGACCGCAGATCACTCGCAGATCATATTTATCCTGTAACTCGCGTAATCGCACCGCATCGGTATCGACCAGTGTGATTTCGTTGTTTTCCCCAACCAGGTTTTCTGCCAGTGTGCCACCAACCTGCCCGGCGCCGACAATAATGATCTTCATACCGTCACCTGTTTAGTCAATTTGGCGTAGAAGAAGCCATCCATATGCTGTTCTCCGGGATGAATCTGCCAGCCAGGCTGTAGTGCTGTATCTTTTTCATTCAGTGGAACATGAATCGCATCAGCGGTTCTCTCCAGGAAAGACTTAATCTGTGAGCTATTCTCGTCAGATAAGATTGAACAGGTTGCATACAGCAATGTGCCACCTGGTTTTAATTGTTGCCACATGGCATTCAAAATGTCGTGCTGTAAATGAGCCAACTCTGCAATATCTTCCGGCCGGCGTAACCATTTAATATCCGGATGCCGTCGGATCACGCCGGTAGCAGAGCAGGGTGCATCTAATAATATGCGATCAAATTGCGGACCTTGCCACCACTGCTCAGGATGACTGGCATCGCCATTGATCAGCGTAGCCTCTAATTGGATGCGTTGTAAATTTTCTGCAACCCTTGACAGTCGGTTAGCATCACTGTCTACCGCAACTAATTGTTTGAGTGCAGGCTGTCTTTCCAGTATATGCGCAGTTTTTCCGCCCGGTGCGGCGCACGCATCCAGAATCAATTCGTTTGGCTGTGGATCCAGTAACCAGGCCGCATGCTGCGCCGCTGCGTCCTGCACTGAACAGGCGCCATCAGCAAAACCGGGTAATTTGCTAACGTCACAGGCTTTTTCCAGCAACAAAGCAGATTCACAACTGGCATGAGGCGTGCTTTGAATCTCCACTGCTGCCAGCTGTCGCTGATATTCGTCCCGTGACTGTTTACTCAGATTGACGCGTAACCACATCGGAGGATATTCATTTCCTGCCTGCAAGACCGATACATAACCATATTGGCAGGATTGTTTGATCTTTTTCAGTAACCAGCGGGGATAGCTGAATCGGGTAGGTTCATTTTTGTCAGCTGCCTGCAGTAATTCTTCCTGTTGACGCTGAGCATTACGCAGTACACCATTAATTAATTTCCGGAAGCTGTCGCCATTGAGTAATCCGGAGGCATTTACCGTTTCTGCTAATACAGCATGCGGCGGGATACGGGTATAAAACAGCTGATAGAGGCCGGCCAGAATCAGATAATGCAGGGAACGATGTTTTCCCTTTAGTTGCCGGTCGAGTAACTGGTCAGCAATAAACTCCAGCCGGTTCAGCCAGCGCAATGTCCCGTAGCAGATCTCCTGTAATAACGCCCGGTCTTTGGCGGCGATCAACTGCTGTGCCACGGGCAATGCAGAGGATAGGGACTGGCCCTGCTCCACCACCTGAAAAATAACTTTAGCTGCGGTAGCCCGAATTTTCATAACTTACCATTCTCGGAATAATTAAGGCAGAATATTGCCTTGAAGGAACAAATCCTGACGTGCATTCAACACATCGGCAAATGACATGGCCTTTTTACCTGGCAGTTGCAGTTGTTTTATCCGTAACATACCGTTGCCGGTTGCAATATCCAGCCCGGCTTTGCTTGCCTGAATGATCATTCCCGGAGATTGCTGAGCGGTATTTGGCAATACTTCTGCTTTCCAGACTTTGATATTCAGATCGGCAAGTTTGAAGTAACTGACGGGCCATGGATTGAAAGCCCGGATACAACGTTCAATAAACGCGGCATCCTGCTGCCAGTTAATGCATGCTTCTTCTTTACTCAATTTTTTGGCATAGGTCGCCAGTTCGTTATTTTGTTTTTCAGGTTTGGCGGTGCCATCTGCTATCTGCTGAATAGTAAACAGCATGCCTTCAGGACCATCTATCGCCAGTTTTTCATATAAAGACGCGCTGGTATCTTCTGGTGTGATTGGGCATACCATTTTATGCAACATATCACCGGTATCTAAGCCCGCATCCATTTGCATGATAGTGATCCCTGTTTCCGGATCTCCGGCCCAGATAGCCCGTTGAATGGGCGCCGCGCCGCGCCAGCCTGGCAACAGGGAGCCATGCACATTAATGCAGCCTAACCGTGGCGTATCTAGTACTTGTTGCGGTAATAACAGACCATAGGCAACGACGACCATCAAATCCGGTTTTAAGGCTGCTAACTCCTGCTGAGCTTCTGCACTTTTGAAATTTTCAGGCTGGAAAACAGGAATATTGTGCTCAACAGCTAATATTTTGACCGGGCTAGGGGTCAGTTTGTTTCCACGGCCAGCAGGTCTGTCTGGTTGCGTATAAACAGCAACCACCTGCAGATTAGCATTCAGCAATGCCTGCAAATGTTTAGCTGCAAAATCAGGTGTTCCGGCAAATACAATACGAAGATTATGCACAGGTGATTCCATCAGGATTAACGTTCATTACGCGCCAGTTTTTCCAGTTTTTGCCGGATACGCTGCCGTTTCAGTGGTGACAGGTAATCAACAAATAGTTTGCCGACTAAATGATCCATCTCATGTTGTAAACAGATAGCCAGTAAACCATCGGCTTCTATTTCAAACGGTTCTCCGTGACGATCCAATGCCCGAACCTTGATCCATTCGGCTCGTGGTACAAAAGCCCGGCATTCTGGTACAGACAGACACCCTTCTTCAATTCCTGTTTCACCACGTTTTTCGATCAGTTCCGGATTAATAAAAACCATCGGTTGATCGCGATTTTCTGAAGTATCAACGACTACAAGCCGCTTGTGAATGTTGACCTGTGTCGCAGCCAGCCCAATCCCTTCTTCCAGATACATAGTTTCAAACATATCCTCTATGATATGCTCAAGGTCTGAAGTGATTTTTTCGATCGGTGTAGCAATTTTTCGCAACCGTTCATCAGGAAAACGTAAAACGTCCAGAGTAGCCATATAATTAATTAATACTCACATATCGTAACTGTCAGCCTGATTTTAGTCGGCTGGCGTCGAAAATAACAGCCGTCCGGCATAAACGGGGACAGGGATGATTATGAAACCACGTTATATCTCGATTTTTTTGATGTCTGCATTGTTTGCTTTTCAAGTGAGTGCCGATACGTTGGCCTTGAAGAAGGATCACCCGGACAGATATGTCGTTCAGAAAGGCGATACGCTGTGGGACATTTCGGGACGATTTCTGACTAAGCCCTGGTTATGGCCAAGGTTGTGGGATATGAACAAGCAGATTAAAAATCCGCACTGGATCTATCCGGGCGATCGTCTGCGTCTGACCTGGGTTAATGGTCAGCCCAAATTGGTTCTGGACAGCTCTGATGCCCGCAGCGGAAAGAAAGTTATTACCTTAACGCCAAAGATGCGCATTGAAGAGAAACAAGGCCCTGTCTCAACCGTCGAATATTCGGACATATCTCAGTTCCTGCGTGCGGATATGGTCGCTGATTCAAATGTAGATCTTGAGCATATGCCGTATGTCCTGGGAGAAAATGATGATACCAGTATTTTCATGTCTCAGGGACAGACGCTACATGTCCGCGGTAAACCGGACTTGAATACCAACTATGGTGTATATCGTATTGGTAATGTCTATAAAGATGAGCAGACAGGCGAAGAGTTAGGACGGCAACTGGAGCTGGTGGGTGTGGTGCAGCCAAAAGAGCTGTATGACACGGATATCACTTCTGTTGAAGTTCTTTCCAGTTTTAGTGAAATCCGCCGAGGCGATCGTTTGCTGCCAATGCTGAGTGAAAGCAGTATCGATGCTTTTTTTGTTCCGCAAGCCGGTAATTTATCCAAACCAGCACATGTCATTGATATACCGATGAAGAGTACTTATGTCGGACGTTATGACACTGTCATTATTGACAAAGGGGCTCGGGAAAACCTGAAACCCGGCGATGTTTTCGGTATTGTTCGTCCGGGGGCTGAGGTGGTGGATAATGGGCCGGATAACGTTATTTATGAACAAGATGGTACAGCAGGCGAGAAATTGCAGAAAAAAACAACCTTGCGCGCTGATCATATTGGTGAAGTAATGATCGTTAAAGTCTATCAGAAAACCAGTTTAGCCATAGTGATGAATAGTCGGGCTATAGTGCGGGCTGGTTATGCGGTGGAAAATCCCTGAGCAATCGTTATCTCAAAATGAACTGGCGCTGTGGTTACATCTAACTAATATTCCAGGTATTGGCCCCGTCAAAGGGGCCAAATTATTACAACAGTTTCCCATTACCGCGCTTTCTCAATCTCAATTATCTGATTGTGGCTGGAATCAGCAGCAGATTGAGCGTTGGTTTGATTTTTCTCCTGAAACATATAAACCAATCATTGATTGGGCTGACGAAACCAGCCGTTATATTCTGCATTTTGATCATCCGTCCTATCCAGCTTTATTACGTAATGTTGTTGGTGCACCATTGGTTCTGTTTGTTGCCGGTGATCTGGCTGTGTTAAATCAGCAGCAGTTGGCGGTTGTGGGATCAAGAAGACCCACTCAGGATGGCCGTGATGCTGCGCAGTCTTTTACCAGTGAGTTAGTTCGCCAGGGTTTTGCCATTACATCCGGATTGGCATCCGGCATTGATGCGGTTAGTCATCAAACCGCACTGCAGCAAGGTGGCCGGACCATTGCGGTTCAGGGCTGCGGGCTGAGGCATGTGTATCCGGCTAAGCATAAACGGCTGGCCAGCCAGATCCTGGAACAGGGTGGTGCTCTGATTTCAGAGTTTTTCCCGGAAACCTTACCCCGCGCAGAATATTTCCCCCGGCGTAATCGGATTATCAGTGGATTGACGGTTGGTACTCTCGTCATTGAAGCAGCAGAAAAAAGTGGTTCGCTGATCACTGCCCGCTGTGCCTTGGAACAAAATCGGGAAGTTTTCGCCGTACCAGGAAGATCAAACAATCTAAATGCCAGAGGTTGTCACAGATTAATTCAGCAGGGTGCAAAACTTGTTTGTGATGTTGCCGATATAATAGAAGAAATAGGTATTTTCCCCCGGATGGTAGAGCATTATGGAGAAACGGGACCTATCGCGGAAGAACCTTTATCTGATTTGCCATTTTATCGATTGTTAGATAACGTAAGAAGTGATGAGGTAACGTCGATCGATGTGATCGCTGCTACCAGTAGGTTACCTGTTCAGGAGGTGATGACGGAATTAATCACACTCGAATTAGAAGGATTAATTTTGTCAGTACCGGGTGGTTATGTGCGAACGAGGAGTGCCTGATCATGTTTGATGTCTTAATGTACCTGTTCGAAACATATGTGCAAAGTGAGTTGGACTTTATGGTCGATCAGGATGCCCTGACCGACGAGCTGACTCGTGCCGGCTTTCAGAAACCCGAAATTTACAAAGCATTATCCTGGCTTGAACAATTAGCTGCATTACATGATAGTGAAGATGCACCAGAATATACTGCCTGTGCCTCTGATTCTTTCCGTATTTATGCTTCCGAAGAGATGCTTAAATTAAGCACCGAGTGTCGGGGTTTCCTGCTATTCCTGGAACAGATCCGTGTGCTGAACTGTGATACACGGGAAATTGTGATTGAACGCCTGATGGAGCTGGATTCACCGGAAATTGAACTGGATGATCTTAAATGGGTCGTCATGATGGTGTTGTTTAATCTGCCTGGTGGTGAAAATGCCTGCCACCAGATGGAGGAGCTGATGTTTGAACCAGAAGCAATCACGATCCAGTAACACAGAATGCTGATATTGCACAATGAGTAAAATCGACACCACATTGTTTACTGCGCAGGAACACGCTCTGGATAAGGAATATCGCCTTTGTCCGGAGTGTGGTGGTGCGCTGTCATTACGCAGAAGTAAACACGGCTTATTTCTTGGTTGCGAAAATTATCCCGACTGTCAGTTCATGCGTCCCTTACAGCAACAGAATGTTCTGATAGAGAAAATATTAGAGGACTCAAGTTGTCCGGAATGCGGAAAACTACTGGCAATTAAAAAAGGGCGTTTTGGTTTATTTATTGGCTGTACTGGCTACCCGGAATGTTCACACATTGAAACAAACAATACGACCCTGGCCGATACATCGCTACTACCTGACTGCCCTGTTTGTCAGCAGGGGCAATTACAGGCAAAAACGTCACGTTATGGTAAAACTTTTTACGCCTGCAGCAACTATCCTAAATGTAAGTACGCCATTAATGACAAACCGATAGCGAAGGCATGTCCTCAGTGTGGTTTTAGTCTTTTGGTTGAAAAACGAACGCGGCAGGGTATCCGTTTTTGTTGTCCACAAAAGGACTGTAACTACAGCGCTGAATCACTATAATGCGACTCACTATCACTCAGTAACTCGAAGCAAGGAAGAACTTCTCATGTCAAATCCATTTGTAGCGATCCTGATGGGCTCCGATTCCGATTTCCCGGTTATGCAGTCTACCCTTGAGGTATTGAAATCATTCGATATCCGCTATGAAGTAAAAGTGACATCTGCACACCGCACTCCCGCTGCTACTCATGCCTATGTGACTGATGCTGAAGCCCGTGGGTGTAAAGTTTTTATCTGTGCTGCGGGTCTGGCTGCTCATCTGGCTGGCGCAGTTGCCGGTATTACCACTCGCACTGTTATCGGTGTACCAATTGATGGTGGTCCATTGAAGGGTATGGATGCTCTGCTGTCTACCGTTCAGATGCCTGGCGGTGTACCGGTTGCAACTGTTGCTATTGGTAAAGCCGGGGCAAAAAATGCGGGTTATCTGGCTGCGCAGATCCTGGCAGTAGCTGACGATGCATTGGCTGCCAAAGTGAAAGCTGAGCGTCAGAAAAATGCTGAAGAAGTCATGGCAAAAGATGCTGCACTGCAAGCACAACTGAAATAATTATGAAGGAAGGCGACGCAAGTCGCCTTTATTGTTAATGACGGAAAACTTACAACAAGCATGTCAAATCCTGCGATCCGGCGGTGTCATCGCCTATGCAACTGAAGCTGTCTTCGGTTTAGGCTGTGATCCTGATAATGAGACTGCCGTTCATAAGCTACTGCAGATAAAACAACGCCCGATCGAGAAAGGACTTATTCTGATTGCTGCAAGCTGGGAACAACTGGCCCCGTATCTTGATGTCAGTCTGCTCACCGAAGAACAGCTGCAGCGGGCGCAAAAAAGCTGGCCCGGTCCATATACCTGGGTTTTCCCGGCAAAAATCTCAACACCTAAATGGTTAACCGGACAGTTCAGTTCATTAGCGGTACGGATCAGTGCACATCCTCAGGTTCAGGCGCTGTGTCTGATGTATGGTAAGCCAATGGTATCGACCAGCGCGAATCTGACGTCACTTCCGCCTTGCCGTACCGTAGAAGATGTTCGCTCCCAACTCACCGGGAGAATAGACTATATATTGCCGGGTGATGTAGGTAAGCAAACCAACCCTTCAGAAATCCGTGATGTGATCACCAATCAACTCATCCGGGCGGGATAGCCGTTTCTGTTGTTGTGATCCCGTTGATAACAAAGAGGCACTCCATGGATCGTTATGCTGTTTTTGGTAATCCGATTAACCACAGTAAATCGCCGTTCATTCACACATTATTTGCCCGTCAGACACAACAACTGCTGACCTATGAAAAGATCGAGGCACCAGTTGATGATTTTGTTGGTTCTATCCGTCGTTTTTTTGCAGAGGGCGGAAAGGGGGCAAATGTTACTGTGCCATTCAAAGAGCAAGCTTTTCAGTTAGTAGATCAGCTGTCTCCGCGTGCGAAACTTGCTGGTGCTGTAAACACATTAAAGTTAACTGATGATGGCCTTTTACTGGGTGATAACACGGACGGTGCCGGTTTGGTACAGGATCTGAAATATCATCTGGAAGAACTTGCCGGGAAAAAAATCCTGTTACTGGGGGCTGGTGGTGCTTGCCGTGGTGTAATTGGGCCATTACTGGAGCAACGTCCCTCCGAAATCGTTATTGCTAACCGGA
>NC_012691.1:3042500-3252500 GCF_000023065.1 Tolumonas auensis DSM 9187
TGCCCGATAACACGCTGATGCAACTTTTCTTCCATCCGCAGCAGTTTGTCTCGTTCGCCTTCCAGCATACGAGCAACCGGAATACCAGTCCAACGAGACAGAACCTCTGCTATTTCCTCATCGGTTACCCGGTTACGTAATAACGTTTGTTCCTGCATTTCTGCTTGTGAAGCTAAGTCCAGTTGTTTTTCCAACTCAGGGATACGGCCATAGTGTAGCTCTGACATTTTGGCAAGATCGCCGGCGCGACGCGCGACGTCCAGTTCCTGGCGAGCCTGCTCTAATTCAGATTTGATATGCTGTGTACCAGCCAGTGCCGCTTTCTCAGCTTTCCAGATCTCTTCCAGCTCATTGTATTCACGATCTTTTTCTGTGATTTCTTTATTAATAATGCCTAATCGCTGGGCACTGGCAACGTCAGACTCTTTCATCAAGGCCTGCTGTTCCATTTTCAGCTGCACGATACGGCGTTCGAGGCGATCCAGTTGCTCCGGTTTAGAATCTATTTGCAGACGGATACTGGCCGCCGCCTCATCAATCAGATCAATGGCTTTATCTGGTAATTGCCGATCGGAAATATAACGGTGTGATAATGTCGCTGCCGCAACAATAGCCGGATCGGTGATCTGTACATGATGATGCAGTTCATAACGTTCTTTCAGGCCACGCAGGATCGCGATCGTATCTTCCACCGAAGGTTGATCCACCAGTACTTTCTGGAAGCGACGTTCGAGGGCAGCATCTTTTTCAACGTATTGACGATATTCATCCAGTGTAGTTGCGCCAACACAATGCAGCTCGCCACGCGCCAGTGCAGGCTTCAGCATGTTACCGGCATCCATCGCCCCTTCGGCCTTGCCAGCACCCACCATAGTGTGCAGCTCATCAATAAACAGGATCACATTGCCTTCCTGCTTAGCCAGCTCATTCAGTACAGCTTTCAGACGTTCTTCAAATTCGCCGCGATATTTTGCCCCCGCCAGCAACGAGCCCATATCAAGTGACAAGACCCGTTTATGCTTCAAACCTTCCGGTACTTCACCATTAATAATGCGTTGAGCCAGTCCCTCTACAATCGCCGTTTTACCCACACCCGGTTCGCCAATAAGTACTGGATTATTTTTAGTACGCCGTTGTAATACCTGAACGGTACGCCGGATCTCTTCATCACGGCCAATGACTGGATCAAGCTTGCCCTGCTCGGCTCGTTCCGTCAGATCAATTGTATATTTTTCCAATGCCTGGCGTTTTTCTTCCGCTCCGGCATCTGTCACCTTTTCACCACCACGGACTTTTTCGATCGCTTTATCCAGTTTATCTTTCACAACACCATTCTGGCGTAGCAGATCACCCAAAGTACCGCGATCATCCAGCGCGGCCAGCAAGAACATTTCTGAAGAAATGAATTGATCCTGCCGCTGCTGCGATAACTTGTCGCACATATTCAGAATTCGTCCCAGTTGCGGTGATATCTGAATATCACCGTCAACCCCACTGACACGAGGCAAACGATCTAATTCCTGCGTAAGACGCTGATGCAGTGTATCAACATTACATCCGGCCAAGATCAGTAGTGGACGAATAGATCCACCTTGCTGATCCAGCAATGCTGTCATGATGTGAATGGGTTCAATGAACTGATGATCTTTTCCGAGTGCTAATGACTGAGCATCAGAAATAGCAGTCTGAAATTTGCTGGTGAGACGATCTAAGCGCATCCCGGTACCTCTTTTATCTCGCTGGTTTGATCGTAAATCGATCATTTACTGTTGAGTATAAGATGGGGATGCCAGGATTGCTTTCAAGAGGAAGTGCTTAAATTTTAATCGTACGCCAAATCAAACCGGCCATGCGGCCTGTCTGTCCATCACGCCGATAGGAGTAAAAATGCTCCGCATCGCTGAAAGTACATTGATTACCGCCATATATAGCACTGACACCAGCAGCATTGAGACGCTGACGGGCAAGCAGAAACAGATCAGCCAGCCATTTATCGTTATGCGCTGTAAATGCATGGACGGCTTCCGGATCCTGAGCAATGAAAGCCGCTTTAACTTCATCACCGACTTCAAAAGCGGAAGGACCTATAGCAGGACCAATCCAGGCGAGTATGTTGTCCGGTGCAGATTGCATTGCGGAAATAGTTTTTTCCAGTATCCCGGCACACAAGCCACGCCAGCCCGCATGCGCGGTTGCGACCACCGTTCCGTCTTTATCACAAAACAACACTGGCAGGCAGTCTGCTGTCATGACCGTCAGAGGCAATCCAACCTTCGTGGTGATAGCAGCATCAGCTACTGGCGGTTCAGTAAAAGTGTTTTCTGCCTGCAGGATCTCGGTACTATGCACCTGTGTCAGCCATACCGGCTGAGACTGTAATCCTAACTGTTGCTGTAACTGCTGACGATTTTTACTGACTAGTAAAGGATCGTCGCCGACATGCGCGCCCAGATTAAGACCCAGATATACACCTGAACTAAAACCACCCTCTCGGGTGGTAAATACCGCCTGTACATTATCTGGAGCCGGCCAGTCAGGTTTAATTAAACCCATACGATATCGTCCGGGTGTTCAGCTGAATCAAGACGTAATACTTCGATCAGCTGAACCATGTCATCAGGGATTGGCGAGTGCCATTCCATCTCTTCACCGGTAATTGGATGAGTTAATCGCAGCATAGTCGCGTGTAATGCCTGACGACGGAATGTACGTAAAAAATCACTCAATTCCACAGACGCATTACGAATTGGACGTAACCGGCCACCGTATACCGGATCACCAACCAAAGCATGGTTAATATGAGCCATATGCACACGAATTTGATGGGTTCTGCCCGTTTCAAGACGGCAACGTAAACGTGTATGAGCCCGGAACCGCTCAGCTACCCGGTAGTGCGTTATTGCTGGTTTACCCATTGGGTTCACAGCCATCATAGTCCGCTGTGTAGAATGACGACTGATCGGCTCATCGACGGTACCACCGGCTGTCATATGACCAACAACGATTGCTTCATATTCACGGGTGATGCGACGTTTTTGCAATGCATAAACCAGACGGATCTGTGCCGGGATAGTTTTAGCAACCACCATCAAACCTGTAGTCTCTTTGTCCAGACGATGAACAATACCAGCCCGAGGTACTTCTGCTATGTCAGGATACCGATGCAGCAATGCATTCAGCACTGTGCCATCCGGAGTACCCGCACCTGGGTGCACAACTAAACCTGCCGGTTTATCAATTACCAGCAAATGTTCATCTTCATAAACGATGTTGAGAGGCAAATCCTGCGCTTGCCAGCGGGTATCATCTTCCAGCTCTGTCGCGATTTCTACTTGCTGGCCACCCATCACTTTTTCTTTGGGCAATAAGCATACTTTGCCATCCAGTTGCACTTTACCGCCCAGTATCCATTCTTTAAGCCGGGTACGGGAATAATCGGTAAACAAATCGGCCAACACCTGATCCAAACGTTTGCCTTCGTGGTGTGGTTCAATAGTACCGGTTAGTTGTATAGCTTGACTCATGTCAGATCTCAATTAGTTAAACAAGGCTTAGCGCCAAGAATGATGCATTCTATCTTTTCTTTTCTCTGAGCATAACGGATACTTCACATACCATGGCAATATGAAGCTAATTTCGATGCAAAAAGTAGTGCGTTTTTTTCCGGTAATGCTGTTATCTCTGTCGCTATTGGCCGGTTGCTCCTCATCATCTGACAAGCCTAAAGTGCCGGATGAGCCGCTGGAGGTTCTGTATAAACAGGCACAAAGCAAATTGCACAACGGCGATTACGAGAGAGCCGTAGATATTCTTGAGGCATTAGACTCTCGCTATCCTTTCGGTCCTTATGCAAGTCAGGTGCAACTGCAACTGATATACGCTTATTACAAGAAAGAAGACACTGCACAGGCGATCGCAAATATTGATCGTTTTCTGCGCCTGAATCCAACGCATAAAGATGTCGACTATGTCTATTACATGCGCGGACTGGCCAATATGCAGGAAGATTACAACTTCTTCCACGATAAGTTTGGTATCGATCGTTCTGATCGTGATCCGCAATATGCCAGACAGGCATTTAAAGATTTTCAGCTGGTGCTGAAAAACTATCCTGATAGCTTATACGCCAGTGACGCCAGAGCCCGTGCAGTATACCTGAAGAATCGTCTTGCCAAATTTGATCTGGCAATCGCTGATTTTTATATGCGCCGTGAGGCATGGGTATCTGCGGCTAACAGAGCAAAATATTTGATCGAAAATTATCCAGATACCGAAATGACGCAACCAGCACTGGAAATTATGGTTCAAGCTTATGAAAAGATGGATCTCACTGATTTGGCTAAGCATGCCAGACAGATGCTAAGCACCAACTATCCCGATAGTGAGTATCTGCATCCGTAAGCAAAAACTATCCGGGTTAATATTAGAAAAATAAAAAAGTACCTTTTTAGGTACTTTTTTATTTTTCCAGATCTTTGCCGGGAAAAACTATTCTGTTCTGGATTTTATATAGCCTGCATAATCAGGGATCTCAACACTGACTTTTTTATTCATATGCGGTGAATCCATCAGAAAATCTGCTGTCGCCTGATTAGTCGCCATTGGAATATTCCATACCGCCGCCAGACGTAGCAACGCTTTCACATCTGGATCATGCGGAACTGCGTTCAATGGATCCCAAAAGAAAATCAGTACATCAATTTTACCTTCAGCAATCATAGCACCCAGTTGCTGATCACCACCCATTGGACCCGACAGTAAACATGTAATCGGCAAACCCGCTTCTTTGCTTAAACGAGTACCTGTAGTACCGGTTGCATATAAATGATGCAACTTCAACTCTTCAGCCCGGTGTTTAACCCATTCAACCAGCGCCTGTTTCATATTATCGTGTGCCACCAAGGCTAAACGCTTATGCCCTGCCATCTCACGTTGAATCGTTAACGCCATACCAATCCCTCGGGTTTAATATTAATGAATATTTAAAATGCGCTAAGCAGTATATATTTTTCATTAAAAATAAAGGGCGACAAAGTCGCCCTTTTATAACATTTTGTTAAAGTATCGATTACGCGATTACTTTAGCAACAACGCCCGCGCCTACGGTACGACCGCCTTCACGGATTGCAAAACGCAGACCATCATCCATCGCGATTGGGTGGATCAGGGTAACTACCATTTTGATGTTGTCACCTGGCATTACCATCTCTACGCCTTCTGGCAGTTCGATAGTACCGGTCACGTCAGTTGTACGGAAGTAGAACTGTGGACGGTAGCCTTTGAAGAATGGCGTATGACGACCACCTTCTTCTTTGGACAGTACGTATACTTCTGATTCGAACTTGGTATGCGGGTTGATGGTGCCTGGTTTAGCCAGTACCTGACCACGCTCTACGTCGTCACGTTTAGTGCCACGCAGCAGAATACCTACGTTCTCACCTGCACGACCTTCGTCCAGCAGTTTACGGAACATTTCAACACCGGTACAAGTGGTTTTGGTGGTCTCTTTCAGACCAACGATTTCCACTTCTTCACCAACTTTGACGATACCGCGTTCTACACGACCAGTTACTACTGTACCACGGCCTGCGATTGAGAATACGTCTTCGATTGGCAGCAGGAATGGCTTGTCAATAGCACGTTCTGGCTGTGGGATGTAAGAATCCAGCGCTGCTGCCAGCTCAATGATCTTCTCTTCCCATTTCGCGTCGCCTTCCAGCGCTTTCAGCGCGGAACCACGGATAACCGGCGTGTCATCACCTGGGAAATCGTATTCTGACAGCAGTTCACGAACTTCCATCTCTACCAGATCCAGCAGCTCTTCGTCGTCTACCATGTCACATTTGTTCAGGAAAACGATGATGTACGGTACGCCTACCTGGCGACCCAGCAGGATGTGCTCACGAGTCTGTGGCATTGGGCCGTCAGTCGCTGCTACTACCAGGATCGCGCCGTCCATCTGTGCAGCACCAGTGATCATGTTTTTAACATAGTCAGCATGGCCTGGGCAGTCTACGTGTGCGTAGTGACGAGCTTCAGTATCGTATTCAACATGTGAAGTGTTGATGGTGATACCACGAGCTTTTTCTTCTGGTGCGTTGTCGATCTGATCGAATGCACGCGCCTGACCACCGAATTTTTTAGCCAGCACGTTAGTGATAGCAGCAGTCAGAGTAGTTTTACCGTGGTCAACGTGGCCGATAGTACCAACGTTAACGTGGGGTTTTGTACGTTCAAATTTTTCTTTAGACACGACGTTGTCCTTCCTATTTGATTATTTCCGTCTGTCGGAACAGACGGAAAATATTACATATTGAATTACTTAGACTGACGCGCTTCAATCACCGCCTGAGCGATGTTATTTGGCGTTTCAGCGTACTTACCGAACTCCATGGAGTAAGAAGCACGACCTTGGGTGGCAGAACGCAGATCGGTTGCATAACCGAACATTTCAGCCAGCGGTACCAGCGCGCGAACAAGCTTGCCGGATGGGCCGTCTTCCATACCTTCGATGATACCGCGACGACGGTTCAGGTCGCCGATTACATCGCCCATGTAATCTTCTGGAGTCTCTACTTCAACTTTCATTACAGGCTCAAGCAGAACTGGTTTAGCCTGCATGAAACCTGATTTGAATGCCATAGAAGCAGCGATTTTGAACGCCAGTTCAGAAGAGTCAACATCATGGTAAGAACCGAAGTGCAGACGAACACCTACGTCCACAACTGGATAACCAGCCAGAGGACCAGATTTCAGCTGTTCACGGATACCTTTATCAACGCCAGGGATGAATTCGCCAGGAATCACACCGCCTTTAATATCGTTGGTGAAGGTATAACCAGCACCTTCTTCCAGCGGGAAGAGGTCGATTACAACGTGACCATACTGACCACGACCACCAGACTGTTTAGCGTGCTTACCTTGAATATCTTTAACTTCATTACGCACAGTTTCACGGTAAGCTACCTGTGGTTTACCCACGTTCGCTTCTACCTTGAACTCACGGCGCATACGGTCAACGATGATTTCCAGGTGCAACTCGCCCATACCAGCGATGATGGTCTGACTTGATTCTTCATCAGTCCATACGCGGAATGATGGATCTTCCTGAGCCAGACGGCCCAGAGCCAGACCCATTTTTTCCTGGTCAGCTTTGGTTTTTGGCTCAACAGCAACAGAGATTACTGGTTCTGGGAATTCCATACGCTCAAGGATAATTGGCGCAGATTCAACACACAGAGTATCACCAGTAGTCACGTCTTTCAGACCGATCGCAGCTGCGATGTCACCAGCGCGGACTTCTTTGATTTCTTCACGTTTGTTAGCATGCATCTGAACGATACGACCAACGCGTTCACGTTTGTCTTTCACTGAGTTCAGAACGAAATCGCCTGAATTCACAACGCCTGAATAGCAACGGAAGAAAGTCAAGTTACCAACGAATGGGTCGGTAGCGATTTTGAATGCCAGTGCAGAGAAAGGCTCATCATCAGTTGGATGACGCTCAGCTGGCGTGCCATCTTCTAACTGACCAGCAATCGCCGGTACGTCAGTTGGTGAAGGCAGATATTCAATAACCGCATCCAACATTGCCTGAACACCTTTGTTCTTGAATGCAGAACCACAGGTAACCAGAACAATTTCATTGCGTAATGCCAGATCACGCAGAGCAGCTTTCAGTTCAAGTTCGGTGAACTCTTCGCCACCCAGGTATTTTTCCATCAAATCTTCAGAAGCTTCAGCAGCGGATTCAACCAGATGTTGATGCCATTTCTGCGCTTCAGGCAGCAATTCAGCTGGAATATCTTCGTATTCGAAGGTAACGCCTTGGTCGGCTTCATTCCAGTTAATAGCTTTCATCTTGACTAGATCGATGACGCCTTTGAAGTTTTCTTCTGCGCCGATTGGCAGTTGCAGTGGAACTGCATGACCTTTCAGACGGGTTTTGATCTGTTCAACAGCACGCAGGAAGTTAGCACCGGTACGGTCCATTTTATTAATGAACGCAATACGAGGTACTTTATACTTGTTAGCCTGACGCCATACTGTTTCAGACTGCGGCTGAACACCACCTACTGCACAGTAAACCATTACTGCGCCGTCCAGAACACGCATTGAACGCTCTACTTCGATAGTAAAGTCAACGTGGCCTGGGGTATCGATGATGTTGACACGGTGTGGTTGGAATTGTTTACCCATACCACTCCAGAAACAGGTTGTAGCAGCAGAGGTAATGGTAATACCACGCTCTTGTTCCTGTTCCATCCAGTCCATGGTAGCAGCGCCATCATGAACTTCACCAATTTTGTGGTTTACACCGGTGTAAAACAGGATACGTTCAGTAGTCGTTGTTTTACCGGCGTCGATGTGTGCGCTGATACCGATATTACGGTAACGCTCAATGGGTGTTGCACGAGCCACGATAGATATCCTCTTACTAAGGTTGAACCTTAGACAACGAAACCGCGTACAGGCCATCCGAAGATGGCCTGTACAACCGGATTACCAGCGATAGTGAGCGAATGCTTTATTCGCTTCAGCCATGCGGTGCACGTCTTCACGTTTCTTAACCGCAGAGCCTTTATTGTCGGCTGCATCCAGCAGTTCACCTGCCAAACGTTGAGCCATGGATTTTTCACCACGTTTGCGAGCCGCTTCTACCAACCAGCGCATAGCCAGGGCATTACGACGCACCGGACGAACTTCTACCGGAACCTGGTAAGTAGAACCACCAACACGGCGGGACTTAACTTCCACGTTCGGACGGATGTTGTCCAAAGCACCTTCAAAAGTAGCTAAGTGGTCTTTACCACTTTTGTTAGCAATGATTTCCAAAGCACCGTAAACAATGCTTTCAGAAACGGATTTCTTACCGTCAACCATTACTACGTTGATGAATTTAGCCAGCAGCTCAGAACCGAACTTAGGATCTGGCAGAATCTTACGCTGACCAACAACGCGACGTCTTGGCATTTTAATTCTCCGAAACTTCAGGTTTTACCCAAAACAAAAAAATGTTTTATGAAAAATGTTTGGCCTTACTTAACGGAAAACCATTAAGCCTTAGGCTTCTTCACGCCGTATTTGGAGCGAGATTGTTTACGGTCTTTAACACCGGAGCAATCCAACGCACCACGAACGGTGTGGTAACGCACACCTGGTAAGTCTTTAACACGACCACCACGGATCAGGACCACGGAGTGTTCCTGCAGGTTATGGCCTTCACCACCGATGTAAGAAGTAACTTCGAATCCGTTAGTTAAACGAACACGACATACCTTACGCAGTGCTGAGTTAGGTTTTTTAGGAGTAGTGGTATACACACGTGTACACACACCACGTTTTTGTGGGCAAGCATTCAAGGCAGGAACGCTGCTTTTTACAACTTGCTTAACGCGCGGCTTGCGAACAAGCTGGTTAATAGTTGCCATTAAAAGCTCCTGGTAATAGCAATCGCTTTATAAACATGTGAAAAATCCTCCCCGCAGATACGGGGACGCAAAATTCTATGCTTGTCTGTATTTTGAGTCAAGATTTATACAGCTAATGTATGAATCATTCTGAATCGAGAAGAAGTATAGGCGACAAACCATCTCTTCACAGTAAAAAAATTTCTACCAGCAAAGCGGACTGCCATATTTAACGACCAAATCCACATAATCAGCCATATTAATGAGGTTCCCCTCTTTCGCATTTAAGCCACGAGCCAGCAAATCATCTTGCATTGCATAGACCTCTCTGTTCTGAAATTGCCGGCACCATTCGTCCGTAGTACAGGCAATCACTGCATCCTGAATTAATAGCAACTGATCCTCCGGTTGCATAAAATCCAGACAATTTTTCAGTGCGGTGTGTGCAAACGGTGATGAGGAAACAACATGCAGCATATAATTCTCAAAACATTAACTTAACAGGATATGCGGACAACATATGGTAAAATGCATCGGCAGTCAGAACGATTACCGGCATCAGTAATTGTGTGGGATCGATATTACGTTCAATCAGCGCTTTCTCTGAGACATAGAGATGTTCAATATCATACAACGCACATAATCTGAACATTGCCGAATGATCTTTAGCCAGTATACCTGTGGGTTGCTGATGCGACAGGAGTTGATACACTCCATCATCCATAAAAAATGCCGCTAAATTTTCGGAATACGCTGAAGTCGCTAATAAGGCGTCCAGCCCTTCTCTGCCGCAGGCATTACCATAAGGTGGCTGCCTGAAAATGAAAGCGATCTGATTCATAACCAACTTAAAAACGGACAACCCGGTCAGCAGTTAATAACATTTCTGCCAGTTGACCAAGGCCTGATAACAAGAACGGAGCGTGAACATTAAATGTATCCTTTCCCGCTTCTTTCGCTGTGACCGCATCCAGAATTCCCCGGCGTTGAGCCGCCGCGATACAGGTATGCAGTGTGACATAATGCTTATCCGCCAATTCACACCACAAGGCATGCAAATCGTATTCATCGCTTGCCGGTGCAGTGAGATAATTCGCATTGGTGACTCCATCCTGATAAAAAAACACGCCTGAAATAGCGTGTCCTTTCGCCAGCAATGCCTGAGCGAACAGATAGGCAGAACCTGACTGCTGAGATCCATAAACGGAACCCGTCACCAGGAGTGCAAAATTAACAGGCATATTACTTCGCTACATAGGCAATAGCTTCAACTTCAACCAAAACATCTTTTGGTAATCTGGCTACTTCAACGCAAGAACGTGCCGGCGCACTGTTTTTGAAGAAATCGGCATAGACTTCGTTGAAAGCAACAAAATCATTCATATCTTTAAGGAAACAGGTAGTTTTTACCACTGTATCAACGGATGCACCTGCTGCTTCCAGAATGGCGCTTAAATTACGTAATACCTGTTCTGCCTGAATCTTGATATCACCCGTTAACAGCTGCATCGTCTCCGGGATCAAAGGGATTTGTCCGGATGTGAAAACCAAATCACCAACTCGGGTTGCCTGAACATAAGGACCAATAGCCGCCGGTGCTTTTTCTGTTGCGATAATAGACTTAGACATCATTCCCTCGTAGCAAGTTATCAAAACAGTACTGATAGTAATACTAGCCTTTACTGTGGCGCAACTTTCCATACAAAAAAAAGAGGCCCCGCAGGGCCTCTCAGACATTACCTCAGTAATGATTATTACGCATTCAGATTATCGGCCGCATTCAGCAAATCAGCCAGATTCTGTTCCGCTTCATCAGCAGTCGCCTGCTGCGTCACAGGAACCACAGCCTTAGCTGCCTGTCTACGTTTCTCTAAACGACCGTGATGGTAAGCAAAGCCAGTACCAGCCGGGATCAGACGACCAACGATAACGTTTTCTTTCAGACCACGCAGATCGTCAACTTTACCGGATACCGCTGCTTCAGTCAGTACGCGGGTAGTTTCCTGGAACGACGCAGCAGAGATGAATGACTCTGTATTCAGCGACGCTTTAGTGATACCCATCAGTACACGACGGAAAGTCGCAGGCTGTTTACCTTCAGCAACCAGTTTACGGTTTGCAATCTTCACGCGTACTACGTCAGCTTGTTCGCCTTCCAGCAGGTCAGAATCACCCGGGTTAACGATCTCACACTTACGCAGCATCTGACGTACGATCACTTCGATGTGCTTATCGTTAATTTTTACGCCTTGCAGACGATATACATCCTGCACTTCGTTAACGATATAGTTAGCCACCGGACTGATACCACGTAAACGCAGAATGTCGTGTGCAGACTCAGGACCATCCGCCAGCACTTCACCTTGCTGAACCTTTTCACCTTCGAACACGTTCAGGTTACGCCACTTCGGAATCATTTCCTCGTGAGCATCACCACCGTCGGTCGGTGTGATCACCAGACGACGTTTACCCTTGGTTTCTTTACCAAAGGAGATGGTACCTGAGATTTCAGCCAGGATAGCCGGTTCTTTCGGTTGACGAGCTTCAAACAAGTCAGCAACACGTGGCAGACCACCGGTGATATCTTTAGTACCACTGGATGCCTGTGGGATACGGGCTACCGCATCACCCACGTTTACCTGTGCGCCATCTTCCAGCTGAACAATCGCCTGACCAGGCAGGAAGTATTGCGCTGCAACATCAGTACCTGGGATCAGAACATCTTTACCGTTCGCATCAACCAGTTTCACCGTTGGACGCAGTTCTTTACCGGTCGTAGTACGTTCGTTGACATCCAGAACAACGATGCTGGACAAGCCTGTCAGCTCGTCGGTCTGACGAGTGATAGTGATGCCTTCGATCATGTTCTCAAACTGGATACGACCCGCCACTTCAGTAATGATTGGGTGAGTGTGCGGATCCCAGTTAGCCACGATTTCACCGGCTTTAACTGCCTGACCATCTTTCACTTCCAGTACCGAACCGTATGGCAGTTTGTGACTTTCTTTCGTCCGTCCCAGTTCGTCCATAATGGTCAGTTCTGAAGAACGTGACGTGATAACCAGTTTACCAGCGCTGTTTTCTACAGACTTGGCATTCTGCAGTTTGATCACACCGGTATTCTTAACTGATGCACTGCTTTCTGCAGCCGCTCGTGACGCCGCACCACCGATGTGGAAGGTACGCATGGTCAACTGAGTACCTGGTTCACCGATAGATTGTGCTGCAATAACGCCGGTAGCTTCACCGTTGTTAACCAGATGACCGCGAGCCAAATCACGACCGTAGCAATGTGCACAAATACCAAAGTCAGATTCACACGCAATGGCTGAGCGAACTTTCACGCGGTCGACAGAGTTGCGTTCCAGCGTGTTACACCACTGTTCATCCAACAGCGTGTTGCGCGCAACCAGCACATCTTCCGTACCTGGTTTCAGCACATCTTCCGCAACCACACGACCCAGAACACGTTCGCGCAGAGGTTCTACTACGTCACCACCTTCGATCAGCGGAGTCATCCACAGACCTTCAGAGGTACCGCAATCCAGTTCCGTGATCACCACGTCCTGCGCTACGTCAACCAGACGACGAGTCAGGTAACCGGAGTTTGCCGTTTTCAGTGCGGTATCCGCCAGACCCTTACGAGCACCGTGAGTCGAAATGAAGTACTGCAGTACGTTCAGACCTTCACGGAAGTTCGCCACGATTGGCGTTTCGATGATCGAGCCATCTGGCTTCGCCATCAGACCACGCATACCGGCCAGCTGACGGATCTGAGCAGCAGAACCACGCGCACCGGAATCAGCCATCATAAAGACGCTGTTAAACGATGCCTGCACTTCATCTTCACCGAGGCTGTTCTGTCTTGTCTCTTTAGACAAGTTTTCCATCATCGCTTTAGATACGCGTTCGTTGGCGCTTGCCCAGATATCGATAACTTTGTTGTAACGCTCGCCGGCTGTTACCAGACCAGACTGGAACTGTTCCTGAATTTCAGCAACTTCGGCTTCAGCAGCAGCGATGATGTCTTTTTTCGCATCCGGGATCACCATGTCGTCAATACCAACAGATGAACCTGACAGTGCTGCGTAGTGGAAACCGGTATACATCAGCTGGTCAGCAAAGATAACGGTATCTTTCAGACCTTGCTTACGGTAACAAGTATTCAGCACCTTAGAGATCTGTTTCTTACCCATTGCCTGGTTAGAAACATATTTGATCCAGCGCTCCGGATGTTCAGCCAGTTCAGCTTTACCGGCTTCTGTCATTGGTAACGGGGGATCAATCAACGCATATTCCATACCTTTCGGCAGGATCAGCGACAGGATCGCACGACCAACGGTGGTGTTTTTCAGTTCGATTTTAGGAACCAGCTCACCCGCTTCGTTTTTCACGTATTCCGTGATACGACATTTAACACGGGCATGCAGTGATGCCAGACCAGCACGATAGATCTTTTCAGCTTCTTTCGCACCGGATAACACCATGCCTTCACCCTTGGCACCCACACAGGAACGAGTCATGTAATACAGACCCAATACCACGTCCTGTGAAGGAACGATGATAGGTTCACCGGATGCAGGCGACAGGATGTTATTGGTGGACATCATCAGCGCACGCGCTTCCAACTGTGCTTCCAGTGTCAGCGGCAAATGCACCGCCATCTGGTCACCGTCGAAGTCCGCGTTAAAGGCAGAACATACCAGCGGATGCAGCTGAATAGCTTTACCTTCGATCAGAATTGGTTCAAACGCCTGAATACCCAGACGGTGCAGTGTTGGCGCACGGTTCAGCATGACAGGATGTTCACGGATCACTTCATCCAGAATATCCCATACAACGGCTTCTTCACGTTCAACCATCTTCTTCGCAGCTTTGATGGTTGTCGCCAGACCACGGGTTTCCAGCTTGCCATAGATGAATGGTTTGAATAACTCCAAAGCCATTTTCTTAGGCAGACCACACTGATGCAAACGCAGTGTCGGGCCTACGGTAATTACCGAACGACCAGAGTAGTCAACACGTTTACCCAGCAAGTTCTGACGGAAACGACCTTGCTTACCTTTGATCATGTCAGCCAAAGATTTCAGAGGACGTTTGTTTGAACCGGTAATAGCCCGGCCACGACGACCGTTATCTAACAATGCATCAACCGCTTCTTGTAACATACGTTTTTCGTTACGTACGATGATATCCGGCGCAGCCAGATCCAGCAGACGTTTCAGACGGTTGTTACGGTTGATCACCCGGCGATATAAATCGTTCAGATCTGAAGTCGCGAAACGACCACCATCCAGCGGTACCAGCGGACGCAGATCCGGCGGTAAAACTGGCAGTACAGTCATGATCATCCACTCTGGTTTATTACCAGATTGCAGGAATGATTCCATCAACTTCAGACGCTTGGTGGTCTTTTTACGTTTGGTTTCAGAATTAGTCTGGCTCAGTTCTTCGCGCATAGTGGCGATTTCATGTTCCAGATCCTGCGCACGCAGCAACGCCAGGATAGCTTCCGCACCCATTTTGGCATCGAATTCGTCACCGTATTCTTCCAGCGCATCCAGATACTGCTCTTCGGTCAGCATCTGACTACGCTCGAGGCTGGTCATGCCAGCATCGACCACAACAAATGATTCAAAATAAAGCACACGCTCAATATCACGCAGGGTCATGTCAAGCAGCAGACCGATACGGGATGGCAGTGACTTCAGGAACCAAATGTGAGCCACAGGAGAAGCCAACTCAATATGACCCATACGCTCACGGCGTACTTTAGTCTGAGTTACTTCTACACCGCATTTTTCACAAATGACACCACGATGTTTCAGACGCTTATACTTACCGCACAAGCATTCGTAATCTTTGACTGGTCCGAAGATGCGAGCACAAAACAGACCGTCACGCTCTGGTTTGAACGTACGATAATTGATGGTTTCAGGCTTTTTAACTTCACCGAATGACCAGGAACGGATCATGTCAGGCGAAGCCAGACCGATCTTGATACCGTCAAACTCTTCAGTCTTGCTCTGCGCTTTTAAAAACTTGAGTAAGTCTTTCACCTGTATCTCCCGTCAGGAGTTTAACTTCGGTATGCCGCTATGCGGCATACCGTTACTATTCTGAGTCAGAAATAAGGGCTTGCGCCCTTACTCTTCTTCCAGCTCGATGTTGATACCCAAGGAGCGGATTTCCTTCAACAATACGTTGAAGGATTCTGGTATGCCAGGTTCCATGCGGTGATCGCCATCTACGATGTTCTTATACATCTTAGTACGGCCATTCACATCGTCCGACTTAACAGTCAACATTTCCTGCAGAGTGTAAGCGGCACCGTATGCTTCCAGTGCCCACACTTCCATCTCCCCGAAGCGCTGACCACCGAACTGTGCTTTACCGCCCAAAGGCTGCTGAGTAACCAGACTGTAAGAACCGGTAGAACGGGCATGCATCTTGTCATCAACCAAGTGGTTCAGTTTCAGCATGTACATGTAACCAACAGTTACAACACGCTCAAACGGCATACCGGTACGACCATCGAACAGGGTGATCTGGCCAGACTCAGGTTTATCAGCCAGTTTCAGCAGTTCTTTGATTTCACTCTCTTTCGCACCATCAAACACCGGTGTTGCGACAGGTAAACCTTTACGCAGGTTCTGTACCAGAGTCCGAACATCGTCATCGCTCAGTGTAGCAATATCAATTTGTTGTTGATCACTGCCACCCAGATCATAAACGCGTTGCAGGAACTCACGCAGCTCAGCCAGCTCGCGTTGTTCTTTGACCATACGATCAATTTTTTCGCCGATGCCTTTTGCTGCCAGACCAAGGTGAACTTCCAGGATCTGACCGATGTTCATACGTGATGGTACGCCCAACGGGTTCAGTACGATATCGACAGGATTCCCTTCGTCATCGTATGGCATGTCTTCAACCGGACAAATTTTGGAGATAACCCCTTTGTTCCCGTGACGACCCGCCATCTTGTCACCTGGCTGGATACGACGTTTCACTGCCAGATAAACTTTAACGATCTTCAGTACGCCTGGTGCCAGATCATCACCCTGGATGATTTTCTGACGCTTGGCTTCAAACTTACGATCGAATTCTTCTTTCAGTGCAATGTGTTGTTCAGCAATCTGTTCCAGCTCAACCTGTTTGCCTTCGTCATCCAGTGACTGTTCCAGCCATCTCTTACGATCCAGCTTAGACAATCTGTCTTCACCAAAACCGTTAGCAATCAACAAGGAACGGGCGCGACCGAAAATGCCATCTTCCAGGATCTTGAATTCTTCAGTCAGATCCTTTTTGGCATCACGCAGTTGCATGTCTTCAACTTCTTTAGCGCGTTTATCTTTTTCCACGCCATCACGAGTAAAGACCTGAACGTCAATAACAGTACCGTAAACACCGTTAGGAACACGCAGCGATGAATCTTTAACATCAGATGCTTTTTCACCGAAGATCGCACGCAGCAGCTTCTCTTCTGGTGTCAGCTGAGTCTCACCTTTGGGTGTCACTTTACCAACCAGAATGTCGCCGCCTTTCACTTCAGCACCAACATAAACGATGCCTGACTCGTCCAGTTTAGACAGAGCAGCTTCACCTACGTTTGGAATATCAGCAGTGATTTCTTCCGGGCCTAATTTGGTATCACGGGCGATACAAGACAGTTCCTGAATATGGATAGTAGTCAGGCGATCTTCCTGCACAACACGTTCTGAAACCAGAATCGAGTCTTCGAAGTTATAACCGTTCCATGGCATGAACGCGACGCGCATGTTCTGACCCAGAGCCAGCTCACCTAAATCGGTGGAAGGACCATCAGCCAGTACGTCACCCAGCATTACCGGTTCACCAACAGACACACAAGGACGCTGGTTGATACAGGTGTTCTGGTTAGAACGGGTATATTTAGTCAGGTTATAGATGTCGATACCGGCTTCGCCTGGTAACAGCTCATCTTCATTTACCTTAACCACAATACGGGAAGCATCAACGTAATCGATGGTGCCACCACGTTTAGCAACAACAGTTACACCGGAGTCAACCGCTACAGCACGTTCCATACCGGTACCGACCAGCGGCTTATCAGCACGCAGAGTTGGTACAGCCTGACGTTGCATGTTTGAACCCATCAATGCACGGTTCGCATCATCGTGTTCAAGGAATGGGATCAGCGATGCCGCAACAGAAACAACCTGCTGTGGACTCACGTCCATATACTGGATCTGCTCTGCGTTCATAAAGGTAGATTCACCTTTATGACGGCAAGGGATCAGTTCATCTTTCAGGCGAGCATCAGCATCAACATTAGCATTTGCCTGTGCAATCACGAAGTTACCTTCTTCGATTGCAGACAGATAATCCACTTCGTCGGTGATCACACCGTCGATGACTTTACGATATGGTGTTTCCAGGAAACCATATTCGTTAGTACGGGAATAAACCGCCAGAGAGTTGATCAGACCGATGTTCGGACCTTCAGGTGTTTCGATTGGACACAGACGACCATAGTGAGTCGGATGTACGTCTCGAACTTCGAAGCCTGCACGTTCACGAGTCAAACCACCCGGGCCTAACGCAGAAATACGACGTTTGTGCGTAATTTCTGACAGCGGGTTGTTCTGATCCATAAACTGAGACAGCTGACTGGAGCCGAAGAATTCTTTAACGGCTGCAGAAATTGGCTTCGCATTGATCAGATCCTGCGGTTGAATTGCATCCAGATCACCCAGAGACAGGCGTTCTTTTACTGCACGCTCAACACGCACCAAGCCCACACGGAATTGGTTTTCAGCCATTTCGCCCACGGAACGGATACGACGGTTACCCAGATGATCGATATCATCCACATCGTCTTTACCGTTACGGATAGCAATCAGCTGTTTCATTACGTCGACGATGTCGTCCTGGGACAAAATACCACTGCCGATATGATCAGGACGCGCCAGGCGACTGTTAAACTTCATACGGCCGACAGTTGACAGATCGTAACGATCAGCAGAGAAGAACAGATTCTCAAACAACTGCTCCGCAGCATCTTTCGTTGGCGGCTCACCAGGACGCATCATACGGTAGATTTCTACTAATGCTTCCAGACGGTTAGTGCTCGAATCGATACGCAGAGTTTCAGAGATATATGAACCATGATCCAGTTCGTTAGTGAACAGGACTTCAAACTGTTTAAAACCAGCTTGAGACAGGTTAGCAATGGCCTCCAGACTCAATGCAGTATTTGCATTGATCATCACTTCGCCAGTCTGCGGATTCACGTAGTCTCTAGCAGAAATTTTGCCTACGACATACTCAACCGGTACTTCAATTTGACTAATACCGGCTTTTTCCAGCTGACGAATGTGACGTGCAGTAATACGACGGCCTTTTTCGACCACCACATCACCACCGGCAACAATATCGAAGGTAGCGGTTTCACCACGCAGACGCTCCGGTACCAGTTCCATCAGAACTTTGCCATCTTTGATTTCGAATTTAATGGTTTCAAAGAATGTCGTCAGAATTTCTTCTGTCGTAAATTCTAATGCGCGCAGGATGATCGTTGCCGGTAATTTACGGCGACGGTCAATACGCACAAACAGGTTGTCTTTGGCATCAAATTCGAAATCCAACCAGGAACCACGGTAAGGAATAACGCGTGCGTTATACAGAACCTTACCAGAAGAGTGGGTTTTACCCTTATCGTGATCAAAGAACACGCCCGGGCTACGATGCAGCTGGGAAACGATAACACGCTCTGTACCATTGATAACAAAGGTGCCGTTATCGGTCATCAGCGGGATTTCGCCCATGTACACTTCTTGTTCTTTAATTTCTTTGACTGTGCCTGCCGCGGCTTCTTTATCAAACAGCACTAAGCGCAACTTCACGCGCAATGGAGCTGAATAGGTGACGCCACGGATCTGACACTCTTTTACGTCAAAGACCGGTTCTCCCAAGCGATAGCTGACATACTGCAGCTCCGCAGTACCAGAATAACTGGTAATGGGGAATACGCTGCGGAACGCAGCCTCAAGCCCGTATGCCCCTTCTGGGTCGGCATCAAGGAATTGTTTGAAGGAGTCCAGCTGAATGGACAAGAGATAAGGCGTTTCCAGTACCTGATCACGCTTACCGAAGTCCTTACGAATGCGTTTTTTTTCGGTATAAGAGTTAACCATAGGGTTCCTCAGCTCGCTGATAAGTGACCCAAGCTGCTCTGGCCAGAGCAGTTCTGTAATACATTGCTACAATCGTACATTTAAGTACTCATTATAAGCCCAGGTGAGCAATGTGAAATCCTGAGGCTTACAGCGCAAAAGGGCCGGTGAATTTTCTTCACCAGCCCTAGCCTGTTTTATCAGGCCGCTAACCTACTGTTAAGTAGATTATTTGATCTCAACAGAAGCACCTGCAGCTTCCAGCTCTTTCTTCAGAGCTTCAGCTTCATCTTTAGATACTGCTTCTTTAACTGCAGTTGGAGCAGCTTCTACCAGGTCTTTAGCTTCTTTCAGACCCAGAGAGGTTGCAGCACGAACTGCTTTGATTACTGCTACTTTGTTAGCGCCGATAGCGGTCAGCATAACATTGAATTCAGTTTGTTCTTCAACCGCTTCAGCAGCAGCGGCTGGGCCGGCAGCTACAGCAGCAGCAGAAACACCGAACTTCTCTTCCATAGCGGTGATCAGTTCTACAACTTCCATTACGGACATAGAAGCAACGGCTTCGATGATTTGGTCTTTAGTGATAGACATGAGAAAAAATTCCTGTCGTTGAAGTATTAAAAATAAAAATAATCTGTTCTGTTACAAGAATTAAGCCGCTTCGGCTTCTTTCTTGTCGCGCAGAGCTGCCAGAGTACGAACCAGCTTGCCAGCTGAAGCTTCTTTCATAGTAGCCATCAGTTTCGCAATTGCTTCTTCGTAAGTCGGCAGAGTTGCCAGACGATCAATTTGAGCTGCAGGGATGAATTCACCCTGGAACGCACCACCCTTGATAGAGAACTTATCGTTCCCTTTAGCAAACTCTTTGAACAGACGAGCAGCAGCGCCCGGATGTTCGTTAGAGAACGCGATCAGGGTCGGACCAACAAATACGTCTTTCATGCATTCGAAATCGGAACCTTCTACTGCACGAGTCAGCAGAGTGTTACGAACAACACGCATGTAAACGCCTGCTTCACGAGCAGACTGACGCAGAGCGGTCATCTTGGCTACTGTTACACCGCGGGAATCCGCAGCAACAGCAGACAGTGCGCCTTTGGCAGCTTCGCTGACTTCAGCGACAATCGCTTTTTTGTCTTCGAGTCCTAACGCCATTGGCTTACTCCTGGAATTAATCTGGGCGAACCCAGAACTGTCAACAACTCTCTTTTCAGAGAGAACTCGGCGGCAGAGTCCAGAAGAAAGAAATCTTTCTCGCTGGGTTCCGGCACCGTCTACGCAGGTAAATTAAGGTTTACACCACCTGCGGTCTTGGACGGGAGTCGAGACCCCCAACCAAACTAAGGGGCGAGATTATAGACTATAATCTCGCCCCTAGTAAATAAGCTTAAGCAGCTTTGGTATCCAGAGAAGCCTGATCAACAGCCATACCTGCACCCATAGTGGTGGACAAGCTAACTTTCTTGATGAATTGGCCTTTAGAAGTAGATGGTTTAGCTTTTTTCAGCGCAACCAGCAGTGATTCTAAGTTCTCTTTCAGCTGAGCTTCAGTGAAGTCAACCTTACCAATGGTAGAATGGATGATACCATTCTTGTCGTTACGGTAACGAACCTGACCTGCTTTAGCATTTTTAACAGCTTCAGCAACGTTAGGAGTCACAGTACCAACTTTCGGGTTTGGCATCAGACCACGTGGGCCCAGGATTTGACCCAGTTGACCAACAACGCGCATTGCATCAGGAGAAGCAATAACTACGTCGAAGTTCAGTTCACCACGTTTAACTTGTTCAGCCAGGTCTTCCATACCTACCAGGTCAGCACCAGCTGCAGTTGCAGCTTCAGCATTAGCGCCCTGAGTAAATACAGCAACACGAACGGTACGACCGGTGCCGTTTGGCAGTACGGTGGCGCCACGAACGTTCTGGTCTGATTTACGAGCGTCGATACCCAGGTTAACAGCTACGTCAACGCTTTCTACGAATTTAGCAGTAGCCAGCTCTTTCAGTAAAGCAACGGCTTCGGTGATGCCATACTCTTTAGTAGCATCAACTTTTTCACGAATTACGCGCATGCGTTTAGTTAATTTAGCCATTGTCTTATCCCTCTACTACCAGGCCCATGGAACGGGCAGAGCCTGCGATACAGCGGGCTTTCGCTTCCAGATCAGAACCAGTCATATCAGGTTCTTTGGTCTTCGCGATTTCCAGCAGCTGAGCGTGAGTCACTTTACCTACTTTATCTTTGTTTGGCTTGGAAGAGCCAGACGTGATACCAGCAGCTTTTTTCAGCAGGAAAGAAGCAGGTGGCGTTTTAGTTTCGAAAGTGAAAGAACGGTCACTGTATACAGTAATTACAACTGGAGTAGGCGCACCTTTTTCCAGTTTTTCTGTACGAGCGTTGAACGCTTTACAGAATTCCATGATGTTAACACCGTGCTGACCCAGAGCCGGACCTACTGGTGGGCTTGGGTTCGCGCTGCCGGCCTTAACTTGCAGCTTGATATAGGCTGAAACTTTCTTTGCCATTTTTAAAATCACCTCAAATGTGGGTTCTAGCGCCTCAGAGTAAAACTCTTCACAGGCTCCCCGATAGAAAAAGGGGCAGCGAATTATAGAGATAACCGCTGCCCCAGACAACCAGTAATATTAAACTTTTTCGACCTGACTGAAATCGAGCTCAACCGGGGTCGCACGACCGAAGATCAGAACTGAAACCTTCATGCGGCTCTTGTCGTAATCGACTTCTTCCACGGTGCCGTTGAAATCAGCAAACGGACCATCGGAAACACGGATAACTTCGCCTGGTTCGAACAGAGTCTTGTGTTTTGGTTTATCCACAGACTCTTGCAGACGATTCAGAATTGCATCCGCTTCTTTATCGGTGATCGGTGCCGGACGGTCAGAAGTACCGCCAATGAAGCCCATCACACGGGGAACGTTACGCACTAAATGCCATGATGCATCATTCATGATCATTTGTACCAGCACATAACCCGGGAAAAATTTGCGCTCGCTTTTACGCTTCTGGCCAGCACGCATTTCGACTACTTCTTCAGTAGGAACCAGAATTTCACCAAACTGGTCTTCCATGCCGTGCATTTTGATATGTTCTTTCAACGATTTGGCGACACGACCTTCAAAACCGGAAAAAGCCTGTACAACATACCATCTCATACGTTGTTCTGACATTGATTACCCCTTCATTCCGGTGATTAGTTCAACCAGCCAAATCAGAGCACCATCTATTAAAAATAAGAATAGGCCCATAACAACGGTAAATGCAAAGATGATCAGGGTTGTCTGAATAGTTTCCTGGCGAGTTGGCCACACTACTTTACGGACTTCCTTGATGGATTCACGACTAAAAGTCAGCAGTGCTTTACCCTGAATAGTTTGCAATGCAGTCACCGCTGCAGCAGCAAACGCAATTACAACTGCGACAACACGGATCAATAACGATTTTTCAGCAAAAACTGAATTACCAACCACCGCAGCCGCCAGAAGAATGAAAACCAGCCCCCACAATGCGATGTTTTTACCTTTGTTGCGGTTCTGGCTCTCAACATTCACACTCATACAATCTACCTGTATTCGTTTTCAGTGCATTAAACCCGCTATTTTGCGGTATTTGGCAGGGGCGGAGGGATTCGAACCCCCAACCATCGGTTTTGGAGACCGCTGTTCTACCAATTGGAACTACGCCCCTAAGATAACAAAGCCCCGATTATAGGGGCTTTGTTTATATTTGTAACCGAAAGAATTATTCGATTACTTTAGCAACAACACCCGCACCTACGGTACGACCGCCTTCACGGATTGCAAAACGCAGACCATCATCCATCGCGATTGGGTGGATCAGGGTAACTACCATTTTGATGTTGTCACCTGGCATTACCATCTCTACGCCTTCTGGCAGTTCGATAGTACCGGTCACGTCAGTTGTACGGAAGTAGAACTGTGGACGGTAGCCTTTGAAGAATGGCGTATGACGACCACCTTCTTCTTTGGACAGTACGTATACTTCTGATTCGAACTTGGTATGCGGGTTGATGGTGCCTGGTTTAGCCAGTACCTGACCACGCTCTACGTCGTCACGTTTAGTGCCACGCAGCAGAATACCTACGTTCTCACCGGCACGACCTTCGTCCAGCAGTTTACGGAACATTTCAACGCCGGTACAAGTGGTCTTGGTGGTCTCTTTCAGACCAACAATTTCCACTTCTTCACCCACTTTGATGATACCGCGTTCTACACGACCAGTTACTACTGTACCACGGCCTGCAATTGAGAATACGTCTTCAATTGGCAGCAGGAATGGCTTGTCAATAGCACGTTCTGGTTGTGGGATGTAAGAATCCAGCGCTGCTGCCAGCTCAATGATCTTCTCTTCCCATTTCGCGTCGCCTTCCAGCGCTTTCAGTGCAGAACCACGGATAACCGGCGTGTCATCACCTGGGAAATCGTATTCAGACAGCAGTTCACGAACTTCCATCTCTACCAGATCCAACAGTTCTTCGTCGTCTACCATGTCACATTTGTTCAGGAAAACGATGATGTACGGTACGCCTACCTGGCGACCCAGCAGGATGTGTTCACGAGTCTGTGGCATTGGGCCGTCAGTCGCTGCTACTACCAGGATCGCGCCGTCCATCTGTGCAGCACCTGTGATCATGTTTTTAACATAGTCAGCATGGCCTGGGCAGTCTACGTGTGCGTAGTGACGTGCTTCAGTATCATATTCAACGTGTGAAGTGTTGATGGTGATACCACGAGCTTTTTCTTCCGGTGCGTTATCGATCTGGTCGAATGCACGCGCCTGGCCACCGAATTTTTTAGCCAGTACGTTAGTGATCGCTGCAGTCAGCGTGGTTTTACCGTGGTCAACGTGGCCGATGGTACCAACGTTAACGTGGGGTTTTGTACGTTCAAATTTTTCTTTAGACATGCTCGTCCCTCTAAGCTAACACTGTTATATGGTAAGAAACTCACCACGGTACACACCGTCCGACGAGTATCAACAATAGCTCTTTGAATTAAATTGGAGCGGGCAGCGGGAATCGAACCCGCATCATCAGCTTGGAAGGCTGAGGTAATAGCCATTATACGATGCCCGCATAACTACAATGCCAGTGCACAGGATGGTGGAGGGAGAAGGATTCGAACCTTCGAAGGCAGAGCCGTCAGATTTACAGTCTGATCCCTTTGGCCGCTCGGGAATCCCTCCATCAGTGCATGACAAATCATGGCTACCTGCAAAGAGCGTTGCGAATTCTAGTGCAAGCGTGCCGGTGGAGCAACTACTCTGCGATGTGTTTTCATGAGTTTTCTACTCCGTTTTCATGAAATTGTTCTGTTTTTTGCTTTTTGAACCCTCAGATGCACTTTCGGTTGTCGAATAATAGGCGCTTGGTGTAATGTCGGCCCTCTTGCTGAAAGGACTTCAAGAATGACTGCAGATCCACAACATCTCTCGCCTTATTTACATTTTCACAGGGAACAGTGGGCTCATCTGCGTGATTCAGTCCCACTTTCATTAACCGAACAGGATCTGATTGACCTGCGAGGTATTCACGATGAATTGTCACTCGACGAAGTCCGTGACATCTATCTGCCCCTATCCCGCTTGCTGAATCTCTATGTGAAAGCACGTCAGCACCGCAGCAAAGTCATTGAACAGTTTCTGGGAACCAGAAGCGAACGGGTGCCGTATGTGATTAGCATCGCGGGCAGTGTTGCGGTAGGAAAAAGCACGACAGCACGTATTCTGCAGGCATTACTGGAACACTGGCCCGAGCATCCGAAAGTGGAACTGATCACCACGGATGGCTTTCTTTATCCCAACCGGGTATTGGAAGAGCGCGGATTGATGAAGAAAAAAGGCTTTCCGCAATCGTACGACATGCGCCGACTGGTCAATTTTGTTGCCGATATTAAAGCCGGAAAGCAACGTGTTGAAGCACCGATTTATTCGCACCATATCTATGACATCATTCCGGATCAGGTCAAAGTTCTGGAACAACCGGATATTCTGATCATTGAAGGCCTGAATGTGTTACAGAGTGGCATGGATTACCCACATGATCCGCACCGCGTCTTTGTGTCTGATTTTGTTGATTTTTCTATTTATGTGGATGCGGACAAAAACTTACTGAAAGAGTGGTACATCCAACGCTTCCTCCGTTTCCGTAAGAGCGCATTCTCCGATCCGTCGAGTTATTTCCACCACTATTCCCATTTCGATGAGGATGATGCGGCTGCCACTGCCAGCCGGATCTGGGACGAAATCAATTATCCGAATCTGATTGCCAATATCTTGCCGACCCGTGAGCGGGCTAATCTGATCCTGACCAAAGGCGGTCAGCATGCAATTGAGCAAGTCAGGTTAAGAAAATAAATTCAGCTGTCGGCGCGCAGTGATATCTCGCCGCCGACAAATTTACGAATACCGTTACCATCCTGCAGCAGCATGTTCCCCTGCCCGTCTATACCACAGTAAGTACCATGTATTATCTGGTCACCCAGCAGAACCTTTACGGGCTGCTGCATAAACATATCCAGCCGGTTCCATTCCGTTAAAAAGGCACTTAATCCCTGCTGTTCAAAAAGCGCTAACGTTTCCCGCAATGCGTGGATAATGGCGGCACTCAGTTTATTCCGATCAATAGCTGCGGTCTGTTCAGCCAGATGCGCACAGGGTTGATCCAAACGGGCGATGACATCATCCGGTAAGTTCAGATTGATACCGACACCAATCACCAGATGGCAGAGACCGCCGACGGCGGCGGACATTTCTACCAGGATGCCCGCCAATTTCCGGCGTGCCATATAGATATCATTAGGCCATTTCAGGCTGAGCCCCTGATATCCCTGCGCTTCCAGCGCCCTGACGACCGCAACTCCAATTGCAAGACTCAATCCCATGGCGGCACTCGGTCCATCATCCAGTCGCCAGTACATACTCATGATAAATTGACTGCCAAATGGCGAATGCCACTGCCGTCCCCGACGGCCACGACCGGCCGTCTGCGTTTCTGCCAGCAGGCATTCACCTTTCTGCCAGCGATCCAGCTGAGCCATCATGTATTGATTAGTAGATCCAATGACGGCACAGGTATGCACCGGAGCGCCGTGAAGATGAGACCTGATAATCTCTGCATTCAGTGGCTGCAGCGGCGTATCCAGCCGATAACCTTTGCCGGTAATGCTGAATATCTCCAGTCCCAGCTGGCGCAGACTTTTTATTTGCTGACTGATGGCTGCCCGGCTGATGCCCAGAGCAATACCGATCTGTTCACCGGAATGGAAACCACCATCAGCGAGCATACTGAGCAGCGCCTGCTGCCGTGAGTTCAGTTGCTTCATTGGATCGCCTGCAAACTGTTTATTTCACCGGATAAACCAATGAATCTGACTTCAGGCTCCAGTTGCACCGCAAACTTCTGACGCACGGTACTGGCAACATGTTTAGCCAGTGACAGGATCTCGTTCGCGGTGGCATTGCCTAAGTTGACCAGGACCAGCGCCTGATCACGATGCACACCCGCAGCCCCCAGACTAAATCCTTTAAGCCCGGCCTGATCGATAAGCCAGCCAGCGGCAAGTTTGTTCTGTTCGCTTCCGGCGGTAAAACACGGCATGGCGGGATAATGGCGTTTCAGCTCCATGGCCAGTGCTGAACTCACCACCGGATTCTTAAAAAAGCTACCGGCATTACCCAACATCGCCGGATCGGGCAACTTACTCTGCCGTAATTCGCAGATGGTATGGAAGATTTGATCCGCAGAGGCGGTGGACCCCAGCGCTTTCAGCGGTCCGTATTCCACAACAGGTTGCCACTGTTTAGGGATCCGGAAACCGACAGCGGTAATAATGACCTGATCATGCAACTCATGCTTGAACAGACTATCCCGATAACCAAACCGGCACTGTTCTGCACTGTATCGCGCCCTGTGACCGTCGGCAAAATGCCAGGTATCGACGTAATCACAGAATTGGCAGAATTCGACGCCATACGCACCAATGTTCTGCACCGGTGCAGCACCAACCGTACCGGGGATCAATGCCAGATTTTCCATACCCGGCATCTGGTTTTGTAGTGTCCAAGCGATCAGTTGATGCCAGTTTTCACCCGCCGCAACATGCAGCAACCAGGCATCATCCGTTTCCTGAACAGAAATCCCCTTCAGACGATTCACAATCACCAGACCATCAAAGTCTGTGGTGAAAAGGATATTACTGCCTTCCCCAATCAACAGACGCGGCAGGCTGTCAGACCACCACGGGCTCTGACGCAATGAGTCCAGTGTGGTTTCATCGCTGAGGATCAACCCCATCCGGGCATTGGCATTCAGGCCAAACGTATTGAAGGGTTTCAGCGGGAAAGGCGAGATAGGCTGCATACTTTAAAACCTTGTTGGATCCGGTGAAAAACAAAGCGGCACCGATGTGCCGCTCGCTGAGATCAGAAACCGCCGCGGCCGAAACCACCCGGCGGCAACATATTTTTCATATTTCCCATCATTTTTCGTAAGCCGCCTTTACCGGCAACTTTCTTCATCATTTTCTGCATTTGGTCAAATTGCTTCAGCAAACGGTTAACATCCTGAATTTCAACACCTGACCCCATGGCAATACGGCGTTTACGTGATCCTTTGATAATATCGGGATTACGGCGTTCGCCTTTAGTCATTGAGTTGATGATTGCTTCCATCCGCACCGTGAGTTTGTCATCCAGCTGGCCTTTGACATTATCCGGTAAGCCGGAAACACCAGGCAATTTGTCGAGCATCCCCATCATGCCGCCCATGTTACGCATCTGAACCAGCTGCTCACGGAAGTCTTCCAGATCAAAGCCTTTCCCTTTCTGGACTTTTTGCGCCAGTTTGGTGGCTTTTTCTTTATCGACGTTGCGCTCCATCTCCTCGATCAGAGAGAGCACATCACCCATACCCAGGATGCGGGAGGCAATACGGTCCGGATAGAATGGTTCCAGTGCGTCGGTCTTTTCACCCATACCGATAAACTTGATCGGTTTGCCCGTGATATGACGTACGGACAACGCCGCACCACCACGCGCATCACCATCCGCTTTCGTCAGGATAACCCCGGTCAGCGGTAATGCTTCGCTGAACGCTTTTGCGGTATTCGCGGCATCCTGACCGGTCATGGCGTCCACGACAAACAGCGTTTCGATAGGATTCAGCTGTTTGTGTAATTGCTGGATCTCTTCCATCATCTCGCTGTCGACGTGCAGACGACCGGCGGTATCGACAATCAGAACATCAAAATAGCGCTTACGGGCACTATCCAGCGCGGCGGCGGCAATTTCAGCCGGTGTCTGGCTGGTAGAACTCGGGAAAAATTCGATGCCAATATCATTGGCCAAAGTTTCCAGCTGTTTGATCGCTGCCGGACGATAGACGTCGGCAGAAACAACCATCACCTTTTTCTTCTGACGTTCCGTCAGGAATTTGGCCAGCTTCGCAACAGAAGTGGTTTTACCCGCCCCTTGCAAACCCGCCATTAATAAAATCGCCGGAGGCTGGGTGGCTAAATTCAGATCCTGATTGGCTTCCCCCATCACGGAGATCAGCTCACCATGTACAATTTTGATGAAGGCCTGGCCAGGACTGAGGCTCTTATTGACTTCCTGCCCTACGGCGCGCTCTTTGACGCGGTTAACGAATTCTTTGACAACAGGCAGCGCGACATCAGCTTCCAGCAGAGCCATACGCACTTCGCGCAGGGTATCTTTGATGTTGTCGTCGGTCAGACGTCCACGGCCACTGATGTTGCGCAACGTGGCGGATAGACGCTCGGTTAAAGTTTCAAACATGACTGGCTCCGCAGATTATGGCCAAATTGTTGCCGATTATAGCCAAGTCACTGCAGATACTAAAGAAAGGGATTCACGGAACATGACTTGTCGGTGAAATCGATTAAATTTTGTCAATAATTCTCATTTAACATTTGCGTATGGCTGCAGAATAAAGAGGAAGCTATACTGCTCTTTAACTCATTTTTGATGGTTCTGATGAATTATGCTGATTGTGGCATTACTGGGCATTGGGTTTTATCTGCTGGCAACCGGACTGGTGATGCGGCAATTTTTCAGCGCTCAGACTCACACCCCTGACCGCGTGCTGACCGCTGCCTGGCTGGCAATGATACTGCACCTGGCTGTACTCGGCATGGCGATCATTCAGGCTCAGACCGTACAGAATTTAAGTGTGCTCAATGTTGCCTCATTGGTCGCACTGCTGATTAACGGATTACTCACCGCTATTAGCCGGCAGCAAAACAGCTGGATCCTGCTGCCATTCGCTTATGCTTTCACTGTAGTATTATTATTCAGCAGTTTATTTACGCCTTATTACTATCTGACCAGCCTGGGCGATCGTCCGGGATTAGTTATTCATATTGCGCTGGCCCTGCTTTCCTATGCCATGATGAGTATTGCCAGTCTGTTTGCGCTGTTACAGGTTTATCTGAATTATCAGCTTAAACACCGCCGCAAGCTGCGTTTACAGAATGTCCCACCCTTGCTGAGTATCGAAAAACAGCTGGTCCGGTTGTTACAAATTGGCGGCGTTTTGCTGACACTGTCGATCAGTAGTGGTTTTTTATTCATCGATAACATACTGGCACCGAACAATCTGGATAAAGTCGGATTATCGGTCGTCGCCTGGTGTCTTTACGCTACCTTGCTGTGGGGACATTATCAGCGGGGATGGCGGGGACAGCGTCTGGTTATTATGACGTTGACTGGCAATGTGTTACTCGCCGTCGCTTATTTTGGCAGCCGCTTATTGCAGCTTATATTCTGATTATCTGACTGCAGTGAACCGATATCTGACCAGAATAAAAAGGGAGACCGAAGTCTCCCTTTTTATTTACTGAGAAGCCTGGATTACAGTGCTTTCAGGATCGCTTCCACAGTGGCTTTGGCATCGCCGAAGCACATGTGCGAGTTCTCTTTAAAGAACAGCGGGTTCTGCACACCAGCGTAACCGGTGTTCATTGAACGTTTGAAGACCACCACGTTCTGCGCTTTCCACACTTCCAGTACCGGCATGCCGGCAATCGGGCTGCCCGGATCTTCCATCGCCGCCGGGTTAACAGTGTCGTTGGCACCAATCACCAGTACAGTGTCGGTATCGGCGAAGTCTTCGTTGATTTCGTCCATTTCCAGCACGATATCGTAAGGCACTTTCGCTTCCGCCAGCAGTACGTTCATGTGACCAGGCAGACGACCAGCAACCGGATGGATACCGAAGCGCACGTTGATGCCTTTATCCCGCAGTTTCTGGGTAATATCCGCAACCGGATACTGCGCCTGGGCCACCGCCATGCCGTAGCCCGGGGTGATGATGACGGAGCTGGAGTTTTTCAGCAGGTCAGCCACATCTTCCGGTGACATTTCACGGTATTCGCCCACTTCTTCTGATGCAGAAGAGGACACGGTACCGTCAGTACCGAAACCACCGGCGATAACGGAGATGAACGAGCGGTTCATTGCCTTACACATGATGTAAGACAGGATCGCACCTGACGAGCCCACCAGCGCACCGGTGACAATCAGCAGGTCGTTGGAGAGCATGAAGCCCGCGGCTGCCGCTGCCCAACCAGAGTAAGAGTTCAGCATGGACACCACGACTGGCATATCGGCACCACCGATAGAGGCCACCAGATGCCAGCCGAAGGCCAGCGCAATCAGCGTCATCACGATGATGGCGAAGGTCGACCCACCGACGTTGATGAAGTACAGCATCAGCGCGAAGGACGCGACCGCGGCCAGCAGGTTCAGTTTGTGCTTGTGTGGAATATTCAGCGGTTTGGAGCTGATAGTGCCACGCAGTTTACCGAACGCCACGATAGAGCCGGTGAAGGTCACCGCACCGATGAACACGCCCAGGAAGATTTCCGTCAGGTGGATGTTCAGCATCGCGCCGGTCAGGTGGCCATGGCCGTTGACAGTTTGTTCCGCCAGTTGGCTGATAGCGGCCTGTGCGGCAGCCATGATTTCTTCCGGTGAGCCATTCAGTGGCAGCACCAGTTGTTGAACCGCATCCGAAGGTAACAGTTCAATGAAGCTGTTATAACCGACCACGACCGCAGCCAGACCCACGAAGCTGTGCAACACCGCAACCAGTTCCGGCATTTGAGTCATTTCGACTTTCAGTGCTAAACGCGCACCAATCGCACCACCAATCACCATGGCAACCAGGATGAAAATCACCCCGTGTACACTCGGGCTGGCAATGGTCGCAACCAGTGCGATTGCCATCCCGGTGATACCAAACCAGTTACCGTATTTCGCGGTTTCCTGTTTGGATAAACCGGCGAGACTGGCAATAAACAGAACTGCGGCAACAATGTATGACGCAGTAACTAAACCTTGAGACATGTCAGCTCCCCTTAACCCTTACGGAACATCTTCAGCATACGCTGAGTCACGGTGAAACCACCGACGATGTTAATAGTGGCAATCAGTACCGCGACAAACGCCAATACTTTCACCAGTGTGGAATCACTGCCAATCTGCAGTAACGCACCGACGACGATGATGCCGGAAATTGCATTGGTGACCGACATCAGTGGCGTATGCAGTGAGTGGCTTACGTTCCACACCACGTAGTAACCAACCACACAGGCCAGCACGAACACGGTGAAATGCGACAGGAATTCCGGTGGTGCAACATGGCCTAACAGACCAAACAACCCCAGGCCGACCACACCCAGCCATTTCTTCGACTTGCACGGTTTCTTCGCTTCCGCTTTCGCCGCTGCTGGTTTCGCTGCTTCCTGTTTCGGTGCCGCAGAAACACTAATCGCCGGTGGCGGGAAGGTCACTTCACCCTGATGCACGACGGTCATGTTACGCAATACCACGTCGTTGAAATCCAGATTGATGTTGCCGTCTTTCTCTTTGCACCACAGCTTGGCCAGGTTCACCAGGTTAGTGGCATACAGCTGAGAAGACTGCGTTGGCAGGCGACCTGGCAGGTCGGTGTAACCAATCACTTTCACACCAGAGTCAGTCACTGACAACGTACCCGGTACTGTGTATTCACAGTTACCGCCGGTAGCAGCCGCCAAATCGACAATCACCGAGCCCGGCTTCATCGAATCAACCATCTCTTTGGTAATCAGTTTTGGTGCTGGTTTACCCGGAATGAGCGCCGTGGTGATGATGATGTCCACGTCTTTGGCCTGTTCTGCAAACAGGGCCATTTCCGCTTTGATGAATTCATCGGACATGACTTTGGCGTAACCGTCAGAGGAAGAACCATCTTCGCCACCGAAGTCGAGTTTCAGGAACTCGCCACCCATGGATTCGATTTGTTCAGCCACCTCTAAACGAGTATCGAAGGCACGCACAATCGCGCCCAGTGAGCGAGCGGAACCAATCGCCGCCAGACCGGCCACACCGGCACCAATCACCAGCACTTTTGCCGGTGGCACTTTACCTGCCGCCGTAATTTGACCGGTGAAGAAACGACCAAACGAATGTGCCGCTTCAATCACCGCACGATAGCCACCGATGTTGGCCATCGAAGACAGGGCATCGAGTGACTGCGCACGCGAGATACGCGGCACCATGTCCATCGCCAGCACATTGATTTTTTTGGTCGACAGTTTCGCCACCAGCTCAGGGTTTTGCGCTGGCCACAGGAAACTGACCAAGGTGGCGCCTTCTTTAATCAAGCCGATTTCAACATCGGACGGGGCATTCACCTTGTAAATAATATTGGCCTGCCAAATATCGGCAGACGTTGCGACGCTAGCGCCGGCGGCTACGTACGCGGCATCGTCAAAGCTGGCCAAAGCGCCAGCGCCAGACTCGACAATCACGTCGAAGCCGAGTTTTTTTAGTTGCTCGACGGTGTTCGGGGTAGCTGCGACCCGTGTCTCACCGGCAAGGCTTTCTCTCGGTATTCCAATCTGCATGATTTTTCCCTGATAGTGAAAAATGACGCTGCATTATTGCCCACAGCGACCGGTTCATGTATTCGCAGGCAATAGTGTAGACGTTTCAACACAAAAACGTACCTGCATCTTCAGTTCTATTTCCGGGAGTTGCGGACTCAGTCTACCGGCCAAGCACTGAGAGCTCACGCACAATCCCGGAAATAAATGGGGAAGATACTCTACCCGCTCTGCTCATGAAAAAAAACGCACAAAATAAGATTAAATATAATTATTTGGCATGAACAACGCGTTTTTCCTCTTGAAATCGCAACTTCTGATTATTGATATCGGTTATACCGATAGATTAATCATCGGGATCATCGGACATATGCCGACTGCCCAGCCAGCCATTTGCCCTTTTGTGGCACAATTCCCTGTAAATCAAAAGGAATTGAGACTAATCGCGTACCATTGTTACGTTGCACGGCAAAATGCAAATGCGGTCCGGTGCTGAACCCCGTATTGCCTGACAATGCCAGTAATTGTCCGGCCTTAACGAATTGCCCGGGTTTCACCATGCCGCTGCCGGTTTTCAAATGCGCATACAGCGTCATAGTGCCGTCCGGATGCAATAAACGAACGTAATTGGTTTTTGCCCTGTCTTGCGGATTGGTGCTGTGACTGTTAAAGCTGTCTCTCATATCCAGTACGGTGCCGGACTTCGCAGCCAGTACCGGTGTTCCCACCGGCATCGCGATATCCAGCGCATAGCGGTTTCCCGGCAGGTTATGGCTGTAACTCCCATTAAATGCCTGTGAGATCCGAAAACTACCGGCAAACGGCGAACGCAAGATCGAGTGATCTTTCTGGATATCGGAAGGCGTCCCCACTGAAAAATGGTAACTAAACTCGAGTTTACCCTGCCCCAGGTAGTTAACCTGATCGACAAAGATTTCGGTTCTGGGCGCAACCACGATCGGCTGGGACAGATTCCGGTGGGCAATAATATTATCCTGCCGGTTCATTTTTAAGGTCACCGTCACCGGTCCATAAAGGCTGTTATACAGATAGAGGTTGCCCATTTTGGTATAGCGCAGTGTGACCGCATCCTGCTCCGGTTCCCAGATCTCAATTTCGACCGGATTAAACGGCTGAGCACGGGCATATTGATCGGTATAACTGACAACCCCTCTTTCATCGACATATTTGTAGACCGATGCGGCGTCTGCTGAAACAGCAACCACCAGCAATAATGTCATGACGAAACACCGCACTTTCTGCATTACCGGAACATCCTGTGTCATCAATCCTGAAAGCGCTGCATCACAAACGCATCTTCGCTGACATTCCCGTTCTGATAATAATTTTTCCGCAGGCCCACTTCATGGTAGCCCATTTTCTGATATAAATTTTGTGCCGTGATGTTCGAGGCTCTGACTTCCAGCCACCATTGTATACAGCCACGTGCTGCTGTCTGCTGCAGGTAATGTTCTAATAATTGCTGGCCAAATCCGTGTCCCTGCCATGCAGGATCAATACAGATATTCAGCAGCGTACTTTCATCCAGCAATAAATCTGCGATATAAAAGCCGATAATCTGCTGCTGATGCAGGATGGCACCATTGAAATAACGGTTACCAAAGTTTGATGATAATAAATGATGGCTCCATGGATATTGATGAGCCCGGCATTCAATATCGTAAAGCGCTTGCAGATGGGTTTTATCCGGAACAATAAATTCAATTTTCATACTGACAGATCTGATGCCATAGTTGTTGCTTCGCTGAAGCAGATGAGCTTAATGAAAGCTGGTGCGCATGCGGATAATTTTCCGGCGTAACGCTCTCGCCGCTCCACAGGATCCAGTCACCTTCATCTAATGATACCGGTAAATCTGCTGGCTGAAGCACATGCTGATAATCGGCCAGATGCAGAACCAGACAAAGATCATCGATCCAGCCCGGCAGGTCACCGACTACCCAGCAGACGGGCCCGGCTTTGCTTCTGAGCGCCGAAGGCGCATGCGGCAACACCTCCGGACAGCGCAACTGCCAGTCAGTTATGTGCATATGACGCAAAATCGATTTTGACACGAGGGCCTCTCTCTGTTTTCCGGATGCATTCATACCAGAGTCGCCAGAGAAAAAACAGCTTCTGTCAGACCGGATACACCAATTTCATGGATCAATGATATAAAACAAGCCTGTAAAATAATTGTTACGGCATTATAGCTAATGAGTGTCGCACAGCAGTGGTTACAGCGACGGAGAACGGTTGAATGCAGAACAATAAACAGCTTCAGGAACGGATAGGACGGTTGATTGATGCACTGTCCCAAAGCTTATTTGAACGAAAAGACGTGATCCGGCTTTGTTTGCTGGCCGCCCTGTCAGGTGAAAGCGTGTTTATGCTTGGCCCGCCGGGGATTGCCAAAAGTCTGATTGCCCGCCGGCTGATCCATGCTTTTCGCGACAGTCGGGCATTTGAATATCTGATGACCCGCTTTTCGACGCCGGAAGAGGTATTTGGTCCGTTATCGATCCAGGCACTGAAAGATGATGGCCGCTATCTGCGTCTGACCGACGGTTATCTGCCGGATGCGGAAGTGGTATTTCTGGATGAGATCTGGAAAGCCGGCCCGGCGATTTTGAATACCTTACTGACCGTGATTAATGAACACCGTTTCCGTAATGGCGAACGCGAAGTCGCTGTTCCGATGCGACTGCTGGTGACCGCATCGAATGAATTACCGCAGAAAGACAGCGGCCTGGAAGCGTTGTATGACCGCATGCTGGTGCGTATCTGGATGGATCGCATTCAGGATAAACAGAATTTCCGCGCAATGCTGATAAGCCGTCAGGATCCGCAATACGATCCGGTCAATACCGATATTAAAATCAGTGATGATGAGTATAACGAATGGCAACGGGCACTGGCTCTAGTCACGCTCCCGGATGCGATTTTTGAGCAGTTGTACGCGTTGCGCGATCAGATCTTCCGTCTGAGTCAGCAAAACAGCGAGCAACTGGATTCGATGTATGTCTCGGATCGCCGCTGGAAAAAAGCCTTACGCTTGTTGCAGGCCAGTGCATTCTTTAATGGCCGGCAGAAAATCAACAGCCTGGATCTGTTACTACTGAAAGATTGCCTGTGGCATGACCTGTATGCCCGGCAACAGATTGAGTCCATGCTGCATGACTTCGCCTGTAAACTGGCCTTCGGACAGGAAAATTTACATTTCTCACTCAAGCGTTTGCAAACTGAGTTGCAGCAATATCAGCGGGAACAAACCAAGATCCTCGGTTGCCGTCTCTCCCCGGCACAGAAACTGATACGTCCGCGCGGCAAAGGATGGCATCTTGATTTTAAAGCGGCAGGACTGAGCCCGGTTGCAGAAAATTACCGGCTGATTTTTCTGCAAACCGCCTATCTTGATCCGAAGCATCCGGAGCGTGAAATCAGGTTTGCGACATTACGTCGTAAAGAGTTAATGCTCTGGCTGCACAAACAGGAACCCGTACCGGTACGTCTGCAGGAAGATCAAAATACAATCCCGCTGCGTTTCGATGCGGATATTCAGGGTACGGACGGACATGCCATCCTGATTGCCCGGGACAGCGCCAACCGGCCAATTGCACTGACCATTTCCGGCAAACAGGGTTTACCTGACTGGCAACAGAAAACCTGGCAGGAACAGCTGGACAGTATGCAGAATGAATGGCGCAAGATCCGCGATGATGTGAAAAAACAATATCTGTTATTCACCGTGGAATGCCCGCATCTGTTTCTGGCGCAGGAGTCACTGACCGCAATCGAAGACAGTTTTCTGCGTTTGGACAGTGAAATTAAAAACCTGCAGCAACAGCTGGAAGCAAACTTGCATAGCCTTGAATCACTGGTTCAGTTAGCCGGACACTAACCTATGGTCGATTTACAAACACTGTCGCTGCTGCTGTCAATAAACGAAACCCAGATGGTGCAGGATCTGGTATCGACGGTCATGTCTTCGCCACAGGTTTCACAATTTATGCATGAGCATCCGTTGTTTTTCAAAAACGTACAAGAGCATGTACAACAATGGAGTCAGTCTATTCCGGCACAGCTGAAAAACATCCCGGTGCCGGACGATTTGCAGCAGGAATATATTCTCTATCTGGATGCACAAGGTTTAAGTGCCGAACAATTTACGCAACAAAGTGCGGACTTGTTGGTTCAGCTACAACACTCTGATTTCCATACCGATGCGCAGAATTTATTACTGACCCTCAGTCAGGCCAATGCACATAACCGTAAACAGCTGTTTATACAGAAATGGCGGGAACATCTGGTATCACAGGTCTTATCGCTCGAGATCATTTTTGCCGAACAAGAGCGCGAGCGGATGCTGCAGCAACTGGAACTGCGCATGCAGGTTGCCGGCGAGCTGGATGAAACACTGGCACCGCAACACCCCGGTAAACTGTGGGATCTCACGGCGACCCATCTTTTACAGGGCAACAGCTCGTTATTCCGGCACTATGCCAGTTTCCTGACGCATAACCCCGAACTGAAAAAAATTGCCGATGCTCTGGGCCGGGCCGCAACGCAGGACAGCAGTGCAGAAGAACAGATCAATCGGGTGGAAACAGCGGAATGGCAGACTGTACAGCATGAACAGGTGCCGGACGATCTGGTCGGTATACATCAGAGTAACGAGCTGAACCGGTTGATCAGTTCTGAGACTGTTTTACTGACTGAACCGGAACTGGAAACCGTGTTCTACAAACAACTGGCAGAACGGCGGTTACTGAATTATCAGTTTATGGGACAAAGCCGCAGTCTCGAAACGGTGATGAGTGAACAACGCACTTTCGGTGAAACTCAGGACACCAAAGGGCCGTTTATTGTCTGTATTGATACTTCCGGTTCGATGAGTGGCTATCCGGAAGACTGTGCCAAAGGCTTCTGTTTTGCATTGCTGCAAATTGCCCTTTCGGAAAACCGGGCCTGTGTGATCATGCTGTTTTCCACGGATGTGGTGACCTATGAACTGACCGGCCCGGAAGGCTTGCAGGAAGCCCTGAACTTCCTCGGTTGTTCATTCAAAGGGGGCACCGATCTGGAACCCTGCATGCAGCAGGTGATGCACTATATGCAACAGGCACGCTTCAGCAATGCCGATGCGGTGGTGCTGTCTGACTTTATCGCCCAGCGTTTAAGCGTAGAAACAGAACAACAAGCACAACAGATCAAACGTAACGGCAATCGTTTTAATGCGGTTAGCTTATCGCGGCACGGTAAACCGGCATTAATGAAGATTTTTGATAACGTCTGGAAATTTGATACCAGTCTGTCGGGACGGGTGTTACGGAAGGTACGGTAAGAGGAAATGTTTCCGGAAGGCAGAAACTAAAAAACCAGCTTTCGCTGGTTTTAGTTGGCAGGGGCGGAGGGATTCGAACCCCCAACCATCGGTTTTGGAGACCGCTGTTCTACCAATTGGAACTACGCCCCTGCAATTTACGCTGGCGATTATACGAATTGCCTCTGAAAGGTAAAGCGATTTTTATGCTGGCCGGTGCGTTTGCTGCTTTTTTAGCTAATTACTTCTGATTTCAGCAAAAAAAGCGTCTGATGGCCTTTTTTAACCGCAGATCTTTGTGTCTGGTCGCTTAACACACCCCACCCCATCAACTATAATCAGCGCGCACTGACAGAATGGACGCTTCATCATGCATCAGGACATTGATCTGACTTTTTGCACGTTGCCACATCAAATTGCTGGCAATGTTTTTTCCATTCTTCTGATTTCATGCCAAAAGCCCCGTTTGCAGGGGCTTTTTTCTGTGCCTTTACACCCAGAGCAGCGCTCAATCGCCTGCTCCTATCCTGTCTGAGGACACTATCGCCATGGCCAACCCCCTGTATAAAAAAAATATCCTGTCGATCGCCGATTTGAGCCGGACTGATCTGGAACTGGTTGTTCAGACAGCCAGCCAGCTGAAGCAGTCGCCGCGGCATGACCTGCTGCAACATAAGGTGATTGCCAGCTGCTTCTTTGAAGCGTCAACCCGCACCCGCCTGTCATTTGAAACCGCGGTACACCGTCTGGGTGGTTCAGTGATTGGTTTTGCTGATGCCGGTAACACGTCACTGGCGAAAAAAGGGGAAACGCTGGCCGATTCTGTTCGCGTGATCACCTCTTACACGGATGCATTTGTGATCCGTCATCCGCAGGAAGGTGCGGCACGGTTATCTGCCGAGTTCTCTTCAGTACCGGTAATCAATGCCGGCGATGGCTCCAACCAGCATCCGACACAGACCTTGCTGGATCTGTTCAGTATCTATGAAACTCAGGGCACCCTGGATGGCCTGAAACTGGCCTTCGTTGGTGATCTGAAGTATGGCCGCACGGTACACTCGCTGGCACAGGCGTTAAGTCTGTTCGGTGCCCGCTTCTACTTTATCTCTCCGGAAGCGCTGGCGATGCCGGATTACATCTGTGAAGAACTGACCGAGAAAGGTATTGAATTCAGCTTCCATGACACGATTGAAGAAGTAATGCCGGAACTGGATATTCTGTATATGACCCGTGTCCAGAAAGAGCGCTTTGAAGAGTCGGAATACCGTCATATTGCCGCTAAGTTTGTGCTGTCAGCGGATGAACTGAAAACTGCCAAGCCGAATATGAAGATCCTGCACCCGCTGCCACGTGTGGATGAGATCCATACCGATGTGGATGACACAAATCATGCTTACTATTTCCAGCAGGCCGGTAACGGGGTGTATGCACGTCAGGCGTTACTGGCATTAGTTTTGAATGAAGAAGTATAAGGAGCCGATCATGTCAGAGAAAAAACAGCTGCAAGTCGAAGCGATCTGTAATGGTTCGGTGATTGACCACATTCCTGCCGGTCAGGGGATCAAGATCCTGAAATTGTTCCATTTGCTGGACACCCGTCAGCGTATTACGGTTGGTTTAAATCTGCCATCAGCAGCGCTGGGATCAAAAGATCTGATCAAAGTGGAAAACACGCAGCTGACGGCGGATCAGGCGAACCAGTTAGCCTTGTTTGCCCCGCAGGCAACCGTGAATATCATTGAAGACTTCAAAGTCGTCACCAAACATCAGCTGGAATTGCCGGGAGAGATTGTTGGCGTTTTTGCCTGCCCGAACTCAAACTGCATCAGTCACCGTGAACCGGTACGCAGTCGCTTCGGTGTGCGCTCAACACAGGGTGAAGTCCGTCTGAAATGTCATTACTGCGAAAAATCCTTTACCAAAGAAATCGTCAGCGAAGCGTTCTGATCATTCTCTTCTTACGCCTGCTCCGGCAGGCGTATCCTTCATTTGTAACCGATTTCATGAATAGCCCCATCTGATACTGGCTTTGACCAGTGCAAACTGTTACTTTTTTGTTATCGTTTTTTCTTCCCCTATTTTCAGAAAAAGGTTCTGTAATGCCTCCGTTTGTCCTGATTATTCTGCTGGCAGGTTTCCCGGCACTCGCGACTGATATGTATTTGCCGGCATTACCGATGCTGCAACATATGTGGCAACTGTCACTGGCACAGGCCAATTTTTCACTGGTGATCTTTTTTATTACTTTCAGCCTGTTCTTATTAGTTTACGGGCCACTGGCTGATCGTTTCGGACGACGTCCGGTATTGTTTGCCGGATTATTGATTTTTATCGCCGGCAGTCTGTTCTGTGCGATGGCGCAATCGATTGGTCAGCTGGTCGTCGCCCGTTTTCTGCAAGGGTGTGGCGCGGCAGCCGCCTCTTCGTTATGCCTGACCCTGTCGAAAGATCTCTATACCGGTCAGCAACAGAAAAAAATCATGGCTTACATCGGCGTGATCGTGCCCTTAGTGCCGATGCTGGCGCCGATGCTGGGCAGCTGGGTCATTGAGCATCTTTCCTGGCGGATCATCTTTATCACGCATGTGATCCTGGCGCTGGCTTCACTTATTGGCACTTTAACGTTAAAAGAACCTGCTATTCACCGGACGCAGGGTGGTCTCACGGCTGTTTTACGCCGCTATATGGTGTTATTTAAAAACCGCACGTATCGCTCACTGACATTGGTTTTTGCCATTACACCGCTGTTCTTTTACTCATTTCTAGCCGCCTCCGGCAGCATTTATATGCTTGATTTTCAATTGTCCGCGCAGCAGTTTGGCTTGTTATTTGGTTTTAACGCGCTCGCTTTAATGGCCGGCTCATTCTGTTGTGCCCGGCTGAGCACACATTTTTCATCAATGCAGATCCTGAACTGGTCACTGGCCGGAATGTTTCTTGCCGGCACGCTGATGCTGCTCTGGCACCCGACCAGCATCAGTTTTGCTGTATCCATGTTTGCGGCATCGTTTTTTATGGGGATAAGCCGTCCGCTGTGTAATCACATGGTGCTGGAACAGGTGCACAGTGATATTGGTGCCGCGTCTTCGCTACTGACATTTTCGTCGTTTATTCTGGGTGCCATCGGTATGCAAATGGTCTCTCTGATGCCCGATGCTAAAATTGTATTGATTGCAGCCATGATCCTGATCGGAAGTGCTATTCCCTGGCTGGCGATCCGTCGTCTGTCTCTCGCCCATTAACCGGAGATCCTGAACTGATGCCCCATTCCCTGCCTCTCATCACCACCTTAGTCGGCGCGCTGACCATGGCTTTCATTTTTGGCATGATTGCTCACCGGTTACGTCTGTCCAATATGGTGGGATATCTGCTGGCGGGTGTGTTGATCGGGCCATTTACTCCCGGTTTTGTCGCTGATCAGGCATTGGCAGCAGAACTGGCGGAGTTAGGTGTCATTCTGCTGATGTTTGGTGTCGGACTGCATTTTTCAGTAAAAGACCTTCTTTCTGTCAAATTCATCGCGAGCCCCGGTGCGATTTTACAAATTGTCCTGGCTACCTTGCTTGGCGCTCTGGCCGGAAAACTGTTTGGCTGGTCATGGACCACCGGACTGGTGTTTGGTTTGAGTTTATCCACGGCCAGCACTGTTGTGCTGCTGCGGGCGCTGGAAAGCAAAGGGTTATTGATGAAACGGGAAGGTCAGATCGCGATTGGCTGGCTGATTGTCGAAGATCTGGTGATGGTACTGGCACTGGTGTTATTACCGGTGTTGGCGCATTCCGGCGATGCTGATCCTGCATTCAATTTATGGCAACAACTGGGCGTCACGCTTGGCAAAGTGTTTGCGTTTATCGTATTGATGTTTGTGATTGGGCGCCGCCTGATCCCATTAGTACTAAAACACACTGCCAGCACGGGTTCGGGTGAATTATTTACGCTGGCGGTACTGGTGATTGCCTTGGGCATTGCGTTTGGTGCGGTGAAACTCTTTGGCGTTTCGTTTGCACTGGGTGCTTTTTTTGCCGGCGTGGTGTTAAGTGGTTCTGAACTGAGTCATAAGGCAGCACATGATACCCTGCCGCTGCGGGATGCATTTGCGGTACTGTTTTTTGTCTCGGTCGGCATGCTGTTCGATCCCGCAATTCTGCTGCGGGCACCGCTGGCGGTATTGCTGACGGTGCTGATTATTATTGCCGGCAAATCTCTGGCCGCGTACGGGCTGGTCCGCCTGTTTGGTTATTCCAACTCCGTTGCCCTGACCATATCGGCCAGCCTGGCACAGATCGGCGAATTTGCCTTTATTCTGACCGGACTGGCCATTTATCTGAAACTCTTACCAAACGAAGCCCGTGATTTGGTGCTGGCGGGCGCTATTTTCTCGATCATGCTGAATCCGTTCCTGTTCGGCTGGCTTGAAAAATACAGAGAAAAGAAACAGATTCCCGCTGAGTGAATCAGTGGAACCGTCAGTTCTGTTAAAATAATCCTGTTAGATCAATCAGTTGTCAGCATTCACCTCTGACAACTCATCCCTGTTCTTTTAAAATCCACCGGCTTTTAATTAAAAAATTAAACACACGTGGATAAAAACATGAAAAAAATTACTTTGTCTGTTATCGCTTTAACCATTTCCGCCATGATCGCCGGTTGTTCAACGTCGGGTGAACAATATCAGGCCAACGTTTACACCGCAGGCCAGGTGAACAGCCGCCAGGCCGCGAAAACAGTCAAAATCCTCGCCGTCCTGCCCGCCAGGATTGAAGTGGATAACACGGAAGGCAAACAGAATGCACAAATGATTGGGGGTGTACTCGGTGCCATTGCCGGCGGAGTTCTCGGCAACAAGACCACGAACCACTCCGGCTCTGGTACTGCCGTGGGCGCAGTCGCCGGTGCGGGTGTGGGCGCAGTTGGCGGCTCATTAGTCAAAGATAAAGTTCTGGTTGATGGCGTCGCTATTACCTATGTGGAAGATGGAGAGACGTACAATTCAGCTCAGGTTGGCAAGACCTGTGAGTTTACCCCCGGCGTTGCGTTAGTGGTCTCTTCAGATGGCGCAGAAACCCGCCTGCAACCCAATGCAACTTGTCCGGTCAAGTCGTAAGCAAGGGGGCTTTGATGAAAAAGACACTAATCGCAATTGGTTTCGTGATGTTGCTACCAGCGGCTAATGCTCAATCGTTGCAGGAACAACTGGCAACCATAGATCAGGTGCAACAGCAGCGCATTGCCGATGAAAAAGCCGCGGAACGCAAAGCGATAGCTGAAATGAAAGCCGAAGAAGAGCGTATTCGTAAAGAATATGAGGCACAGGAGCGCAAAGAAGCCCGGGCTCGCGCGGCGACAGCGGCCCGAAGTGCCGCCAGAGAAAAGGCCAAAGCGGAAGCGGCACTGACGGATAAAAAACGGGAGCAGAGCTACGAAGATCAACTCCGGGATCTGGAAATTGAGCGTCAGAAAGCCGAGTTGGCTGCATTAAAGGCCAAATCAAAACGCGCTGATGACTACATTGATCGGGAGTTAAAACAACAAGATGCAGAAACGGACAGTATCCAATCCAGAGCCGATGCAACCCGGAATGTATCTGAAGGCACAAAATCAATGATGACCAGCGAAGGCAAAGCCAAAGAGAAGAAAGCCTCCGGCTGGTTCAGTAGTGACGAATAACCCGCGTATCGAACGGACGTTAATTTAATAAAGAGGCTCATCGCCTCTTTATTTTTTTGCCCTAGCCAGATACCGATCCAGGGCATTTGCAAAGGCCCGTTTTTCTGTTTCACTGAATGGTGCCGGGCCGCCACTCTGGATACCGCTGGCACGCATGGTATCCATAAAATCACGGATGTTTAACCGGCCACGGATGTTTTCCCGGGTAAATTCTTCACCACGTGAGGTTAATGCAAAACCGCCTTTTTCGATGACATCAGCGGCCAGCGGAATATCACTGGTGATCACCAGATCACCGGGCTCCACCCGTTTGACAATTTCATTGTCCGCCACATCGAAACCCGATTCAACACGCAGTGTCCGGATATGCCGGCTGGCCGGTACACTGATTGACTGATTTGCAACCAGAATCAGTGGCATAGCCGTGCGTTCTGCGGCACGGAACAGAATGGTTTTAACTGCATTCGGACAGGCGTCCGCATCCACCCAGATTGACATGATGTTCCCTTTGTTATTTCTGCCCTTTGGGCTGTTTCAGTTTACCCAGCACATGCATTTCGCAGCGTTTACAGTCAAATTTCAGCCGGAACGCCTCTTTACCCATTTTCAGAACCAGATGATCCGGTTTGAACCCCGGTTCCCGTTCTTTCGGGCACTGATCAAAACTGTAGCGCAGACAATGCTTCGTGATCATCAGCGATACTTCATCCGGCTGCTGGTTCATTTCATAGGCCGGGGCAATATCACTGACACCATGCTGCTGATAAAACGCGGCCGCCTGCTGGTTATACACGTTCCCCAGATAACTGAGTTTCTGCTGCGGGAATACCGCCAGCGGTGAACGTTGCAGATTAGGCTGCGGACGCTGATAGGCCGCCATCCGCGCCAGCTCCAACTGCTCCACCGCCTCGCGGCGCAGGGCATTCAGGCTGCTGACCGGAATAAACCAGGGCTGCGACAACCGGAGCTCAACGTTATCCGCCACAAACATGGTGTTCCCCAGCTTGGCCAGTTGCTCCCGCAATGTGGTCTGTGCACGCTCCGGATTGCTGGCCGCTTCTTTCGCCAGCGCTAAGGTAGCCTGCGCACTGATACCTTGCTCATCGGTGATCTGCAGGGCAAATCCCTGATCGGTTTCGCTCAGCTGCAGCGTCACACTGAGATGACGTTCTGCAGATTTTTTCTCCAGCAGTTTTTCAAATTCCTGATCATGGTTGCGATACAGCAAGGTGCCTGCTGCCAGCCCGCGCACCGGTTCGGCCGGAAACAGCCGGTTACCTTCGGCCCGGTTGACCCGCAAGCCGACCAGTTCGTTCTTCTGATTGAAATAGCTTAAGCCATCACCGTTATGAAAGGCTTCTGCACCCTGCACCTCGAGCCATTTATCACCCAGCCGGCTCACTTTCCCTACCGGCTCACCGGCAAATTTTGGTGTCAGGAACGAGGTGATCGGCATCTGACGGCCATGCAGAAAGTAATCCGTACCACCACGGTTAAAACTTTTCTCGGGTTTGGGGGTAAAGGTATAACGGCTACGTCCCGCAGACGCACGCTGCCATTGCGGCTGCCCGTCCATAATGGCATCCAGTTTCTGCCGGTACCAGGCGGTCACGTTTTTGACGTAGGAGAGATCCTTCAGGCGGCCTTCAATTTTGAATGAACTGACTCCCGCTTCCGCCAGTGCCTGCAGATTGGCTGTCTGGTTCATGTCTTTCAGCGACAACAGATGCTGATCTTTGGCTAATGCAGCTCCCTCACGGGTTTCCAGCGTACAGGGCACCCGGCACAACTGCGCGCACTCGCCGCGGTTAGCACTGCGTCCGGTGACGGCATGACTGATATAACACTGGCCACTGTAGCTGACACACAGCGCACCGTGGATAAAGAATTCCAGCTCGGCCGAGGTCTGCTGTGCAATCGCCCGGATCTGCTCCAGTGAGAGTTCGCGTGCCAGCACGACCCGCGAGAAACCGACATCTTGCAGAAAACGAACCTTTTCCGGGGTACGGTTATCCAGCTGGGTACTGGCATGCAATGCGATCGGTGGCAGATCGAGGCGCAACAGCCCCAGATCCTGCACGATCAGGGCATCCACGCCCGCTTCATAGAGCTGATGCGTCAGACGTTGTGCACCGTCCAGTTCGTCATCCCGCAGAATGGTATTAAACGCCACCAGCACCTTGGCATCGTAACGATGGGCATAGGCAGCCAGCTTTTCAATATCAGCGATACTGTTCCCTGCCGCCGCCCGGGCGCCGAAAGTCGGGCCACCGATGTAAACGGCATCGGCGCCATGGTTGATAGCTTCGATACCAAATTCGAGATTTTTCGCCGGGGCGAGCAGTTCTAGTTTATGACGGTGATTCATGTGCGGGAGGCATACTAACGGAACGAAAAAGAGGGGCGATTATAACAGCACAGCGCAATAATCGGCGAAATCATCATCAAAAAGAGGTGCCGACTATTTTCACCTGCCCGCGACCGGCCCGTTTGGCGGCATAACAGGCTTGATCGGCACTGGCCAGCAAAGCACTGAATGCGGAAAACTGACCGTTTACCGGGGCCAGTCCGGCACTCGCACCGACATGAAAAATCTGCTCATTCCAGCAAAATTCAAACTTACATATTTCGCTGATCAAGCCATTCATAAATGACTCGGCATATTCTACCGAGCAGTTACGCAGAATCAGTCCGAATTCATCCCCGCCCAAACGGGCCACAATATCAGACGCCCTCATTCGGGAACTCATGACTCCGGCCAGCTGCCTCAGCAACTCATCACCGGCAGCATGTCCGGCCGTATCATTCACTCGTTTGAAATAATCCAGATCGAGATAAACCAGGACACTCTGACCCGCCGTCATCACCGATTCTTTCACCACATCCTGCAAGATTGTTTCAAATGCGGAGCGGTTAATTAAGCCGGTCAAAGGATCATGACTGGCCTGATAACCCAGCTGTTTTTGTAAGGCACGCATTTCCGTGACATCGGAAAAAACCAATACGCCACCTAACAGCTCATCGTTATTACGCAGAATGGGTGCCGCAGAATCCTGGATGGCGGTCATTGAGCCATCCGCTTTTTTCAGATAAGCATCATTGCTCAGATGAATTAACCGCCGTTGCCGTAAAGCAGTATGCAAAGGATTTTCCAGTGCATGGCCATCGGCATCCACCAGATGCATTATCCTGTCGACTGACCGGTGACTCGCCTTGCGGTTAGAACAATCCAGCATGTGTTCTGCTGCCGGATTCATAAAGATGATCCTGACGTTCTGATCCGTCATGACCACGGCTTCCCCGATGGACAGAAGCGTGGTACGTAACAATTCCCGCTCACGGGATAAATCATTCATCAGCACCCGCAACTCGGTGATATCCCAGTTGGTACCGACCATGCGCCACACACCGCCGACAGCATCCCGTTCCACCATGGCATGAATGCGTAAATAGTGAATACTGTCATCATAGTGTTTCACTCTGAATTCGCTATCCAGCACATTTGTTTCATTCAGAGCCGCTGAGATTTCTTTCAGTATGCGGGGCAGATCATCCGGATAGATACAACTTTTCCAGACGCTGAAAGACGGTACGATATGGTGTCGATCCAGCGCATACAGATCGAACATGCGTTCATCCCAGTTCATCTGCTGCTCAGACGGGCGCCATTCCCAGACACCGACCTGTCCGGCCTCTGCCGCCAGCAGATAGCGATTGAATAATTCCCTCTCCCGCTCCTCACTCCGCCGACGCCTGTCAATATCCTCTGCCTGCAACACGAAATAATGCGGTAATCCACGATCATCGCGCACCATTGAAACCACCAGTAACACCCAGATCATCTGGCCGTTCTTGCGCCGGTAACGCACCTCCAGACGATATGAACTCTGCTGATTATTCAGCAGGCGTTGCTGATAACGCTGTTCCATCCCCAAATCATCAGGATGGATCAGTTGTGACCATGATAAATCAGCCAGTTCTGTCTCGCTGTAATCCAGCATATGACACAGTGCCGGATTCACTTTCAGCAATTGTCCGTCCGTCGACACCAGCGCCATACCAACAGCCGAGGCCTCCATCGCTTCCCGGAACATAGACTCACGGGCCAGCAGTTGCTGCTCGCGGGTATGCAGCGTATCAACAAAGATCGCCAGTAACAGCGGTGGGATCAGGGTGATTAAAATCGGCAGGTACACAAACAGCATAAGCAGATGTTGATCGTATTGCGGCCAGGCAAACCATGCCATCCGGATAAAGACCGCAATGCAGAAAGAGACAAGAAAACCTGCCAGCGCGGCACCAAATACACCGTTACGGATGGCAATCAGCGCTAATCCCAGCCCCAGATAAACAAACGGGAAAGGAAAATATTTCAGGACCAGGGCGGTGTAGCCAAGCAGCAACAGCAGATTGAGTGCTAACAACCAAGGCTGATCTCTGTTCCAGCGACGGTGTTTTATCAGTAACAGCAGCGGCATAGCCGATATACTGCAGATCACCGAATTGATATACCAGGTTATGCCGGTTTCAGACCAGTGCCATGGGGTGCTCAGCGCAAATCCGCTTGCCGCCAGCAGTGCCCCGGCAAGCGGTGGCAGCAGGATGCCGAAAATCCCCAGTTTCAGCGCGGCATCGATATTGAAATAAAAACATCTGGCTGACTGACTGCGTTCCAGCAGATAGACAGCCAATAAAACCTCAGCCAGATTGGCCAGCATTAAAGTCAGATGTGCAGTTCCGGAAACATGATTCAGCCAGTAACCGGCACTCAGACCGACCGTATAGCCGGCCAGCAGCAAAGCGCGGAAGCAGGGCTGATGATAGAGTAATGTGACGATAGTCAGTGCGTTCACATACCATAAGGACGTAATAATCCCCGGCTGCTGAGGTGCAACCGTCGCATTCAGACAAGCAACCAAACCCAGTCCGGTTATCGTGAGTATGCGCAGCCACCAGGGGCGGAGCGATACACTTGCCGCGAATTCCTTCCGCATTGCTACCAGCCTGATAGACAAAGAATATGTTACTCATCCCCTGTTTTCAGCTTCAGAAAACACTGAATACAACACAGAAAAGGCAGGAATAGATCTATACAAAGATAGCAGATGGATTAATGAACGGCCTGCAGAGAGAGCTTTGTTATTTCACATCCATGATCCGCTGCCATGCCTGCAACTTGAAGGCAAGCGACTGGGAGGCGTTGGCCGGACTGGTGGAAGGCAGACGCTGGCAGATCAGATCGGCAGGATAATCAGCTTTGGCAACATACCGGTGAAAACAGGAAGCTGCTTTTTCGCCGTTAAAAAACACATGACGGATCTGTCTGTGCTGGCGGAAAAATTCCGCAAAATTGTTTACCGTCAGAGTGGCATGCTCAATGTTGGCATCCAGACTCCCCTCGCGTTTACAGGATTGCAGCACATCCCAGAGCGCAATCCCCGCCGCACGTAACGCCGCGGTTCGCTCTTCATAACCGGCTGACGGATCAAACTGCAACAGCTCGGCCATGACAGGCCAGAACAGATTACGTTTATGCGCGTAATACTGGCCGGCATCCAGCGACGCTTGTCCCGGCATACTGCCGAGGATCAGTATCCGGGCATTTTCATCCGCAATCGGTGCAAAGCTATAAAGTAACGTCATGCTGCTGTTTCCTGAAAAGCAAAAGGCCGGATCGCTCCGGCCTTTAAGTATGCACTTTGAGTTGCGATGAATTACATCATGCCGCCCATGCCACCCATGCCGCCCATATCAGGCATAGCTGGTGCATCTTTCTTCGGTGCGTCTGTGATCATACATTCGGTGGTGATCATCAGACCAGCCACAGAAGCAGCGAATTGCAGTGCCAGACGGGTTACCTTGGTTGGATCCAGAATACCCATTTCCAGCATGTCGCCGTAAACTTCGGTCGCGGCGTTGTAACCGAAGTTACCTTCACCTTCACGAACACGGTTTGCAACCACTGATGGCTCTTCACCGGCGTTGTCTACGATCTGACGCAGTGGTGATTCCATAGCGCGCAGGGCAACACGGATACCAACGGTCTGATCTTCGTTGTCACCTTTCAGGTCAGCCAGTTTAGCTGCAGCACGAACCAGCGCCACACCACCACCAGCAACCACACCCTCTTCTACCGCAGCACGGGTTGCGTGCAGGGCATCTTCAACGCGGGCTTTTTTCTCTTTCATTTCAACTTCGGTGGTTGCACCGACTTTGATAACTGCAACACCGCCAGCCAGTTTAGCAACACGTTCCTGCAGTTTTTCTTTGTCATAGTCAGAAGAAGACTCTTCGATCTGCTGACGGATCTGAGCAATACGCGCTTCGATAGTTGCTGCTTCACCTACACCGTCAATAATGGTGGTGTTTTCTTTAGTGATCACGATGCGTTTGGCACGGCCCAATTCTTCCAGAGTCGCTTTTTCCAGCTCCATACCGATCTCTTCAGAGATAACAGTACCGGCAGTCAGAATCGCGATATCCTGCAGCATGGCTTTACGGCGGTCACCGAAGCCTGGCGCTTTAACAGCAGCCACTTTCACGATGCCACGCATGGTGTTAACAACCAGCGTTGCCAGCGCTTCGCCTTCTACGTCTTCGGCGATGATAACCAGTGGTTTGCCTGCTTTCGCAACGCCTTCCAGCACTGACAGCATTTCGCGGATGTTAGACACTTTCTTGTCTACCAGCAGAATGAACGGATCGTCCAGTTCTACAGAAGCAGTGTCTTGTTTGTTGATGAAGTACGGAGACAGGTAACCGCGATCGAACTGCATACCTTCAACGACAGCCAGCTCGTCTTGCAGACCCTGACCATCTTCAACAGTGATAACACCGTCACGGCCTACTTTATCCATCGCTTCTGCGATCAGTTTGCCCACGTTTTCATCAGAGTTTGCAGAGATAGTACCTACCTGAGCAATTGCTTTGGTGTCAGCACATGGCACAGATAGGGTTTTCAGTTCTTCAACTGCAGCAAGAACCGCTTTGTCGATACCACGTTTCAGATCCATCGGGTTCATGCCAGCAGCAACGGCTTTCAGACCTTCGGTGATGATTGACTGAGCCAGTACAGTAGCAGTAGTAGTTCCGTCACCCGCCGCGTCATTCGCCTGGGAAGCTACTTCTTTCACCATCTGAGCGCCCATGTTCTGGAATTTGTCTTCCAGTTCAATTTCTTTCGCTACAGAAACACCGTCTTTGGTGATGGTTGGTGCGCCGAATGATTTATCCAGCACTACGTTACGGCCTTTCGGGCCCAGTGTTACCTTTACCGCGTTCGCCAGAACGTTGACACCTTCCAGCATTTTGATACGGGCGTCGCTACCAAATTTAACGTCTTTAGCTGCCATTTCTAAAATTCCTTTAGCTCAAATTGGGGGGTGATAAAAATTATTCTTCAACAATTGCCAGGATGTCAGTTTCAGACAGGATCAAAACTTCCTGACCATCCAGCTTCTCGGTTTTCACGCCGTAACCTTCGTTGAAAATCACTTTATCGCCTACTTTGACAGCCAGCGCTTTCACTTCGCCGTTATCCAGGATTCGACCCGTGCCGACTGCCAGAACTTCACCACGAGTGGATTTCTGAGCAGCAGAACCAGTCAGCACGATGCCGCCTGCAGACTTAGCTTCAACTTCGGTACGTTTGATGATCACGCGATCATGCAATGGGCGAATTTTCATTGATAACTCTCCTACTGAGTGTTGTTTCTATGAATACGGCCTTCTGCGGCCGAAACTGAATTCAAATACAATCCCCGATCTGGGGGCATATTCCTGCGCTTCAAGGGCGCAGCAGAAAAAATTTGGTTAAGTACACGTCTTACTGATGTGTATCGTCATCTTTATCTTTACGTTCGTACTCGCCATCAATGGTCGTTCCCTGACGTGGTGCCGGTTTGATTTTCTCGTTGAAAACCTCTTCGCTGTCCGGCTCGACATGCTGCGCTTCGCTTTCCACCGTGGTATGCACACCATAAACCTGCCAGCGCGGGCTGCTGGTGAGCTTGCGGGCCAGCCAGTGACGGACAAACGGTTGCAGCAGGAATAACGCCACAATATCGGTCAGAAAACCGGGAAACATAAACAGTATACCGGCGAACAGCAGCGCAACGCCTTCCAGCATCGTTGCCGCAGGAGCAATGCCCTGTGCCAGTTGCTGCTGCATCGTCATCATGGTCCGCAACCCCTGGGAACGAACCAGTGAAACCCCATAACCCGCCGCCAGGATCATCAGCAGGATCACCATAAAGGCGCCGATGACCGACCCAACTTTAATGATGACCCACAGCTCCAGAAAGAACAGCAGGAAAAAACCAAATGCAATTTTTGCCACAGGCACCTCTCAGGCCAAATAAAGTTACGCCGACAAACTGACGTATAAATCACCAGATGGGGATGCAGAGCCGCTGATTCAAGGTTTCATCGATCATAGTGATGATCTTTAGTGGTCGAATTTTGCGACAGACTGCATAATTAGAGTAAGAAGATCCATTAGCCGGTGAGCGCCCATGAGTGATGCTATCGTCGTATTATGCACCTGCCCTGATAATACCTGTGCCCGTGCACTGGCGCAGACGTTGCTGAATGAAAAACTGGCAGCCTGCGTTAATCTCATTCCTCAGGTGACATCGCTTTATTGCTGGCAAGGCAAGATGGAAGAAAGCCAGGAAGTGCTGCTGGTCATTAAAAGCCGCCGCACTCTGTTTGGCGTTCTGCAGCAACGAATACAGACATTGCACCCCTATGAGGTGCCGGAAATACTGGCCATGCCCGTATTAAACGGAAGTCCGGCCTATCTGCAATGGCTTCAGGAACAAACCACACCATGACACGCTATCTGTACCTCATTTGCAGCTGTTTTTTTCTGCTGTTTATGCTGCCGCTGAAAGCGAATGAGGCTTTGTTGCAGCAATTGATCCCGGCTGCGAAACCGCAGTTCTTACCGGCAGATCAGGCGTTTGTCGTGACGACACAGCAAACGGACAATCAGCTGCAAATCATTCTGCAGCCAGCGGAAGGTTATTACCTGTACCGGGAAAAAATCCGCGTAGATGTGGCGGGAGCCGAATCCGCACCGCTCTCACTGCCGGCAGGTGTCCTGCATGAAGACGAGTTTCTGGGAAAGACCGAAATCTACCCTCAGACTGTCAGTACCACGCTGTCGTTTCCGGCGATCGCTGCCGGCGCAAAAATCACCCTTCATTATCAGGGCTGCACAACAGGTTTATGTTATCCGCCACAGCAGACAACCATCGCACTGCAAGCCTTCCGGCCAGCGCTGACGCAATCTGAACCTGTCGTACCGGCCGCACCGGACAGCACGGATACCACCGCATTACTGCAGCCGGGTCTGCTGGCTTTACTGAGCTTTTTCGCCATGGGTGTCGGTTTATCACTGACCCCCTGTGTTTATCCGATGTATCCGGTGCTGAGCGCCATGCTCAGTCAGCATGGCAATACCCTGAGCTGGCAGCGCGGTTTTACGCTGTCGTTCGTCTATGTACTGGGTATGGCGCTGACCTATACAGTGATAGGTATCTTCATTGCGTCTGCCGGTGCCGGTATTCAGGGCTGGCTGCAAAATCCGTGGCTGCTCGGGATCTTCAGTCTGTTCTACCTGCTGCTGGCACTGAGCCTGATGTTCGGCAATGGCATTCAGTTGCCGCGCGCCCTGCAGGACAAGCTGCAGGGGCTGGCGAATCAGCAGTCGCTGCACTCACTGCGCGGTGTCGCGATGCTGGGCGCGTTGTCCGGTCTGATTGGTTCTCCCTGCACCAGCGCCCCGCTTTCCGGTGTGCTGCTGTTTATCGCTCAAAGCGGGAACCCGCTGTATGGTGCACTGACCCTGTTCCTGCTGAGTCTGGGGATGGGTTTGCCGTTACTGCTGATGGGGATCTTCGGCGGCAAAGTGTTGCCCAGAGCCGGTGCCTGGATGGTCTTCATCAAACAACTGTTTGCCGTATTACTGCTCGCGATGCCGCTGTTCCTGCTGGAACGGTTGCTCCCTGCCCATATAGCTACGCTGCTTTGGTCCTGTTTTGTACTGGCCGTTGTATTGTGGCTGATCTGGCGTCTGTGGCCGGTGACAAAAGCTCCCGGACTGAAAACCGTGACATTACTGTTGCTGCTCTCCGCCGGCATTTTCGCGGCTACACAGTATGAGTGGCAACCCGCCGATGCGTTGCCATTTACAGCGGTTAACAACAGCGAGGAATTACAACAACAGTTAGCTGCCGCCAAAGCGCAGGGTAAACCGGTGATGCTGGATCTGTATGCTGACTGGTGTACCGCTTGCCGGGAACTGGATGATAAGACGTTCAGCGATCCGCAGGTGCAGCACAGCCTGAGTGATTATCAGCTGCTGCGGGCCGATGTCTCCGCCAATAACGCGGAACACCGCGCCTTAATGCAGGAGTTGCAGGTACTGGGACTGCCGAATGTGCTGTTCTTCGATAAACAGAGCAAACCCAGCCCGCACTTGCGTATTCAGGGTTTTATCCCGGCAGATGAATTACAGGGTAAGCTGGAACAATGTCAGCACAGCCAGCTTTGTTAACTATCTGGTCGCTGTATCTGATCCGCGATAAGGATAACCGCCTCTACACCGGGATCACCACGGATGTGCAACGCCGGCTAGCCCAGCATCAGGCCGGCACCGGCGCCCGCAATCTGCGCGGGCGTACCCCGCTTTCCCTGCACTGGCACACAGCGATCGGCGACCGCAGTCAGGCACTGAAGGCGGAATATCGTCTCAAGCAGTGGCCTAAATCCCGGAAGGAGCTGTTGCCGCAGCATCCGGAGTGGATTGAATCCCTCACTACCTGCTGATCACCAAAGATAATCCTCCCCTCGCGTAAATCCCGCTGTGTATCCCATATAAAATATGGGAAAATTAACTTTTTACAGAAGCAAACCAATTTAAGGTAATAAATGACCAAACGCGATGGATTTACCTCCGGTTTCGGCGTGCTGGCCGCGACGCTGGGATCGGCCGTTGGCCTTGGCAATATATGGAAATTTCCGTATATGACTGGCGCCAATGGCGGTGCCGGTTTTCTGCTGATTTATCTGCTGGCAACACTGCTGGTCGGTTTACCGGTGATGATTGCCGAAATCACCATGGGACGCAGTGCCAAATCAAATCCGATCACTACACTGCAGCGTCTGGCTCCCCGAGGTCAGCCATGGTGGCTGATTGGCGCGTTTGGTGTCGTAGCCGCCTTCCTGATCATGGCCTTCTACTCTGAGGTTGTCGCCTGGGTGTTTGCCTATGTGCCGAAAGCCATCACTGGCGAGATCCTCTCCAGTGATCCGAAAGTCACCGGCGCCGCTTTCGGGGCGCTGATCAGCGATCCCGTGCAATCACTGGTGTGGCAATGGGGTGTATTGCTGTTTATCAGCGGGATCCTGCTGCTGGGGGTGGCGAAAGGTATTGAAGCCGTTACTAAACGCCTGATGCCGCTGCTGTTCATCCTGTTGCTGATTTTGTGCGGCTTCAGCCTGACACTGGATAAAGCCGGCGAAGCGCTGAAGTTTCTGTTCCAGCCTGATTTCAGCAAGCTGAACGGGTCGGTATTGCTGGCCGCCATGGGGCTGGCGTTCTTCAAACTTTCCGTGGGTATGGGCACCATGATGACCTACGGCAGTTACTTCCGCGACGATCAGAATGTTCCGGTGACCGCCTTCCGCGTCATGTGCGCCGATCTGTTTGTGTCCATGCTGGCCGGTATTGCTATTTTCCCGGCCGTATTCACGTTTGGCTTTCAGCCGGAAGCCGGTCCGCCCCTGGTGTTTATCACCATTCCGGCGGTATTCGCGCAGATGCCGTTCGGCCACCTGCTGATGGTGCTGTTCTTTGTGCTGACCTCGGTGGCCGCTATCGGCGCCATGCTCTCTTTGCTGGAAGTGCCGGTCGCGGTGATCAATGAACGTTTTGGTGTGCGGCGTAAAACCGCCACCCTGATCACCTTGGTGCTGGTTGCCTTACTCGGTTCAACCTGTGCACTGACCAACAGCACGATGGCGGAATTCAAACTGTTTGGTATGAACATGTTTGATCTGTTCGATTACCTGAGCTCCAATATTCTGCTGCCACTTGGCGGGATCACGATTGCCGTGTTTGTCGGTTGGGTCTGGGGCTATCCGGCCTTACAGCAGGCATTAAGCAATCATCAGCAACTGCAGAATCAGCATCTGAGCCGGATCCTGTTTGTGCTGCTGCGTTTTATTACGCCGCTGCTGATCCTCACGGTCATGCTGCATGCGCTGAATGTGTTTTAACCGGCGCGGTTTTTCCGCGTAAAGTGCTGTGTTTTGCACACTTTGCGCAAGAGAATGATGAATATGGAGGGGCTGTACTGGCTCCTCCATTTTTTTTCACCTAATCTAACCTTCAGGAAGAGCGTATGATCATCCGCTCTGTTAATCGCCAGGATGGATCCGCTCAATGAAACGTTTTCTGCTCCCGCTGTCATTGATCATTTTTGCCGTCGTCGCAGCCTGGGTAGATATTCAGCGAAATAGTGTACCCATGATACGGCAATCCCCCATGCATCCGGTTTATACCATCAGTTCGCCGGATGATGCTGTCGCACTGACACGGGGCAAAACAGTAGTAAAACTCGGGCCATGTCTGTTTGGTCTCTATCCGGGAGCGATCGCGTTTCAGAGTGCTACTCAGGCAAAAGATTTTATGGGCCTGAAAGGTTACGAACCGGGGAAATGGCAGATTTTCCAGCTATCGGGTGACTTTCAACTGGATGTCACAGATGGCGTATTAAATAAAACACTGCAGCTTTCCCGCGTGGTGAAAGATGACGAGAATCGGTAACAATTTTCTTTTATTTCAGGTGGCCGGAATCAGCAGGTTTAGCGCTATAATCCCGCTCCCGATTTCTGGCTGACATTTCCGGCTGACATAGTTTGACTGTTTCAGGACATAGCGATGAACAAGGTAGTAGCTTTCTTATTTGGATTAGTCTGTTTTTCTTCGCAAAGTTTCGCCGCGACAGTACCCAAGCCGTATGTCCCGGACGAACCGGTCGTGGTAGTAAAAAGTAAACCGGTAGTCAAACCGGCGGTGAAGCCTGTGGCTAAGCCGGTGGTTAAAAAAGTGGCCGCGGTTAAAAAGACCGTGAAGAAAACGGTTAAAAAGACGACCAAAAAACCAGTTTCAGTCGCCAAAGCCGGTAAGGTTAAACCGCTGTCCGCAACAAAAACGACCAAACCAGCCACCAAACTTGCGCTGAACTCCACACAGCGACTGAATAAATACAGCCGGACGCAGAAAAAGGTCAAATCGCGTCAGTTAGCCAAAAATGCCGGCCATAAGTCAGCGAGTATCTCTTCCCGTGCACATGCGCCGGTCAAATCCAGTCTGGCTGCGAATACGCCGCCAGCCCGGGTGAATACTATTCCGATGACCAGCGGCAGTCCGTTTCTGGACTCCAATGCCGCACTGATCATGAATGCCAATACCGGCCGCATGGTGTATGGCAAAAATGCGGCGCGTCGTACGCCTATCGCATCGATTACCAAACTGATGACCGCGATGGTCGTGCTGGATGCCAAATTATCCATGGATCAACCGATCACCATCACCAATGCCGATGTTGACCGGGTGAAGAGATCCAGCTCCCGTCTGGAGATTGGCACCACCTTATCCCGTTATGACACGATGTGGCTGGCACTGATGTCATCGGAAAACCGTGCCGCACATTCGCTGGCCCGTACCTATCCGGGTGGTAAAGGCGCATTCATTGCCGCGATGAACCGTAAAGCACGCGCGCTCGGCATGCGTAATACCGTATTTTATGATTCAACCGGACTGAACAAGAACAACACCTCCACCGCAGCTGATCTGGCTCTGATGGTGCAGGCGGCTTACCGTTATCCGCAGATCCGTCAGTTAAGCACTTCCACGGAACATGACATTATCAGTGCTTCCGGTCGTCAGCTGCACTATCAGAACAGTAATGCGCTGGTGCGCGAAGGTGCCTGGGATATCGAACTGTCAAAAACCGGCTATATCAAGGAAGCCGGGCGTTGTCTGGTGATGGTGGCTGATGTGCAGAATAAACCGATGGTGATGGTATTCCTGAATGCCGGTGCTCCGTCCGGCCGTATCAATGATGCCCGGAATCTGAAAAGCTGGCTGGAACGTCAGCCGGTGAAGCAGTTAGGCTAGTCCATGCCTTAAAACAAAAACAGCGCCATTGGCGCTGTTTTGCTTTCTGCATTGATCAGACATTACGGCGAGAGTGACTGCCGCTGAAAATGTTCACCGCCGCAGTGCGGACATGGTGTCAGCGGTACGGCATGGGTTAGCGTTTCCTGATAACCGCACTGTTTACAAATTTTCTGCCCCGGCGCCATCCATTCACCCACCTTGTAACCACTCGCATGATGCAGGTCATTTTCTACCGCTACCTGCTCTATCTGCGTACGATCACTGACCGCCAGTAACCATTCCCACGCGGTATTCTGCAATGCATTGTAAAACGCAGAATCCTGATAGCCGCCCGGCGCATCCAGAAACTCACTTAACTCTTCATTCACGTAAGCGCGGGTCAATGCCAGTTCATCTTTGGTCATGTCTTCGGCGGCACTGACGAAGTCTTCGACCTCCTGCAACCAGTGCTGCAGATTTTCTGTGGTTGGCGCGCCTTTTTCACTCCATAAAGCACGCACATGGCTCATAAACTGTTCATACCCTTTCGGTTTTTTATCCGGGGTGTTGAGTTCTGACATGATGAAATCCTCCCGATCTTACCTGTTTTAAGCATAGCGGGTGTTACGGAAAAAGCCTGTGAGCCCGCGCAGCTATTGTTGCGATCCGGCAATACAAGTATCCTATAGTGATTTTCTAACGGATCACCCTCCACCTCTGTCGAGTCGGATATACCCATGTCAGTTATGCAAGAACAATATAATCCCCAGTCCCTGGAGCCGGAAGTTCAACGGCATTGGGATAAACAGCAGACATTCAAAGCCTTCGAGAAAGTAGATAAAGAAAAATTCTACTGCCTGTCTATGTTTCCTTATCCTTCAGGCCGTCTGCACATGGGTCATGTGCGTAACTACACCATCGGTGACGTGATCTCCCGTTACCAGCGCCTGAATGGCAAAAACGTACTGCAACCGATCGGTTGGGATGCGTTCGGTCTGCCGGCAGAAAACGCGGCGATCAAAAACAACTCTGCACCAGCCAAATGGACCTACGAGAACATCGAGTACATGAAAGGTCAGCTGAAGATGCTGGGTCTTTCTTACGACTGGGATCGTGAACTGGCGACCTGTACCCCGCAATATTACCGCTGGGAACAATGGTTCTTCACCGAACTATATAAAAAAGGTCTGGTATATAAGAAGACCTCTTCCGTGAACTGGTGTCCGAATGACCAGACCGTACTGGCCAACGAACAGGTGCAGGATGGTTGCTGCTGGCGTTGTGATACGCCGGTAGAACAGAAAGAAATTCCGCAGTGGTTTGTAAAAATCACCGCGTACGCTGAAGAGCTGCTGACCGATCTGGACAAGCTGGATGGCTGGCCGGAAATGGTGAAAACCATGCAGCGCAACTGGATTGGCCGCTCTGAAGGTCTGACCATGACTTTCCATGTAGAAAACAGCGAACAATCGTTTGATATCTACACCACCCGTCCGGACACCCTGATGGGCGTGACGTATGTCGCCGTGGCTGCGGCACATCCGCTGGCAAAACAGGCTGCAGAAAACAACGCCGCGCTGGCTGACTTCCTTGAAGAGTGCAAAAACACCAAAGTTGCCGAAGCTGAACTGGCGACGATGGAGAAAAAAGGCATGGCCACCGGCCTGTATGCCCTGCACCCGCTGGATGGCCGTCGCGTACCAATCATGGTCGCTAACTTCGTACTGATGGACTACGGTACTGGTGCAGTCATGGCCGTACCTGCGCACGACCAGCGTGACTTTGAATTTGCCCATAAATACGGTCTGGAAATTCGTGCCGTGATCGCGGCTGAAGATGGTTCTGCTCCGGATATCTCTGCCGCTGCTTACACCGAGAAAGGTGTGCTGTTTAATTCCGGTGAATTTGATGGTCTGGACTTCAAACAAGCCTTTGATGCCATCTGTACCAAACTGGAATCGCAGGGTTTAGGTAAACGCACCGTTAACTTCCGTCTGCGTGACTGGGGTGTCTCCCGTCAGCGTTACTGGGGTGCACCAATCCCGATGCTGACGCTGGAAGACGGCACCGTGGTACCAGCACCAGCTGACCAGCTGCCGGTGATTCTGCCGGAAGACGTAGTGATGGACGGCGTGCAGAGCCCGATCAAGGCCGATCCGGAGTGGGCAAAAACGACCTACAACGGTCAGCCTGCGCTGCGCGAAACCGATACCTTCGATACCTTCATGGAATCGTCCTGGTATTTCGCCCGTTACTGCTGCCCGGATTACGAACAAGGCATGCTGGATACCGATCGTGCTAACCACTGGTTGCCGGTAGATCAATATATCGGTGGTATCGAACACGCCTGTATGCACCTGCTGTATGCGCGTTTCTTCCACAAACTGCTGCGTGACTCCGGCATGGTGAAGAGCGATGAACCGTTCACTCGCCTGCTGTGTCAGGGCATGGTGCTGGCTGATGCCTTCTACTACACCGAACACGGTGCCCGCGTCTGGGTCAGCCCGACCGATGTCAAAGTAGAGCGTGACGAAAAAGGCCGTATCATCAAAGCAGTGGATAATGAAGGCCGTGAAGTGATCCACGCCGGCATGACCAAGATGTCGAAATCGAAGAACAACGGTATCGACCCGCAACTGATGGTGGAACGTTACGGTGCCGACACCGTACGTCTGTTCATGATGTTTGCCTCACCAGCCGATATGACGCTGGAATGGCAGGAATCAGGTGTCGATGGTGCACAACGTTTCCTGAAACGTCTGTGGAAAGCGGTGGCCGAACATACTGCGAAAGGTGCCGCACCAGAACTGGACGTGGCGAGCCTGAGCAATGAGCAGAAAACACTGCGCCGTGAACTGCATAAGACCATTGCCAAGTTCAGCGATGACATTGGTCGTCGTCAGACCTTCAACACCGCCATTGCTGCTGTAATGGAGCTGATGAACCGTGTCGCGAAAGCACCACAAGAGTCAGACCAGGATCGCGCACTGGTACAGGAAGTGCTGACCAACGTCGTACTGATGCTCTATCCAATCACCCCGCATGTCTGCTTCCATCTGTGGCAGGCGCTGGGTAATGCGGATATCGATCAGGCCGCCTGGCCGGTAGCCGATGCCGCCGCGATGGTGGAAGACGAAAAACTGGTGGTGGTACAGGTCAATGGTAAAGTGCGCGGTAAGCTGACCGTGGCTGCCGATGCCACCCAGGAACAGGTACAGGCACTGGCGATGCAGGATCACACTGTGGCGAAGTTCACTGCTGATCTGACCGTGCGTAAAGTGATCTATGTCCCGGGCAAACTGCTCAATATCGTGGTTGGCTAATCTATGAAACGACTGGTTTGTGGTGTGATGATACTGGTGAGCCTCGTGCTCACCGGTTGTGGTTTTCATATGCGGGGCAGTATGGATGAAAAATTACTGCCATCGCAGCTGAAAGCGATCCATGTGGAAGGTGATGACCGCAGCGATATCTATCGCCTGGTCACCACACGTCTGCGTCATTCCGGTGTAAAGCTGGTTGACAGCAGCGACGAGGTTCCGGTGCTGAATCTGGGTAATATCAGTGTCAGTAACAGTGCTGCCTCGCTGGATAACCGCAGCCAGGTCGTGGAATATGTGATGCTGTTTAATACCGATTACAGCATCACCCTGCCGCATAAACCACTGCAGAAATTCAGTGCCCGCTTCAGCCGGGTGTTCCTGAACAAATCCTCACAGGCGCTGGCCTCTTCCCGCGAACAGGCACAACTGCGCAATGAGATGGAAGTTCAGACCGCAGATCTGATCCTGATCCAGCTCAGCCGTGTCGTCTTCTGATGCGGGTCTTCAGCGAACAATTAGCTGAACAGTTACAAGCAGGCCTTCGTGCCTGCTATCTTATTTTTGGCGACGAACCATTACAGAAAATGGAAGCGTTGCAGCAAATCCGTCATGTCGCCCGGGAACAGGGTTTTACCGATGTTTACCGCTTCAGCGCCAGCGAAGAACCGCTGCCATGGGATCATATTCATGCCTGCAGTCAAAGTCTGAGTCTGTTTTCCAGCCGGCAAATTATTGAGATCGAGCTGGGTGACAAACTGCCAAAAGAGTGGGCAGAACGGATCAGCGAATTACAGCAGCAACTGCACCCGGATCTGCTGCTGATTATTCTTGGCCCGCGACTGAACAGCAGTCAGAGCAAAAGCGGCTGGTTCACGACACTGGATAAACAAGGGATTTATATCCCGGTCGCCTTGCCGGATGCCCGCTATTTCCCGCGCTGGATGAAACTGCGCAGCCAGCAGAATGGCTTACGTATCGACAATGATGGCATTACCTTTCTGTGTCATGCCTTCGAAGGTAACTTGCTGGCAGCCGCCCAAGAGCTGGAAAAACTCGCGCTGCTGGCACTCCCCCAGCCACTGACCGTGGCGGTATTGCAGCACAACATCACCCGGCACAATGTCTTTGACCCCTTCAAATGGCTGGATACCTTGCTGGAAGGTAAGAGTCAGCGCGCCCTGCGCATGCTGGCACAGCTGCGGGATGAAGGGGTTGAACCCGGTATGCTGACCTGGGCGCTGGCCAAAGATCTGGAGCTGCTCTGGTCATTACGCCTGGCACAGGATGCCCGCCAACCACTCACCTCGTTACTGCAGGCGGCCAAAATATGGCCAAGCCGGCAAACGCTGGTACAGCAGGCCATGCAACGCCTGCCGGCGGACCAGTTACGCGACATGTTACGGATGATGAGCGAACTGGATCGCAGTAACCGCACCTTCGACAGTGCCACAGCCTGGCAATGGCTGCAGACCCTTTCACTGGCATTTCGCGGCAGCACTTCATTACGTTTTACCTTACCGGTACAACTCTGAAAAAGCGAATGCTGATCCCGCACAGCTGCATGCTATAATCGCGCGCTCATTAACCGGAGGAACATCTTCTTGCAAGGTAAACAACTACAAGACTTCGTCGTAGACAAGCTCGACGACATGAAAGCCAGCGATATTATGGTGCTGGACGTACACGGCATTTCGGACATTACCGACTGCATGATCATCTGTACCGGTAACTCTAACCGCCATGTACGCTCAATCGCTGAAAACCTTGCCGAAGAAATTCGTCATGCCGGCATGATGCCGTTTGGTGTGGATAACAACAGTGACGGCGAATGGGTAATGGTCGATTTGGGTGAAGTGATGGTGCATGTCATGCAAAACGATGCACGCCATCTCTATCAGCTGGAAAAACTGTGGAACCGTAATAGCAAGGCTGCCTGATCGATGAAGATCCAGCTTATTGCCGTTGGCACCAAAATGCCTGACTGGGTAACCACCGGCTTTAATGAATACCAGCGACGTTTCCCGAAGGATATGCCGCTGGAGCTGCTCGAAATTCCTGCCGGTAAACGCGGGAAGAACGCGGATATTGCCCGGATACTGGAAAAAGAGGGTGAACAGGCACTGGCCGCAGTAGGTAAATCAAGCCGCATTGTGACACTCGATCTGCCCGGAAAAAACTGGACCACGCCACAGCTGGCACAGCAACTGGAAAGCTGGAAACAGGATGGCCGTGATGTCGCTTTGTTAATCGGTGGCCCGGAAGGTCTGTCGCCGGCCTGTAAAGCCGCAGCGGAACAGAGCTGGTGTTTATCCGCGCTCACCATGCCGCATCCGCTGGTTCGTATTGTGGTCGCAGAAAGCCTCTATCGTGCATGGAGTCTGACCACCAACCATCCTTATCATCGCGAATAACTCATGACCCGGATTGCCTTTAAGAACAAAGCGCAGGAAAGTGCACTGTTTGCACGACGGGTATGGTTTTCTGTATTCGTCATTGCGCTGATGATCTCGATGCTGCTTGGCAACCTCTATTATTTACAGGTAGAGCAGTATCAGAATTATCAGACCCGTTCCAACAGCAACCGGATCAAAGTGATCCCCAGTGCTCCGCCGCGCGGTTTGATCTTCGATCGCAACGGCGTATTACTGGCGGAGAACCAGCCGGAGTTCAGTCTGGAACTGATCCCGGAACAAACGACCAATCTGAAACAGACCGTGCAGGAACTGACCGATCTGCTGGGACTGGATCCTGAGAATATCCCGCGGATCCTGGCTGAAGCGCGGCATAACCGGAAATTTAATCCGGTCACCGTGGCAGAACAGCTTAACGAAGAGCAGGTCGCGATCTTCTCTGTCAATCAGTACCGTTTTCCCGGCAGCAGCATTGAAGCCTACCTGAAACGGCACTATCCGTATGCCGATGTACTGACACATGCCCTGGGTTATGTTGCCCGGATCAATACCAAAGATCTGCAACGGCTGGATAAAGACGGCAAATTGCCCAACTATGCCGCGACCCACGATATCGGTAAGCAAGGTGTCGAAAAATACTATGAAGATCAATTACATGGTCAGGCAGGTTATCAGGAAGTCGAGGTCAATAATAAAGGCCGGGTGTTACGTACGCTGAAATTCCAGCCACCGCAGGCCGGACAGGATCTCTACCTCGGTATTGATATCAAGCTGCAGAAACGCGCTTACGAACTCATGCAGGGCCGCAAGGGCGGTATCGTCATGATGGATCCGCGTGACGGTTCGATACTGGCGTTTGTCTCCGCCCCCAGCTACGACCCGAATATCTTCGTCCGTGGTGTCACGGGCAAAGAGTATGCCGCATTACTGAAAGATCCGGACCGTCCGTTGATCAACCGGATTTCACAGGGCGGCTATGCGCCCGCTTCAACCGTTAAGCCTCTGCTGGCCATTATGGGCCTGAATGAAGGCGCGATTACCCCTTATTATCGCTACTTCGGTGGCGCGACGTTCCAGATCCCGGGGACCGCACGCAAGTTCCGTGACTGGCGCCGTGGCGGACATGGCTGGCTGGACGTATACCGCGCGATTGAAGTCTCTGCGGATACCTATTTCTACGATCTGGCGTACCGCGTGGGGATCGACAAGATCAATGAATACATGACCCGCTTTGGTTTCGGCAATTATTCCGGTCTGGATGTTTTTGAAGAAAGCACCGGCATCATGCCATCCCGGGAATGGAAGCAGAAGCGGCACCGCCAACCCTGGTTCCAGGGTGATACGATTTCCGTGGGCATCGGTCAGGGTTACTGGACCTCAACCCTGATCCAGCTGGCGCGGGCACACAGTATTCTGACACAGCATGGCCGGATCATTACGCCGCATATTGGTATGGCGTTTGGCAATGGCGACAAACAACAGCGGATCATCCCCGCCGAACAGGAACCGATTCAGGTAAAAGATGACAGTTACTGGGGTGTCGCACTGGAAGGGATGTATCTGGTTAATAACGGACCGGAAGGCTCCGGTCGTCATGCCTTTGCCGGTACACCGTATAAAGCAGCCGGTAAATCAGGCACGGCACAGGTCGTGGGGATGAAAGAAAACCAGCGTTATGATGCCAAAAAACTGAAAGCAGAACACCGGGATAACGCATTGTTCGTCAGTTTTGCACCGTATGATAACCCCACCGTGGTTTGTGCCATTATTCTGGAAAATGCCGGTGGTGGTGGCAAAAATGCAGCACCGATTGCCCGCGCCATGATGGACGCTTACCTGCTTGGCAAATATGACGATGGCATCAAAGATGATGAGGCGACGGCACATTGAACGAAGAAAATAATAAATATCAGCTGTGGCAGAAGATCCATGTCGATCTGCCATTGCTGTTTGCCATCATCGCCCTAATTGCCTTCAGTATGGTGGTGCTTTATTCCGCCTCCGGTCAGCATCCGGATATGCTGTTCAATAAGCTGGTACATACCGCACTGGCATTCACCGTCATGCTGGTAATGGCGCAGTTTTCACCGGCATTCTATGCCCGCTGGGCCCCGCCGGCATTTCTGGCCTGTATCGTTTTATTGCTCTGCGTGATGATCTTCGGTCATGTCGGCAAAGGTGCTCAGCGCTGGCTGGATCTCGGCTTCATCAAGTTTCAGCCGTCTGAATTTCTGAAAATCGTGATGCCGATGACCGTTGCTGCCTACATGGATCGGCATCCGCTGCCGCCACGGCTGGCACATGTCAGCATTGCACTGGCGCTGGTGCTGATCCCGACATTACTGATCGCGGAACAGCCGGATCTCGGTACCGCGATCCTGGTGGCGGTATCCGGCATCTTTGTCATTTTTCTGGGCGGGATTAACTGGTGGCTGATCATCAGCGCCGGCGTGTTGCTGTGCGCCTTTATGCCGGTGATGTGGTTTTTCCTGATGCATGATTATCAGCGCCAGCGGGTACTGACCTTCCTGAATCCGGAAAGCGACCCGCTGGGTACCGGTTACCATATTATTCAATCCAAGATTGCGATTGGTTCCGGCGGTCTGTTTGGTAAAGGCTGGCTGAATGGTACGCAGTCGCAGCTCGATTTTTTACCGGAACGGCATACTGACTTTATCTTTGCCGTCATCGGCGAAGAGTTTGGCCTGATGGGCTTTATCGTGCTGATGGTGCTGTATCTGCTGATCCTGTACCGCTGCCTGCATATCAGTCTGCAGGCGCAGAATTGTTTCGACCGTTTGCTCGGCGGTGCGTTGTCCCTGACCTTTTTCTTTTATGTCTTTATCAATATCGGGATGGTCAGTGGCATCCTGCCGGTGGTGGGTGTTCCCCTGCCACTGGTCAGTTATGGCGGAACCGCTATGATAACGCTGTGTGCCGGTTTTGGTATTCTGATGTCGATCCATACCCATCGCCGACTTTTAGCCTGAGCAGGAATAATATGAAACGTTTACTCGCACTGGGACTTTCTCTCTTTATGGCTGCGGACGCCGCGGCAGCAACATTACGTCCGCAGGATCTTGCCCGGATGCAGGAACTCAGCCAGCAGACCGGCGTACCGATGTCACAGATTTCCCGCGCCACCGGACTGGCGGATTTTCGTCAAGCCGTGCTGGATGCGTATAAACGTCCGGCAGAAAGCAAACCCTGGTATGAATACGAAGCGCTGTTTCTGACAGAAAAACGGATCCGGCAAGGGGTTGATTTCTGGCGTACCCACGCGGCGGATCTGGCCCGTGCCGAGCGAACCTTCAACGTGCCGGCCAGTGTGATTGTGGCCATCATCGGTGTGGAAACCTTCTACGGCGGCAATATGGGCAAACATCCGGTGCTTGATTCGCTGTATACGCTGGCGTTCTATCATCCAACGCGCACCGAGTTTTTCAGCAAGGAATTCGTCAACTATATCCGGCTGGGCAATCAGCAGGGCTGGGATCTGAAAGCCCGGCAGGGTTCCTATGCCGGTGCCATGGGAATGGGTCAGTTTATGCCGTCCAGTTACCTCACCTATGCCGTTGATTTTGATGGTGATGGTCATAAAGACCTGTTCAGCAACCCGACCGATGCCATTGGCAGTGTGGCCAACTATTTCCATAAACACGGCTGGAAAATGGGTGATGCGGTGGTGGAAGCAGCTCAGCTGACCCGGCCAACCGCAGCCGGTAAAGTTCAGGATCGGGTCGAACTGAAACAGCGCTGGCAGGAACTGCAGAATGCCGGTGTCCGGGTGAAGACGCCACTGCAAGCAGATACACCGGTCACATTACTGCAATATGCACAACCGGACTATTCTGAATACTGGGTCGCGCGTCAGAATTTTTATGTCATTACCCGCTATAATAAAAGTCCGCTGTATGCCATGGCGGTTCATAACCTGAGTCAGCAGATCGCGAAACAATACTATGGTCGTTAAACCGTATAACTTTGTTGCTTGTTTTCTCTCGTTACTCTTGCTGGCTGCCTGCAGCAGTCAGCAACCATCCACACCCTCCACGCCGGTTAAACCGAAAAAACCACTGATCGATGTCAATGGAGCCGTTCCCCGTTTCGAACCGCCCAGCCGGATTGGCAACAAAGACTATGAAGTGTTCGGTCAGCCCTACAAGGTGTGGAATGGTATTCAGCAATACTCCACCGAAGGCACCGCCTCGTGGTATGGCCCGGGATTTCATGGTAAATACACCTCGAATGGCGAGCTGTATAATCAGGAAGATATCTCCGCCGCACACAAGAATTTACCGTTACCCAGTTATCTGCGGGTCACCAATCTGGAAAATGGCCGCCGGCTGATTGTCCGGGTGAATGATCGGGGGCCGTTCCATGGTGATCGTATTCTCGATCTGTCACACGGTGCCGCCTCCCGCCTGGGGATCATCGGTTCCGGTACTGCCCGGGTGAATGTTGAACTGATCCATCCGCCCCGGCCGGCCAACGCCGACCAACTGATTGCGCAGCATCAATCCCGCACGATCCAGCTGCTGGCAACCAACAATTTAAAGCAAGCCAGACAGGTGGCTTCCGATGTCGAGCACCGCTATGGCGTTCCGCCCCGTCTGGTTACCGTCAACAACATGTATAAATTACATGTGGGGCCATTGGAAAAACCGCAGGCAGAACAACTATTATCTAAGCTAAAGGGATCCGGTTTCGGCGGGGCTTTTTTTCTTAACTGATCCGATACCAACTCACAGGGATGAGCATGCGTTTTTCAGTCACAACAACCGTACTTTACCGTTGCAGCCGCGTTCTGCTGCTGGCCGCGCTGTTCTCCGCCTGCACGTCACAGGAAGTGAGCTATCGGATGCGGCCGACCAAAATGACGGTGCGGACTGACATTGGCAGTTATTCCGGCTTTCAGTTCAAAGAGTATGCCGGGCCCATCGTGAACGATGAAGAATATGCACGGATGACTCCCCGCCAGCGCCGGAAAATGGGGTTGCTGTCCCCGGTGTATGAAGCCCCCAGTCAGCGAGGCAATAACGGTTATGAAATCGATGGCAAATACTATCCTATCTGGAAGGATATTAAGGAATACACCGCTGAAGGACTGGCTTCCTGGTATGGTCCCGGCTTTCATGGCCGTCTGACTGCCAATGGTGAAGTGTATGATCAATATGCAATTTCTGCCGCACACCAGAGCCTGCCGCTACCCAGTTTTATTCATGTCACCAATCTGGACAATGGCCGCACGCTGGTCGTCCGGGTCAATGATCGCGGTCCGTTTGTCGGCGATCGTTTGCTGGATCTCTCGTATGGTGCCGCTGCCCGTCTGGGCATCGTGGAAGATGGTGTCGTCCGGGTAAAAATAGAATTAATCAATGCCGCCTCCCCGCTGCTGCTTTCCTCCCGCAACTGAAGCCGCTAACATAAAAAGCCCTCATTTCTGTTTTTTGTAGTCAGTTTTGAGTGCCTCCTCCGGTCGGGTTTTGTTATAGTGACCGCGATTTCAAACTGGCTAGGTCTGATCACCCGGATCAGACCACCTCCGGATAGATAAGGATCATGAAGTTGAAACTGGCGAAACTTGTTCTGTTGACAGCCGCATTCGGTATCAGTGCTGCCACCTTCGCAGAAACTGCAACCCCAACCCCGACACCAAACCCGATGCCAACGCCTGATCCGAAACCGATGCCGGCACCGGCACCAGTGGCTCTGCCAAGCCCGCCGCAGATTTCGGCAAAAGCACATCTGCTGATGGACTATAACAGTGGCCAGATCCTGGTTGGCGAAAATACCGAAGAACGTCTGCCACCTGCCAGCCTGACCAAAATGATGACCTCGTATGTCATTGGTCAGGAGCTGAAGTCCGGACGTATCAAGCCAACGGATATGGTGACCATCAGCCAGAATGCCTGGGCCAAAAACTACGGTGATTCATCCAAAATGTTTATCGAAGTCGGTAAACAGGTCAGTGTTGATAACCTGAACAAAGGCATCATCATTCAGTCCGGTAACGATGCCTGTATCGCGATGGCCGAACATATTGCCGGCTCGGAAGATTCATTTGCCAGCCTGATGAACCAGTGGGCGGCAAAGCTGGGCATGAGCAATTCCCACTTTGTGAATGCGCATGGTCTGCATAACGTGGATCACTACTCCACCGCACATGACATGGCACGTATGGGTCAGGCACTGATCCGCGATTTGCCAAATGAATATGCCATCTATTCACAGAAAGATTTCACCTTCAATGGTATCACCCAGCACAACCGTAACCGTCTGCTGTGGGATAAAACACTGGTCGTTGATGGCATCAAAACCGGTCACGTCAGTGAAGTCGGCTATAACCTGGTAGCTTCAGCCACCGGCCCGGAAGGCATGCGTCTGATTTCCGTGATCATCGGCTCGAACAGCGAACAGCAACGTGCGGAAGAAAGCAAGAAACTGCTGACCTATGGTTTCCGTTTCTACCAGAACATCCAGCCGTACAAACAGGGTGCGGAACTGGCTACCCAACGCATCTGGATGGGCGACAAGAGCGAGATCCGTCTCGGTACTGACCGTGACATCAATCTGTTGGCACCACGTGGTTCAGCCGCGAAAATGAAAGCTGATTTCCAGCTGACCCGTGATCTGCATGCTCCGATCCAGAAGGGTGAAACCGTAGGGACCATTTTCCTGCGCATCGATGGTAAAGATGTGGCACAGTATCCGCTGGTAGCACTGGATACCGTGGAAGAAGGCGGCATTTTCAGTCGTCTGTGGGATTATCTGGTCTTGCTGTTCCAGCAGCTGATCGGCTGACAGGTACTGTAACCAGTTCCCCTGAAGGCCCGCTGAGACGGGCCTTCTTCGTTTTAATTCACAAGCTTGAGGTATGAATATGGGCTTGAATACCAAATTTGATGAGTTGCTGGATTTTCCCTGCCAATTCCCGTTTAAAGTTCTGGGCGTAGCCGATGAAACGCTGGCCGATCAGGTGGTTGCCGTATTACAGCAACATGCACCGGGTGACTATCTGCCCAGCATCAAACCCAGCAGTAAGGGTAACTACCTGTCCGTAACCGTCACGGTCACTGCACAGAGCAAAGAACACCTGGAAACCATGTACTCCGCACTGGGCGCGATCGAACTGGTCCGGGTTGTGCTATAACACTACAAAAGTTGTGCTTTTATACGACACAAGTCGCTGGTATTTGCCAGCGACCTCATTATAATTAAGCAAAATTGCAACAAAGCGGAAACAATTTTGCAGCATTCCTCTCTGATTGTCCGGCGGTTAGGGTTACAGCCCTACGAAACAATCTGGCATGCCATGCAGGCCTTCACCAATCAGCGGACACCTGATACCGCGGATGAGATCTGGCTGGTCGAACATCCCCCGGTTTATACCCAGGGGCAAGCCGGCAAGCCCGAACATCTGTTGCATAACACTTCTATTCCGGTTGTACAAAGCGATCGTGGCGGACAAGTCACCTATCATGGCCCCGGCCAGCTGGTGTTTTATCCGTTGCTGGATGTCCGCCGTCTGGGTGTCGGGGTGCGTGAACTGATCACTACACTGGAACAATCTGTTATCCGTTTGTTAGCAAATTATGATATTGAAGCCGTTGCCCGTGCCGATGCGCCGGGGGTGTATGTTAATAACGCCAAAATAGCGTCTTTAGGTTTACGAATCCGCCATGGTCGTTCCTTTCACGGTCTGGCACTCAACGTGGCGATGGATTTAACGCCATTTCAGCACATTAACCCGTGCGGCTATGCCGGTCTGGCAATGACGCAGTGCAGTAGTCTGGGTGGCCCCGCCAACGTGGCCGAAGCAGCAGAGGGCTTGTTGCACGCTTTTACCCAGCAGTTAGGGATCACTCAGTGGCAGGACGGCGATGCCGTTATTTATGCCCCCGCTTGCGAGGAAACTCATGACTAAACCAATTACTGTTCAACCCGGCGTGCAATTGCGCGATGCTGATAAAATGGCACTGATCCCGGTAAAATTTCTGCCGGAACAGGAAGGGGAACAGCTGAAAAAGCCTGACTGGATGCGCATTCGTCTGCCAAAAACAGACGAGAAGATCCAGAACGTCAAAAACATCATGCGGAAGAACAATCTGCATTCGGTGTGTGAAGAAGCCTCCTGCCCTAACCTGTCAGAATGCTTTAACCACGGCACCGCGACCTTCATGATCCTGGGTGCGATTTGTACCCGGCACTGCCCGTTCTGCGATGTGGCCCACGGCAAACCGCTGGCGCCGGATGCAGATGAACCGAAAAAACTGGCGAATACCATTCGCGAAATGGCACTGAAATATGTGGTAATCACTTCCGTGGATCGTGACGATCTGCGCGATGGTGGTGCTCAGCATTTCGCTGATTGTATTCGGGAGATCCGCCTCGCTTCACCGAATACCCGCATTGAAACGCTGACCCCGGATTTCCGTGGCCGGATGGACAAGGCGCTGGATGTCTTCCGTGAGACACCACCGGATGTGTTTAACCATAATCTGGAAACTGCCCCGCGACTGTACAGCATGGCGCGCCCGGGCGCTGACTATGCCTGGTCACTGAAGTTACTGCAGAAGATGAAAGAGCTGCACCCAGATCTGCCGACCAAATCCGGTCTGATGATGGGGTTGGGGGAAACTAACGACGAGATCGTACAGGTGCTGAAAGATCTGCGGGCCCACGGTGTAACCATGCTGACACTGGGCCAGTATCTGCAGCCGAGCCGCCACCATCTGCCGGTAAAACGGTATGTGCCGCCACAGGAATTTGATGAGCTGAAAGCGATCGCGCTGGATCTCGGATTCACGCATGCCGCCTGCGGCCCGTTTGTCCGTTCGTCTTATCACGCCGACCTGCAGGCGCAGGGCCAAGAGGTCAAATAACCTTCCGGGTCAGTATCTTCATATGGATACTGACCTGCTTATCCGACCCGTGTATTTCCTACTTCAATCCAGTATCATATCGGTGTTCCACTTTCGATTTGCAGGAATATCCCGGTTTTGCTGACTCGCTTTATTCAATTCGTCACGACAATCTTTACGCCGCGTCTGCGCCGGATCATCCGCCGGACGGTCATAACACTGTCAGTGACCCTGTTTCTTCTGCTGTGGCTCGCCAATCAGGTGATCAGCCATGAGCGGCAATATACCTACGATAATGTGGAAAAGGTCCCCTACAATAAAGTTGCCGTGGTGCTGGGCACCTCCAAGTATCTGATCAGCGGTGGCCTGAATCAGTATTTTCAGAACCGGATTGATGCCACGGCAGATCTCTGGTTCAGCGGCAAAATCAGTCAAATCATCGTTTCCGGCGATAACGCCCACATGAGCTACAACGAGCCGCGGGAAATGCGCCGTGAACTGCTGAAACGCGGCATTCCGGCACGGGCCATCTACAGTGACTACGCCGGTTTCCGGACGCTGGATTCGATCCTGCGGGCGCATGGCGTGTTTGGCCAGACCCGTTTTACCGTCGTCTCGCAGCGTTTCCAGAATGAACGGGCCATCTATCTTGCCCGCCACCATAAACTGGATGTGATCGGATTTAATGCCCGCGATGTGGATGCCTATACCGGTTTTAAAACCCGGACCAGAGAAATTTTTGCCCGCTTGTGGTGCCTGTTTGATGTGTATATCTGGGAACGTGAGCCCCGCTTCATGGGTGAACAAATTGAAGTGGAATAAATACGGAAAAAAGGGTATTGATACTCGCCGTTCTAATGATGCATTTTGAGTATATGTAATGTCACAACCCACACTTGATCATGCCTGGTTACAAATCGCGGTCGGTCTCTCCACTTCCATGCCCGGCGAATTGCAATTTCAGCGTCTGGTTCAGGCCATCTGTGACGTTCTGCCCTGCGATGCGGTTGCGCTGATGCAGCTGAATGAAGGCGAGCTGGTGCCTGTTGCCGCCATGGGACTGGCGCCGGAACTCATTGGTCAGCGTTTTCTGCCGGCAGAACATCCGCGCTTGCAGGCGATCCTGCAGGAACGGGAGCCGGTGCGTTTTCCGGCCGATGCCGAACTCCCCGACCCGTTTGACGGCTGGCTGGCAGTCGACCGCGAACGCACGGCAGATGTGCACTCCTGCATGGGTTGCAGTCTGTATGTGGATCGGCAACTGGTTGGCGTTCTGACGCTTGATGCTCTGGCACCGGGGCGGTTTGACGATGTGGATGATATGACGGTGGCCGCGTTTGCCGCACTGGCCGCCGCCACGTTACGCAATGTAGCCCTGATCCGGGCACTGGAACATGGCCGGGCACAGCAACAGGAACTGGCACAGGAGCTGGTCCGCGATGCCCGTCGCCGCGAAGGCGAACTGATCGGCAACAGCCCGCTGATGCGGAAGCTGCGCGAAGAGATCGATATGGTGGCCAGCACCGATCTGGCGGTGCTGATCACCGGTGAAACCGGCACCGGCAAAGAGCTGGTCGCACGGACACTGCATGCCCGCTCCCGCCGCAGCGAACAGGCGCTGGTGCATGTGAACTGTGCCGCGCTGCCGGAACAGATCGCAGAAAGTGAACTGTTCGGTCATGTGAAAGGTGCATTTACCGGAGCCACCAGCAACCGGGCCGGTAAATTTGAACTGGCCGATGGCGGCACGCTGTTTCTGGATGAGATTGGTGAATTACCGTTAAGCCTGCAGGCCAAACTGCTGCGCGCCCTGCAACAGGGCGAGATCCAGCGGGTCGGCTCGGATAAATTGCTGCGCGTGAATGTCCGTCTGATTGCCGCCACTAACCGTGATTTAGAGCAGGAAGTGGCCGATGGCCGTTTCCGCAGCGATCTCTACCACCGGCTGAAAGTCTACCCGATCGCGGTTCCCCCGCTGCGTGAACATATCGCGGATCTGGATACCCTCAGCAGTTATTTTCTCGATCAGGCCAGAACCCGTCTGGGTTTACGTCAGATCGGTCTGCACCCGCAGGCATTGCTGGCCATGCAGGCGTATGACTGGCCGGGCAACGTCCGCGAACTGGAGCATCTGCTGATGCGGGCCAGTCTGAAAGCGACCCGACACAAAGAAGGTCGCCCGCTGATTCTGGCGGAACATCTGGATCTGCCGGTACCGGTGCAGCAGCTAACCGAATCAGTTGCAGCAGAAGAGAGCAGTACCCCGGTTATCGCCCTGTCGGCAGAGCAAGGCTTACGTGACGCGGTGGACAGCTACCAGAAGGAGTTGATCCTGCAGAGTCTGGAAGCCAATCAGGGGAACTGGTCAGCCACCGCCCGCCAGCTTAAAACTGACCGGGCCAATCTTAACCGGCTGGCACAAAGGCTCGGAATAAAGTGTGTTTAATCAGTCTTTTACTATTAAACACTGTGCAATGTCAGATGAAAAAGGCACACTGTAACGCAAGTCCGGGGGCAACGTTGCCGGCACGCATTACGCAAAAACATGCCAAATGTAATATTTTTATAACAGTCCAGCGGTATGTTAATCATCTGAATGGAGTTCGCCGTTGCTGTCGCTAAAAAATATCAAGCTTTCCACTCGTACCGCACTGCTGTTCGGCAGTGGCCTTCTGATGATCCTCGGTATGAGCATTTTGCTGACCCGGTTCTTTTTCCTGCATGAAATTAACGCTCTGGAACTGAAAGCGACCATTGCGGCTAATCGTCAGGCACAGCAGACGATCCAGATCAAACTGGATGACATGGCGCGACGCTCCGGTGACTGGGCGTTCTGGGATGAAACGTTTGAACTGCTCACACTCGGTGATGCGGATTATTACGAGCGCAACCTCAATGCGGACTCATTAAAGATCAATGACGTTGATTTAATGGTGTTTTTATCCCGGAACGGGGATTACGTGGAAGGCGCACAGCTTAATGCCACTGCGGACAGATCCGATCCGCTCAGTCCGGCATTGCTGACTGAATTGCTGTCCGCACAGGGGATGGGCCCCTCGTTGCAACAACTGCTGAAGACGCCCCAGCCAGTGCTTAAATCGGTGGCTGGTATTATCTCTTTACGCGGCAACCCGATGCTGACGACCTTAACGCCGGTCACCGCCGGTAACATGAGCTCGGATGTCGGTGGCTGGATGATTTGGGCCAAAAGCATCCATCACTTTTTCCCGCAACGCTATGAAACAGTGCTGCAGCATGACACTCAGTTGCTCAGCATTATGCCGGGGGCGTTACCGCAGACGATTGCGGATGCCTTATTCCGGCAAAAGCTGAGTTACGCAGAACAGCTTTCCGATGAACAGATCACCGTGTTCAGTATTCTGCCGGACCTCCACCAGCAACCGGCCGCTATCCTCAAAATTACCGCTCCCAGAGAATATTATCAGAGCAGCAAAAGCGCGTTACTCCTGCTGGCCATCTTCTGCCTGCTGGGTGGCATCCTGATCAGTCTGTTGTTTTTCCGGGAATTGCGCCGGAGTCTGGGCACGCGGCTGCATATTCTGGAAGAGGGTCTGAAACGCCTGGCGCAAAATGATTACACGCAGCCATTGCGCCAGGACGATGCGCAGGATGAGATTTCCATGATCAGCCGGGTCGTGAATAACTTGCTGACAACCAAACTGGAAACCCATGACGCGCTGGAAGAAGTTGAGAACAAACTGCAGGCCGTCTATGAAAATGCCCGCCAGCCCATGCTCATCACACATGAAAAACGGGTGTTAAGTGCCAATCAGGCGGCGGCAACCATGCTGGGCAATGACAGCATGGGGGATCTGATTGGCCGTCATCTGGATAATCTGCTGTACACGGCCGGGACTCCCTCGGCTGACTGTGCGCGGTTTTATCAGCAGATCGCAGCAAAAGAATATAACTTTGAGTGGAATATTGCCGGTCATTCCGGCCGGCTGGTGCCCTGCGAACTGCATATCACGCCGATTGATCATCAGGGTCGGCAGGCGCTGCTGATTTCGATGAACGATATCTCTGAGCGCCGCCTGCAGGAGACTAAAATCCGTCAGCTGGTGTTCAACGACAGTCTGACCGGGTTGTCGAACCGGTATGCGCTGATCCAGCGCATGCAGCCGGTACTGAAACAGCTGACTGACAACCACCGCTTCGCGCTGCTGTACATCAACCTGACCCGTTTCCGCGCCATTAATGACACCTTTGGCCATGAGATCGGCGACGGGGTGATCAAGACCATCGCGTTACGTCTGGAACAGGAATATGCCGCATCCGGCCCGGCAACACTGGCCCGCATTGGCGGTGATGAATTTGTGATCTTCATTCCGCAGATCGCCACCGTCTATCAGCCGGTGCGGCTGAGCCACAAGATCCAGCACCGCTTGCTGCAACCACTGATTATTGATGGCGTGTCACTGGAAATCTCTACGACCATCAGCGTGATCATCGGTGGCAAAGAGTACAAAACGGTCGAGGATGTATTACGCTGCGCCGATTTTGCGATGAGCAAAGCCAGCAAAAAACAGAGTAAGCGTATTCAGGTGTTCAGCCACCGGATGTATCAGGAAGCACTGGAAACGCTCGCCATCCAGCGCGATCTGCCATCTGCGATCCGTAACGGACAGATCAAGCCGGTCTTCCAGCCCATAGTCTGCTGCGACAGTGGCGAGATCGTCGGTTTTGAGGCGCTGGCCCGCTGGCAGCATAAGGAACGGGGGGCGATCTCTCCGTGCCGTTTTATCCCGATGGCAGAAGAAAGCAACCTGATTGTGGAACTCGGCGAACAGGTACTGACACAGGCCTGCCAGTTTATTCAGCACCTGAACCAGATGCGCAGTGACCAGCAAAAGCCGGCCCTCTCGGTGCATGTTAACTTTTCTGCGCACCATTTCTCGAGCACCGCACTGCTGGATAATCTGGTCAGCACACTGGAAAAAACCAAACTGAGCCCGGAACAGCTGGTGATTGAGATTACCGAAAGCATGCTGATTGAACGTCCGGCCGAATCCGTCAAACGGATGGAGCAGATCAAACAACTGGGCGTTAATCTGGCACTGGATGATTTTGGTACCGGCTATTCGGCGCTGAACACGCTGTGTCAGTATCCGCTGGATGTGGTGAAGCTCGATCGCAGCTTTGTGCTGCGGCTGATGGATGGTCAGCAGGGTGAAGCACTGGTGCGCGCCATCATCAATATGGCGAAAGACCTGAACCTGCCGATGGTGGCAGAAGGTGTGGAAACGTACGAACAGATGCTGAAAATCAAAGCGCTGGGCGTCAGTGAGATCCAGGGCTTTTATTATTACCGCCCGATGCCGGCTGAAGAAGTGTTTGCGCTGTTTGAGAAAAACGCAGCGGATAAAACCAGTTTGATGTGAATAGATTCACGACAAACAAGCCCTTTCTTTATCTTATGATAAGTGTTGCCATGGATACCCTGATTCGTATTTGCTTAAAACATCCGCATGTATTTCAGGAACTGCTGGCTGAGAAAAACGTAAAAGCACACTTTCAGGAGTCGAAACTGGCTTCATAGAACTCAGTCCTGAATTTGAAAACAAAAACCCCGCTTTCGCGGGGTTTCGTTTTTATGCCGGAGCGGGATGGCTTATTTCGCGGCCACTACGTACTTCTGATACGCTTCGCGCAGGCGGATGAGGTGCGACTCCACGTAGACCGGGTTCAGGCGGTCGCGGTTGAAGTAGACCTGATCGACGTTGTGCGTCAGTGCCGGGGTGATGCCGATGCCGCTGGTGAGGCGGTTGTGATCCTTGCCGACCAGCGATTCGATGCCGTAGGCAAACTGCTCGGTGCCGCGGATCTGGCCGAAGCGGATCGGTTTCATATCCTGACGCAGCGTCAGCGGGATGGCGAACTCGATGCCGGCGATCTGCTCGCGGGTGTCGCGCAGGAACAGGCGGATCTCGGTGTCGCCAAACCAGTGTTTCGATACCAGTTTGTAACCTTTATCGCCTTCCCAGAACTCACCCACCGTCAGCTCACCGGCCCAGTCCCAGTCTGCCTTGTAATAGCGGTAAGAACCGAGGATCGGCGTGGCAGTATGATCGCGCTCATCATTGGTAAAGCGGGCGGTTTCCAGTTTAACGCGATGAACGCCCTGCGCGGATTCCCAGCGGGTTTCGTTCTGCACACCTTCGTAATCCGACATGATGCGGCCAGCGGAGAACTTGGTGAACAGATCCACCGGCAGACGGAACGCCTGATGCACCAGCACGCGGTCGAACTCGCTTTCGTAACGGCTGTTCGCCCAGAGCGCGCCATCCTCATAGTCATCGCTTTCCGACAGCGGCGCAAAATGGCGGGTATCGAACATCGCGCCCTGCCACAGCGGCAGTTGCAGGTTACTGCTCAGCGCCAGCGAATAGTCCACCACACCGTATTCGGTCGCGATATTGGAGCGGATCGCCGGGGCCACCACCAGACGCGGGCGGAATGAGGCATTATTGGTTTCCGGCGGCGCTTTCAGCTTCGCCAGCTGCTTCGTCAGATCACGGGTGGAAACGTCGAAGAAGGTCGTCCGGTTGTCACAGTTGCCTGTCTGCTGCAGATAAGCCAGCGCACAGCTACGGGTTGTGCTCACCGAGAGCACCGGCAGTTTCTGATTGAGCAGGATCAGCTGCAGATCGCGGGTCTGTTCCGGCGCATAGTCCGCCATCAGGCCCAGCGCAACGCCCAGAGCATCCAGCTCGTTCCAGTTGTAGCGGTTGTTCTCCAGTGCCACCACCAGCTGATTATCAATGACAGCGGCCTGAATGCTTTCAAAGCCGGCCTGCTGTAACTGTGCCACCAGCGGCTGCGTGTCAGCAATCACGGGTTTAGTCACTGCCGATGCCGTCTGCTCAAAATTGGCTGATACCGGTGCCGGTGTCACCGTGGCGGGTGCGGAAACGGCTGTAGCAGAAGATGCGGTTGTCGCCTGCTGACTCACGCTGGCAATCCGCTGATTTACCTCGGCGATTTCTTCCGGCGTAACCCGGTTTGACTGCACGGCGGCGGCGCTGTGTTTGCTGCCCAGCCACATCGGCACTTTCACCCCGACGCCGAACCAGTAATCACGTTCCGCGCGGTCTTCCTGCTGATAAGCCTGCACCGAGGTGTACGCCTGCCAGCCGTTCGGTGACCACTGCTGCGGGGTAAACAGCTTGGCACCGAGATTCACCGAATTAGCGTCGTATTCTGCCAGCAACTGCAGCCAGCCGAACGGCTGCCATTCCACCCCGCCGAACGGACCATCCAGCTGCCCCAGCGGACTCTCCGAGGTGCCGGCCCCGGCCGTGAAACGCAACTGCTGCCACTGCTTACTGATCACACCGTAATAGGCCCGGAAATTATTCGCCGCCCCACCCATATCACGGGCGCCGATAGCCACGTCAAACCACTCTTTCGGAATAAACGGCAGCTGATATTTGGCAGATGCCGACAGATCACGGATACCGCAGTTTTCGGTAAAACAGTGGCTGTCATGCTCCTGTGTGGCGATGCGCCCCGTCACTTCCAGCCCCGGAAACAGACCGGCGGTCGCCATGTAGTTATAGCCATCGATGTAACCGGAATTACGCTCGATAGCATTGGAAAAATCAAACTGTGCCAGGCCATAGTCGGCCACCTGCGCGTTCGGGGTTTTAAGCAGGCCGGTATACGGCTCCTGTGCCAGACTGTGCTGAAAATCCTCAGCCATGACAGGCAGGCAGCCTAATAACAGCGCGGTACCCCAGCTGATCTGCTGTAAACGCAAAATCGTCTCTCCGTAAGCGAAAAAAGGCAGCCGAAGCTGCCTTATGAAAACATGAAAACAATGCATGAAACCCGGGAGGGTTAGCTGCCGGTACCGCCGCCAACAGAAGAATCGGTTGCACCGGTCGCCTGCGGTTTATCTTCCACAACAGTGGTCACACTGCCATCAGCCGCGACTTCAACGGTGATGATCACCGAAGATAAATCAGTACCGCTGTTTTCCAGCTCGGCGATCTCCGCTTCTACTGCATCATTGATTTTCAGCAGCTTGGCAATCAGGGTCTGCGTTGTCGATGTATCAGCTACATCAGCGGCAAATTCATCCGCGGTTTGCGGCAGTGATGCCAGCAGTGCTGTCGCTTTCAGTGCGGCTTTCTGTGCTTCTTCTTTCAGCTCCGTATCCGCAGCCTGCGCAGCAATAAAGTCACCGGTAACAAGCGATGGAGCAATGCCGAACTGTAGCGCCACTTCGGCAATCGCCGCATCCAGATCGCCTGAACTTTCCATCAGCAGCGCGACCATAGTGGTGAATGGGCTGGCAATCAGGTCAGTTTTGTCCTGACCGGCCGGGCTCACCAGATACAGCTCACCGGCGGCATAGGTTTCACCGGTATCCATATCGGTGGTGGAACCATCCGGATTGGCCGTGATCACCACAGAGCAATCTTTGCTGTCGATACCATTGGTATCCAGCTGTACTTCACCGTTTTCATCGGTAACACCGGTGAAGGTCTGAGTACCACAAGTCGCGGTCACAATGGCGTTGTTCAGATAACCATCTACCGCGGTCACTTTAAAATCATAAGATGAATCGGAAGATGAAGATGATGACGAACCGCCGCCGCCACATGCAACCAGACCCAGAGACAAGCTCACTGCAACCACTAACTGTTTTAATTTCATGGAATATCCCTCATTTTTTATGCGGCGGTCAGAACAACCACCAACGCTTACCTGCGATGATAATTAACAGCATCTTAACACTAAAAAGGCATAACCAAATGGCTATGCCTTGAATTTTATACCCGATTTTTTAACTAATCTTTACCAAACAAATCGCGGGTAAAGATTTTTTCCGCTACATCACTCAGTTCCGGCACCATCCGGTTGGAAATAATCACATCGGACATCGCCTTGAACTCGTTCAGATCGCGGATGACGCGGGATTTGAAGAACTCGTCTTCTTTCAGCACCGGCTCATACACCACTACTTCAATGCCCTTGGCCTTGATGCGTTTCATTACGCCCTGCACGGCGGAGGCGCGGAAGTTATCCGAGCCGGCTTTCATGATCAGACGATAAACACCCACCACTTTCGGCTTACGCTTGATGATGGCATCGGCAATGAAATCTTTCCGCGTGGTGTTGGAATCCACAATCGCGCGGATCAGGGTGTTCGGCACCTGATTGTAGTTCGCCAGCAGCTGCTTGGTGTCTTTCGGCAGGCAATAACCGCCGTAACCAAAGGAAGGGTTGTTGTAATGCGTGCCGATGCGTGGATCGAGCCCTACCCCTTCGATGATCTGCTTGCTGTCGAGGCCCAGACTCTGCGCGTAAGTATCCAGCTCGTTGAAATAGGCTACCCGCATCGCCAGATAGGTATTGGCGAACAGCTTGATGGCTTCGGCTTCGGTGGAATCGGTAAATAATACCGGGATATCCAGCTTGATCGCCCCTTCCAGCAGCAGTTTGGCAAAGGTTTCGGCCCGTTCGGAACGTTCACCAACAATAATGCGGGAAGGATGCAGGTTATCGTACAGCGCGCGGCCTTCGCGTAAAAACTCCGGTGAGAACAGAATGTTATCGCAACCGAACTGCTGTTTGACGCGCGCGGTAAAGCCAACCGGCACCGTGGATTTAACCACCATCACCGCCTGCGGATTGATCGCCAGCACATCACGGATCACCGACTCCACCGACGAAGTGTTGAAATAGTTGGTTTCCGGATCGTAGTCAGTCGGCGTGGCGATAATGACAAACTGCGCGCCCTGATAGGCATCGTGTTTATCCAGCGTCGCGCGCAGGTTGAGTTTTTTGTTTTTCAGATAATCTTCGATTTCAGTATCAACAATCGGCGACACGCGATCATTGAGCTGACGCACCTTTTCCGGCACCACATCCAGCGCCACCACTTCATGGTGCTGCGCCATCAGAATGGCATTGGACAAACCGACATAACCGGTCCCGGCAACGGCAATTTTCATTGTTATAGTCCTTATTCAAATACGGTAGTTTATATCTGTGCTCTGCATCAGACGTGCAGCGATGAGCAGGATCATAGCAGAATCAGGAGAGTGAACGGCGGCGCGTAGTGCCATCCGACTGAAAATTTTGTTAAGTTCGCTTTTGACCTTATCGATCATTACATCAGTTTTAATAATCGTTCGCTTCGCCAAACCCTGATGACTTGTACTTCATCAGTTTTCAGCAGATAAACAATGCGGTAGGGCGGATGAAATTATTCGTAATGCGTCCACATACGCATAACTTTCACCGTTTTTTCAACTTCAAAAACTTCATAAACCAATCGGTGCTGAATATTGATGCGTCTTGAAAGCGCCCCCTGTAAATCGCCAACCGGTTTTTCATAGGGCGGGGGATTCTGATAAGGGTTATTTTCGAGCACTTTAAGTAATGCTTGGGCTTTCTCTTTTAAACCCGCTGCGGCCAGTTTTTTGGCATCTTTTTGAGCTTGTTTTGTATAAACCAGTTGCCAGCTCACCAATCCAGCTCCCTGGAACAGGAATCAATAGATTCGTTCATGCCTTCTTTGATGGATTCACGCATGCCAGGGACGGACAGAAGATAAAGTGTTTCCTGAATTGACTCCCAGTCATCGGCGGAAATCAAAATGGCACTGGCTCGCTTGCCGGAAATAGCAATAGGCTGATGAGATTCGGCTGTCTGATCGATAAGACGATAGAGATTCGTTCTGGCTTCAGTCGCAGTTAAAGTTTTCATAATATGACCTCCGTAATGCAGAGGGTAATCGTACGTAATGTCGTACACTTTGCAAGTGGATTTATGCACCGCTTTTAAGCAGGTTAACTTTTAATTAGCTGCCTATTGCTTGCTTAAAATAAACCGTCGGAAATCTTTTTCTTCTCGCATGACGAATAAGATAAACACCTGTGATTCATCTTGTTTGTAAAATACGCGACAAGGGCTAACAACTACTTCGCGATAGCTCAAGTGCGGTAGTTCAGGGGGGATGCGCCCTGAATCAGGGAAAAGTTCGAGACGTTCAACTTTAGCAAAAACAGTTTCGACTAACTGTTCGGCTGCAACAACATTTTCTATGGCAATATATTCAGCGATATCATTTAAGTCTTGTAGTGCAGATTCAGTCCAGATTATTTGAGCCATTTTGACATTTTGCCCCTGGCTTCATTGTGAGTAAGCGTTCTACCTTCAGAAAGTGAGCGTTCGCCTCTGGCGATCCCCTCAAGAATAGCCAGGCGATTCTGCATATATTCATAATCTTGCACATCAATGAGATAAGCAGATGGTTTGCCATGCTCAGTGATCAAAATGGGTTCTTTAGACTCGTGTAGATCAGCAAGGATCTTCGTGGCCTGTCGTTTCAATGAAGTTACTAATTCAACTTTCATGTGGCTACTCCTGTCACAATACAAAAGTGATACTATTCTATCACTCGGAGGGTTGCAACAAATCAGCAGCTAACTTCGTTTTATGCGGCGGCACATAGTGCCATTGAGGTCCACATCTCCGACATGAAAATTTTGTTATGAGCTGAACAGTTGGCCGATGGTTTTCATGGAAAGATACATGCGTTTTCTGCCGTTATTTTCACACAGCAATTCAAAACCATATTTGCAGTAAAACTGTGCAGCTTTCTCATTTAAGCAATCAACAACTACCGCATAGGCTCGTAGATAGCCATTAACCTGCCACAAGTATTCGAGCGCTTTGATGAGCGCAATTTTACCTAAACCACTGCCCTGATAACGTTCGTGCACAGCCAGTTGTGCCAGTAAAAATACAGGGATCGGATAACGTGGTAATTTTTTAGCCAACATCTCGGGTAATGATTCACGACGAATGGAACTTGGCGCAATAGTATAAAAAGCACAAATCGGATTTTTGTTGTCAGGTAACGCCGTTGTTGCGGGTAACACCATGGTTCTGCTGATACCCGCATGCATATGCTTCGCGGCAAATTTTTGAATGAGCTCATTTAATTCGGTTTCGCCACAATCAAAAGAGTCTCTGTCGTGAGTCGATTTATCGAGTTCAACAAATTGATCAGACCAGTTCACTTGATCCCTTGCTCCCGAGTAAAGGAGAGGGCATTTTTCAATGCGGCATTAGGCTCTTTAGCTGTTTCACATGCAGCCATGAATTGATCAAAAATGTCATCATTAACTGTAATGCTTTCGTGTTCGGAAATGACTTTACTGGCGTTTTCATCCATAAGGCGAACAACATATTCAGTTAAGCTTTTAAGACCAAGCAAAGCAGATGCTTTTTCGGCCTTAGCTTTGACTTCTTCATCAATGCGTAAATCTAATCGGGCAGTAGCCATAAATACCTCGGTTGTACGGAAAGACTCCGTACAGAGTATAGGCTAAATAATCATCATTCACAATGTACGGAGAGCATACGTACAAAAAGCTCATAACTTCGTTTTATGCGGCGGCACATAGTGCCATCCGACATGAAAATTTTGTTAAACGATTTTCTCGTAAGTGACGACGTGAGTGAGGTTACTGTATGGAAAATCATCACTAAGACCTCTATAATGACCTGATAAAAGACTGCTTAAGAGGTTTTATCATGACAGCCAGAATTCTTGCTGATGTTGCAGCTAGCATAACCGAACTCAAGGCAAATCCAATGAAAGTGGTTGGTAGTGGTTATGGCGAACCCGTTGCCGTATTAAATAGAAACGAACCCGCATTCTACTGTGTACCCGCTGAAGCTTATGAACTCTTGATGGATCGTCTTGAAGATCTGGAGTTGTTGGCAATAGCCAGAGAGCGTCAGGATGAGCCGAGTATCGCGGTAGACATCAATGACCTATAAATTAGAATTTAAAAAATCAGCCCAAAAAGAGTGGAGCAAGCTAGGTTCAACTGTTCGGGAGCAGTTGAAAAAGAAACTGCTTGAGCGGTTGGAAAATCCGCATGTACCAGCAGCTAAGCTATCAGGAGCTGAAAATCTCTATAAAATCAAATTGCGCCAGTCAGGTTATCGGTTGGTGTATCAAGTCGAAGACGGCATTATTACAGTTATTGTGCTATCGGTCGGAAAACGCGAAAGAAGCGAAGTTTATAAAGCCGCGATACACCGAATTGACCAATAGATTTTGCGATTTATCCGCAGGCAACTACCAAGCTGAAATCAGCTGACTTCAAGCAGGATCGCCTCAGCTCCCCTACTCCGTTACTGCCTTAACAACGATAATATCTCTTCGGTTTTCCGGGTCATTAGTGCGGTGGCAGCGTGGGATTCCACATTCAAGCCGTCACCGCTCTGATACTCGCGGCAATCTGCTCAGCCATTGCGGCAGACTGCTTCTGCCCGGAGTTATTTTCCGGCAGTAACTGGTTGTATTGTTGATCTTTCATGCTTTCTTATTGCACCTTTTATTTCGTCACCAACAGATGACCAGTCATCATAGAGAGATTCAGCGTCATCAACCGGTATATATGCTTTTTTAACTGTTGTAGAAAACACATGAACAGTTGGCGATAAATCAAGGATAGACCCAGCGGCAATCAGATATTTTTTGGTACGGCTATTCATAACTCACCTTGCTGTTTGTATTTGAGTCGCAAGTTACTTTGTTTTCAGATTGTCTTTGGTGGTTGGAAATGTGCCATGTTTAGTGCCGGTTTCTTTAGCTTTTACTTAAATGGCGGCACGGAGTGCCATCCATGTTAAACAGTTGGTTAAACTCTTAAAGGAGGGATAATAAGTGGCGATATACCAAGTCTTGCACAGGATGATTGGATTACTTCACGCCAATAAGGCCAAACATGAAAATAAACATGTTTTTCACTGAATTGGTTGATTTCATCTTGAGTTAATTCACACGCAGATTCGTATTGTGCGATGAACTCACTTTTTATTTCTAAAATTGGATCGATAGTTGTATCGTTAGGGTCTTTGTCGATGTTATCTTCAGCAATAAATCTAATACCAATGACTGTATTTAATTTATAGATCCAGTGCTCGCCTTCTTCACTTTTAAATTGTCTGATTTGCTTAACAAAACGCAATTCTTGGGGGTGACCCAATAGGGAGTCACTAAAATCTTCTGCGTCTATGTCATCATTTAACTCAACCAATAGTTTTTTTAAAACTACTGATTGAATTAAAAGGTTATCGACACATTTTTTTAACTCAGGAGTCATAAATCAGGCTACCTTTGTCCATTCAGAATTATAGACTAAAGAAATATTTTTCACCGGTTGAGCTTTAGGGGCACTCTTAACAATTTTAGGTCTTCCGATAGAAACCCAGGTTGTTGTTGGCTCAACAGGTTTTACTGGAATTTTGACCTCTGGTTTAAAGCCTAATGCAAAACAGATATCTGAAAGTGTAGAAAGAGTCATATTTCTGGAACCACTCAACATTTGAGTGACATATGATTTTGATTTACCGAGTCTTTTGGCTAAATCAACTTTACTAATATTTAACTCTTCCATTTTTACTAAAAGATCTTCTGTAACGTTGAAGACTAAATCTTCACGTGCATAGGCTCTTTCTTCAGCATCACTGAAACAAGTATCTTTTGGATGGAACATGTCTTTAGCATTCATACTTATTCCTCTTTATCTCTCCAGTTTCGGCGCACTTTTTCAGTGTCTCTTTCGTCAAGTTTTTGCTTATCTTTATATGTGTAATGGCTAATGAAATACGTATTTGGATACTTTTTGGATAACCAGCAATATGCTCTGATTGGAACCTTCTTAAACGCATGAAACTTTCCTGAGGATTTTGGCAAGTCGCCTTCTGTAGGAAAGTTCTCCTTAGACATTGGATGTCCATCGGATAAACGTACAATTAACTGTCTAATGGCTCGTGTGATTGATGCTTTTTTTGCGTGAGGCGTAACGCTCAGCAACGCGTCTTCAAAGCTTTCAATTGCTCCATCACAGTGTTCAACTGTAAATCGAGTCCCAACGTGCTTCTTACTTAGTTCAGTAGTCAATCTGTTTACCAATGGTTGATAGTTAACATATATGTAAACTTCAAATGCATTATTGCACTTGATCACATTAACAGCAAATTTTTCTGTAATCGGATGCGTGTAAGACGGAACTGTTTAACAATTTATTATACGGATTTATTCTGCACTCCTCCCCCAATCAGCTATTTACCGGAATTTATTCGTATTTCCGCGCTAACTATCAGCAGGATCGCCTCAGCGATCCCACTCCGTTACTGCCTTAACAACGATAATATCTCTTCGGTTTTCCGGGCCATCAGTGCTGTGGCGGCGCGGGATTCCACATTCAAGCCGTCACCGTTCTGATACTGGCGGCAATCTGCTCAGCCATTTCACGAACCTGTGTTTCGTTTTCGCCTTCGGCCATGACGCGGAGGAGCGGTTCGGTGCCGGATTTACGCAGCAGGATGCGGCCCTGACCGGCGAAAACAGCTTCGGCTTGTGCCATTGCCTGGCGGACGGCGTCGCTGGTCAGCGGGTCATGTTGTCCCTGATAGCGGATGTTGATTAACACCTGCGGCATCAGGGTCATGCCTTCACAACAGGTTGCCAGATTTTGTCCGCGTTCAACCATGGTGCGCAATACCTGCAGGCCGGCGATGATGCCATCACCAGTGGTGGTATGACTGAGTGACAGGATATGACCGGAATTTTCACCACCTAACTGCCAGCCCAGTTCGTGCAACAGTTCAACCACATAACGGTCGCCAACCTTGCTGCGGGCAAACGGAATACCCAGACCATTCAGCGCCTTTTCCAGACCGAGGTTCGCCATCTGTGTGCCGACCACACCGCCGCGCAGTTCACCGCGTTCATGCCAGTGACGGGCGAGGATGAACAGGATCTGATCACCGTCTACTACCCGGCCAAGATGATCGACCAGCATGATCCGATCACCATCGCCATCCAGCGCAAAACCAACATCGGCACGCAATTCTTGTACTTTCGCCGACAACGCAACCAGATCCGTCGCACCACAATGTTCATTGATGTTTACGCCGGAAGGCTCAACGCCAATGGTAAACACCTCGGCACCCAGTTCGCGCAATACGGCCGGGGCGATCTGATAAGTCGCACCATGCGCACAATCCACCACCACCCGCAGCCCTTCCAGGCTTAAATGTGCCGGAAACTGGCTTTTGCAGAATTCGACATAACGGCCAATCGCATCCGTGATACGACGAGCTTTGCCGAGATGAGCCGAATCGACGCACTGCAGATCCTGCGTCAGCTGGGCTTCGAGCGCCAACTCCACTTCATCGTTCAGCTTCACCCCTGCCCCAGAGAAAAACTTGATACCGTTATCATGATAGGGATTATGCGAAGCACTGATCACGACACCGGCATCCGCACGGAACGTCCGGGCCAGATAAGCGATGGCAGGGGTTGGCAGTGGGCCGGTCAGAGCCACATTGACACCCGCAGCAGCAAAGCCGGAGGCCATCGCTGATTCCAGCATATAACCGGAGATGCGGGTATCCTTGCCGATGATGACTTCACGGGTGCCGCTGGCAGCCAGCACCTTGCCAGCCGCCCAGCCCAGTTTCAGGGCAAAATCGGGAGTAATAGGAAACTGACCGACCAGACCGCGAACGCCGTCGGTGCCAAAATATTTTCTGTTCATGAAAGTAGGAATTATTGCTTACCGGGAATTGATTTTTATGTTGTAGCAATTTTCTGCTACAACGACTGATAGAGTTAAACTGCCTATCGGTAGTAGCTTTTGTACCACTCAACAAACCGGGCAACGCCTTCCTGCACGCCTACCTGCGGACGATAGCCGGTAGCGGCAAAGAAATCTTCGGTTTCGGCCCAAGTGGCATGCACATCACCGGGTTGCATTGGCAGCATGTTTTTCTCGGCAACCATACCAAGTGAAGTTTCGAGTGCTTCAATAAAATCGAGCAATTTTACCGGGCTACCGTTACCGATGTTGTATACGCGGTAAGGAGCCGAGCTGTTGGCCGGAGAGCCGGTTTCCGGTGTCCAGCCTTCCTGCGCTTTTGGCACCACGTCTGCAATACGGATGATGCCTTCCACAATATCGTCGATGTAGGTGAAATCGCGGCTCAGATTTCCGTTGTTATAAACATCAATCGCTTTACCGGCTAGTATCGCTTTGGTGAACTTAAACAACGCCATATCCGGTCGGCCCCATGGACCATACACAGTAAAGAACCGCAGCCCAGTGGTTGGAATGCCATACAAATGCGAATAAGTATGCGCCATTAACTCATTGGCTTTCTTGGTAGCCGCATAAAGAGAAACAGGATGATCAACCGAATCAGCAGTAGAGAATGGCAATTTACTGTTTAAACCGTAAACAGAACTGGAAGAGGCGTAAACCAAATGTTCAACGCTATTATGACGGCAGCCTTCAAGAATGGTGAGATGACCAATCATGTTACTGTCGGCATAGGCCATTGGGTTATCCAAGGAATAACGAACCCCTGCCTGAGCAGCCAGATGAATAACCCGCTGAAACTTCTCTTTGGCAAATAATTCAGCGATACCGGCACGATCTGCCAGATCTAATTTAATAAAACGGAAATTTTTAAATTTTGACAGTAAATCAAGACGCGCTTCTTTCAGGCTAACTTCGTAATAATCATTAAGGTTATCAATACCAATAACATCATGACCCGCATTGCAAAGGCGTTGAACAACGTTAGAGCCGATAAAACCGGTAGCACCGGTGACAAGATATTTCAATTTTTATCCCACCTATAATAAATTCTCTAAAAAGACGCCCCTGACAGAGTTATTATTTCTCCAGCGGACGCCACCAACTTTTATTGGTCAGATACCATTTGATGGTCTTGGCAATACCGATTTGGAAGGTTTCCTGCTGCTAATTTGCTGGTGCCGTAAATGCCCTGTGGCACTACCGGATCAGCTTCGCTATAGATCCTATCTTTATCACTGGAAAAACGTGTCTTAGAAATATGTATGATTGCTGTACCGACAGAAACAGCCGCCTCAGCGAGGTATTTCGGGCCATCGCGATTGATAGCATAAGAGGCATCAATTTCTGTTTCAGCTTTATCCGCTACGGTATGCACCACCGCATTAATGATGACATCAGGCTGATATTCTTTAACCCGTACGATAACTGCCTGCGGATCGATAATACCCAGTTCATCCCGATCAGCTAATATATTCCAATTACCAGCATACCTAGCCAAAAAACTTCCTACCTAACCTTTATGCTCGGTTATTAATACTTTTTGACACGACCTCATCACACTTATTGTTACATTTAAGATACTGAAGGTATAAAGTGAAATTCTCAATAATTAATAAAGTGACAGAAAAAACTATCTAGATTTCACAAAAAAAATAACAAGCCAAAACATAAATACACCGAGCAAATCATCTAATAACCAATCAAAACCTAATAAACAAGCCTTTTCTCATTCACATTACAAATCAAACAAAAATAGATTTATCTTTTCCAAGATAATTAATCATATGATTGTTCCCAATATTTACCAAACTCAACATCCCAATACCTTATTGGGAATTTCTCAAATCCAGCCCCAGGATAAACGGTTAACTCACCAAAAGTAACAAAACCTTTATAAATATAAAAATCCACACGTATAAAATCGAAATCTTCGCCAATCTTCTCTGCGAATTGGATCATTTTATCTAAGATTTCCGGTCTCGGGGGAGAAGGTAACTTTCGCGGATGACTGAATTCAAACCCAAGATCATTCCAAGCCACATCAAACATATTCCTTCTATGCTGATTGAAACGATCAGAATCAAGTTGGATATATTTTACTTTGCCGTGATATACGAAAAACTTATAGTCATCAGGAGCATTACCAGAAAAATCAAGAAACTCCTCAATAAATACTTTTTTCGGGATATCTTGATAGGCCCATTCACCTAAAGAGCCAGACTGATCATGGTTAAACCACTTTGAAGCAAGTTCTAACATTCTCGGCATGGATAAATGTTTAGCGTCACGAATAAACTCAATAGTTTGACTTGTGTGGTTAGCTTTAAAAACATAATTTGATGGCAATGAATTAAATTCAATTAATTTTACATCTGCTAGAGAATTTCCCTCCCAAAGTGTTTTAGGGATATATATCTCAGGAACCTTTCCTTTTACATACTTTTTTGATTCCAATTTATCCGCCGCAACAACTAGAAGCTTTCTCCTATCTTTTATTTTCCTAATTTGCAACTTTTCTGAAAAGCAAATTGGTTTGGATTTATCAAAAAAATGATGGAAACGTCTAAAATATAAAATTTGCAGACGAATATTTAATGGAATATATCTAATAACCTTAGAAAATAGTCTATATTGAAAACTTGCCATAATACATAGTATTCCTTATATGGAAAGATATTTTGTTACATATTTTTTTTGTAGATATTTATTTTTAAATACTAGCAATAATCTAATTAGAGTTGAGATTCTAATTCTGTTAATAAACCATTTAAAACTCCTATTAGAGTTTCTATTACATATAGCTTTAGATAAAAGCTCCTTTCGAAAGCTTAAATATTCCTTTTGGTTGACATGTAAGGCACGTGAATATTTATGTATTTTTTCATTTTCGATCTTATCACAAATATGAATTTTATCATCATTGGTATAAATGCTAGTAAAATCATAGCGTGCAAGTTCACAATCGAATATTTCCACCTCAAGAATAAAAGATGTTTTATTGTTAGCTGATTGTTTAACTAACAAATTACCATTAGGGTCGAATACATCGTCAAAACAAAAATTCCCTAAACTATAAGCAATTAAACTATTTTTATAAAATTCGATACCTTGAGCAACATGAGGATGGTGACCATAATAAGTAAATGGACAAACACAAGCTAAGTGTCTTGCCAATTTAATATCTTCAACAGAAGGATAATTTACTTGCTCATCACCCGAATGAATACTAACAATATTATAAAAACCGGCGTCGTGATTTTCTTTTAATGTATTTTCGACATCATGAATACGCAATGGATTAACACCATTGTCTTTTTTCAAACCTAGCGAGTTCGTGTTGTAAGCACAATATCCATGTAGAGCAACCTTTCCACCACTATCAATTAATAAACTTTTTCCTTTTACTCCGAACCATTGAATATTATTTTCATCTAATGTTTTTATTGTATTTTCGAGACCTGCATCACCGTAATCATATATATGATTATTTGAGAGATTAACAACATTAACCCCTATAAATTTCAGCAACTCAACATTTATTCCATCTGAAAAGATATAAGCTGATTTATGGCCAACAGTTTTATTCCCTTTAACAACAAAAGGAGCTTCCAAATTCGCAACCACAAAATCAAATCTTGATAAATATGATTTTACATCACGAAAAACTTCAAATGCATTAGGGTTGTTTGATAAACAGAATTTACCAAAAAATGCAATATCACCTAATAATGCAACCTTCATAATCACTCTCTTCTAGTATTAGAGCAAAAAAATCAATCTGGAACATTACAATAAATTTACTCAGCTTTTATATGTTTTATCAATTCTGCCAAACTTTCCATTAAACCCATGCCAAACGCCCTTAACTAAATATGAAAATCTTTCTTTTCCATCCTCAAAAGCGAATGGATAAATAAATAGCTTCATGATCAGTTTAACAATATTTGATATCTTAAACTTTAGCGGAACATAATTACGAAAAAGCATATGAATCATATTTCTAGTATGATAATAATGTCTGACTGGGGAAGGCATACGAGCATCAACTTTTCCAATTATTTTTTTATTTCCATTCCCAACACGGTGACCGAGAAATATATCATTATTTCTGACCGTTAAGAATCCAAGTTTTTTTAACCGCCAACAATACTCCCAATCAACAAGATCAATAAATAGTGAATCTTCCATTAGCCCAGCCACCTGATATGCTGACTTTGAAATTAAACTGGCAGAGCTAATAGTTGCATTAACAATTTCACAATTAGTATCTGGTATCAAGATACCTTTAACTAAACGAGATTCATCAAATTGATTATTCACCTTATCGAAATGTCTTGGCCCGATCACTCCAATGTTATAGCCTTTACCAGTCAATTCAGCATAGCTATCTATTAAACGAGGAACAGTTAAATCATCTAGAACACTATCTTGGTCCATTTGAATGATAAAATCAGCACCATGTTCAAAAGCCCATTTCATACCTATAGATTGAGCTGCAGCGATCCCTAAGTTTTCACCAAAGTTAAAGACCTTTATTCTTTCTACATTTTCAAAATTCAAATTAAAATTAGAGTTATTTGATATAACAACAATATCAGTTTGTTTAAGCAATTTTTCAACTGAAAGATATAAATCATCCAAATCTGGATTGTAAGCAACCAGAATTGAGTATACTTTTTTCATATTATATAACCCAACAAAAATAAATTAATAATCCATTTTCCGTTTAAAACCATGAAAAATACCTTTAATGGCATATTTTATTCTTTGTTTTTTTTGATTCATGGTAAGAAGAATAACCGAAAACAACATTATGTTTTTTAAAATTGATTTTAGCTTCCACTTTAATGGCACATATGAAAAACCATATAAATAAATCGCATTCCTATATGAATAATAATGGCGAAATGGCGCACAATCGCATACTGAAAATAGTGGAGTAAAATTAATTATACCATTGCCTAACTGATGATATAATTTACAATCAAAATTCTTAACTATTTTAAGTTTGTTATATTTTGTCCGCCAACAATACTCATGATCTACCAAATCAATGAATAGCTCATCTTTCATCGAACCGACTATTTGATATGTTTCTTTTGATATCATACAACCACTACTTATAACAGTATCTACAAAATAGCAATTGGATTCCGAATGAGGTATTTCAATTTTATCCCCACTTGCAGACTTACTTGGATCCAGTGTTATAGAACTATAATCCTGAGGTGCAATTATTCCGATCTTATAGCCAAGATTTAATAGCAACTCAAATGAAACAAGAAGTTTATCAGTCATATTTTTTTCTGGGAAACTATCTTGATCAAACTGAATAATGAAGTCTGCATTATTAGAAAAAGCTTTTTCCATCCCTATGGATTGAGCTTTTGCAATTCCTAAATTCTGTTTAAAATTTAGTACTTCTACTCTTTCTACATTAAACTCAATATCCTCATCTGAATTATTACAAATGTACACATAATTTGTTTGCTTAAGCAGTTCACATATTAACTTTTCAAGATGAAAAACATCCGGCTTATAAACAACAACAATAGAGTGAATATTTTTTTTACGCATAACTCTCTTCGCTCTGTAATTTATTTTGCTTGATATCAATATTCAACATTTCTACCAGAGAGTTATCAATGAATAAACAAACCAATAGCAGCGTTAAATTTTAATATTTTTACAATACATGAATTATATTAAACCCCATCACATCAATTTCACTAACTAATGGAAGAGATGCTTCTTTCAATAGTTAACAAAATCAGAGTAGTGAAAAAAACAAAAGCCAACTAAAATCTAACTTTCATAATTCGCAATTTATAAAAAACAATACCACCATCATTTTAACTTAAATTAGCCCTGCAAATTAATTCATGCATTGCGTGCTAAATAGATATTTAATCTCTATAAATTTATTAGCATTAACAAATTTACAACTGATTTAAATACGCCAATATGATAATATTTTCATTGAATTCATTTTCCATTTTACGTCTACCAGCCAAGCCAAAACTCAAACGCTCTGCGTGTCCCATGGTAATCATCTTATCTAAAGAATCAATAAGTGAAACCAAATCCTTAGGAACACACAAAAAGCCATTGCGACCATGTTCTACTGTCTCTCTACAACCGACATTATTTGTAGTGACGATAGGTTTGCCCATGGCTGCTGCTTCAAGCAGTGATTTTGGTACTCCTTCTCTATAATATGAAGGCAGCACCACACAATCATGAGCACCGAGAATCGGTGCTACATCATCTGTTGTGCCTAAGTAATTAATCACGCCCTGCTGCTGCCACTGCTCAATTTGCGAGGAAGAAATGCCACTTGGATTATCTTCATCAATAAAGCCAAGCAGGTTAAATTGAAGATTGCAGTATTTTTGCTTCAATTGGCGTGCAGCTTCGACATAAAGTTCCACCCCCTTTTCGCGTAATAATCGCGCAACCAGAATGAATCGTACCACTCCATCATCCAAGGCGGGAGTCAGAACAAAATTGGACAAATCCACCCCTGAACCAGGGAGCCTGCCTGTAGACAAAGGCTTGACTACACCAGCATCAAGAAACATTTGCCGGTCGTCCTCATTCTGAAAAAATACAAAATCTGCGAAAGGTTGGCTAAAACGATAAAGCAACTTAGCAATACGTGAGGCTATTGATTCACTAACAAACAACGAACCCAGTCCCGCAATGTTATTAACTACTTTTGCCTTGACAAGTTTGGCTGCCAGAGTGCTGTAGATATTTACTTTTGGAGTAAAGTTAAATACTACGGTCGGTTTGATACGACGATAGATAAAGTAGTAATTCCAAGTGGTATACAAGTCCTTTATAGGATTTGTACTACCCCTATCCATATACAACGGCTCAAACCGGCAGCCAAGTTCACTTAGCTTTTTCGAGTAAGCATCAATTGGCGCAACCGCGATGACTTCACATTTTTTTTCCAACAAGGCTTTAATAGTTCCTTTTCGGAAATTGTATAGATACCAACTGGTATTTGCAGAGATAACAACTCGGGTCATTAGTCAAATTCACGATAATGGGGTAACAAAGTAATCCTCATTGGATTAACGCATCATTGTTTTACAAATCCGCACGAGGAGGCATTTACCTTTCTAGCTAAATGAATATCATTGATAGCTAGACTAACTACTCAAACAAGCCTATCTAGATTCAAAATTTAATGCCACTATCTATCGTTTATATTTTTAATCAGTAAAAAGGGAATTGCAGACAAAGCAAAAACATGGGGTTCACCCCTTGAAATCGTAGCATGCTTAAAAATAGTTACACTCTAGACCTGCAATTATCCTGATGTGATGAACTAGTTAAAATATAGTAAATAACAGAAACCTGAATCCAAGTTGATAATAGTGAAAGGTACTGATCTTGAAAAAACTGCATTATCAATGGATATAATGAAGCACTATACAAAAAAACATAGAAACCACCTTTCAACATGCATTTCTCATATAACACAAAATGAAAAAACATTATAAAAAAAACACTTGCGAAGCCAAAATAACCAAAGTCTCTAACATAGATGTCATATACTGTATATACATTAGTTGGATATGGTGTATCTACAAAATCTTTAATTAACGGCATAACTGATCCGTCATATACTCCTAACTTACTTAAGAATACGAAAATAAAACGAAATGAATATTCACCATAAAAAATACTGCTGTTTGAGATCTGTTCTATAAGCATATTCATTGCAACAACTGGGGCGATAGTATAAGACCTTAAATTCTCGAGAAAACTATTAATATTTTCTATGAATGACTGTTCCTCACTAATACCTTTTCCTGTTAAGTATGCAACCAAGATAAATAACAGTACAATTACTATACTGATGAGAACTATGTGCTGACGTCTAACTACCCCTAATACAAACAATGGTGCAAATGAGAAACAAAAAAACATCAAGAAAAAAGTTCGTCCTGTTGATAAATAACAATACGACAACGATGATATAATTGATAAAATCAATCTAATACTGCCAACCTCACCTCTAACCCTTAATATTATAGTTAAAGATGTCACTATAAATGAAAGTGTAAAAAAATATGCAAGAATGCCATAATCAACTGTATCATCTCCTATGGACATCCTCAATTTAGTGTATCCAACTGGCGAAAAAATATTATCAGGAATTAACAGACTTACTCTATAATAAGCAAGAAAAAGACCGATAAAACATATAATCTGGAAGACAAAGCATAGATAACGATTGATAAATAATTCATTTAATGCATTTTCATCTCGCCATGAATGCAAACATTCTGTTTTACCTTTCAATATATAACTCAGCAACAAAACAGACAATGATGTCGTAATGTTAACCACAATAAACTCATTACTAATTTCAACCCAATCATCTATTGTTAAATATAATGTTAAAAAAACAAAAAACCATAACATGAAAAAAATTTTAAATGGATTGGCAATAAATTTCATATTAATAAAATAGCCAATTAGATTTATCAATATAAGAAATTCAATCATTTTTTATGAAAATACCAAGCCAACAAAGTTGTGTCTATGAACGTTCTTATTGTCCACGCTATTGATGCACCTATAACCCCATGCTTATCAACTAAAAAATAAAGAAGAGTTATGTATATAGGCAACTCTACAAGATGAAACTTTGCCGTAATATTCGATTTGCCCCTGGCATGTATCCAAGTGAAATACATAATACCCACTGCATTTAAAAATACTCCTATACAAAGGATTTGACCAATTATCACGGAGTCTCTATTTAATGAGTCACCAATCCACACCTCTAAGAAAAGTGGTAACAGTATCAAAAATAGTAAGCAAACTGTAGCCATCAATATAGATACTAGTTTTAGCCATTTATTGAATTCATCTTTCGCTTTAGCATGACTTTCAACAATTAGTTTCGAGTAGCGCGGAAACGCAACAGTAGATATTGCACTAGCGAATATAGTTAACTTTGTGACTAGCTCAAATGGTATTGCATATACTGCAATAGCTGCTACTGAGAGCATACCACCAATAATAAATCTATCTATTTGAGTTAAAAATGGATTTATAATACAGCTAACACTGTACCAACCACCGAATGATAGCAATTCACGCTTTATAACAGTATCTAACTCTTTATTTGATAATCCTTTTTCGATCGGGTGATGCTTGATAGTCTTGTTTGCAATTAAAGAATAAAGTATTAATCCGACCAACTTTGAACATAAAATAGAGAAAATTAATATATCTAATCTTGTTGTGTATATAGAGACAAAATATGGAAAAATGAAGTTCATGAGTCCAAGGAGACATCGCAAAATACTTACTGCTTTGAAATTCTCATATGCTTCACTAAAGCCACGATACATTCCTGATATTGAGTGCAATGGGATAGCAATAGCAATGATAACTAATGAATATTGCACTTCATCATGGTGTACATTGGAATAATTTATATAATCTAGACCAAATGCATAACCTACTATATATATAAAAACCCCACCAGCAGCACCAAATACCAAAGATAAATTTCTCGATATTTTAAATATATTATACGTTGTTTGATAATTACTATTTCCTAATGCCTTGGCTACTAATTGTGTTGTTGCTCTTCCAATGCCAAAATCAAATAAACTAGCATACCCAATTAAACCCCATGATAATGAAATAAAACCGAATATTTCATTCCCTACATTTTTAATTAATGGAGGTATAGTTAACAATGCGACAAAAAGCGGCAAACCTAAGCCTAGAAAATTCCAAAAAATATTTTTTATCTTCATTTTATTAATCTTTTGTTTGGGTAAAAATAAAATACATATTTTACTCGGGTAGATTTTGCAGGGATACAGAAAAAAATTCGACGTCCTGCAATTATATTACTCATTAATGCTTTCAGAGCGAATTAATGCCCCCGATGTCCATAACAATTTGCTAGAGGCCTTATTATTTCATGCAGCCATTTTTTGTTTCTGCTTTATAAGCATATTAAAATTCTTATTCCCCGTCAGTAAATTGATCGCAATATGCCAATACCGATGTGATATGGAACAGAAATCTTCTCATATATTGAGATCACCAATATGCTTTATGAAACTGAGTATGTTGAAAAAATAAACGTACAAACTTAGTTTTGAGTTTTATAAACAAAATCAGAGTTTCAGGTAACCATCGTTGGTCATTACTATCTAACTTAGGAAAAATCGATTTCAAACAAGATAGAACAACAAGAAGATACAACTTATAAAATCAATAAGTCACGCCGTTAATAGGTATATTTCTTACCTATAAATCTTAGCCTTCACCCACCTAACAATCTTCCAAATCCGGTGCAGTGAATAATAATACCCGGCAAACAAGCCCAGAAACCCAGCCAGCATGATCCATTCCGGCACCTGCCAGAATTCCCCAGCTAAACCGAATGATGTGAACAGTAATGCTGCAGCCACAATCACCATCAGTGCCTGACGGGAATTGAGCCCGGCGCGCAGGAAGATATGATGCAGGTGGTTACGATCCGGCTTGAACGGGCTGTTGCCCTTGCGGATACGACGGATCATGATGGCGGCCATGTCCATCAGCGGAATAGCGATGATCCAGAGTGCGGTGACGGTGCGGAAATATTTTTCCTGCTGCTGGGTGCCCAGAATCAGCAGCCAGACAATGACAAAGCCCAGCAGCATGGAGCCGGCATCGCCCATAAAGATTTTGCGTTTAAAGCCGAACAGTTTCAGGTTGGCAAACAGATAAGGCACGATTGCCACCGCAAATATTAATGCCCAGTTCATATAGACGGTGGCACCTGCCGCCGCGAACAGAATAATCAGTGCAGTCAGCGAAACCAGTGCCATAGAACCGGCCAGGCCGTCGATGCCATCCATCATGTTATAGGCATTGATGCCGCCAATGACGGCGAATATCGCCAGCACATAGCCCGCCACACCAATATTGAGATTGATAAAGCCGAGCATATAGCCCAGGTGTGCCAGCGACACATGCAGCGAGAAACATAAAATCAGGGTGCAGACGGCCTGAATGCCTAATCGCAGGCGCACGGACAAATCATACAGATCATCAAACACCCCCATCACCACGATAACCAGCGATGCCGCAAGCAGCACCTTTTGCTGTGCATCTAATGACATAAACAGCAGCGCTGAAATTGCCACCCCGATGAAAATAGATACCCCGCCAATCAGCGGCACTGCCCCTTTATGCTGTTTACGATGATTCGGTACATCCAGTAAACCCACTTTATCAGCAACTGGTTTTAAACCTTTTATTGCCATTAAAGTGAAGACAAATGAGGAAATGATGGTTTCCAGTTCATCTTCCATAACGTTCTATCTCCGCTTATCCCAGAAATGTCTGCCCCCCGGCAGGCGGGGGAATTCAGTTTTTTTGCCTTGTTATTTTTTAGTTTTTCGCACTTTGATAGCTGTACTGGTAATAACCGTAACTGCCGCCGTAATAGCCGGCCGCGCGTCTTTCCATCGCATTGAGGATCACGCCTTTTGCTTCAATGCCGTTCTGTTCCAGACGGCGCAGCGTCAGTTCCACTTCTTTGGCGGCGGTGACGGCAAAACGGGCCACCAGGAAGGTGGTGCCGGCCAGACGGCCGACAATCGCGGCATCGGTGACCGCCAGCAGCGGCGGGGTATCGACCAGCACCAGATCGTAATGCGCACTGGCCCACTCCAGCAGCGCGGCAAAGCGCGGATGCATCAGCAGTTCACTCGGGTTCGGCGGCACCTGACCACGGCCGATAAAATCCAGCCCCGGTTGTCCGCCGTGGGTGATGATTTGCGCCAGATCTTTCTGGCCGGAGAGGTAATCGGAAAGCCCGGTTTTACCGGTAGCCGACGAATAGTGATGCAGGTGGCCTTTACGCATATCGGCATCGATCAGCAGTACTTTTTGTTCGCCCTGGGCGATCACCGAAGCCAGATTGACAGAAACAAAGGTTTTACCGATCGACGGGCCCGGGCCGGTGATCATCAGCACGTTGTTGCGCGCTTCCATCATGGCGAAATGCAGGCTGGTGCGCAGGTTACGCAGCGCTTCAATGGAGAGATCCGCCGGGTTATGCTGTGCCAGCAGGGTCAGTTTTTTACTCTTCTGCTGCTTCTTGCTCTGCTCGTGCTGCCAGTCGGATAACGGCACCGAGGCGTAGACATTGATGCCCAGTTTTTCCAGCTCATCCGGCCCTTCCACCCCACGGTTAAAGGCGGCGCGGATCAGCACCAGCGCGACTGCCAGCATGCCGCCGAGCAGCGTGGCGATCACCACTATTAACGGTTTTTTCGGTTTCACCGGCTGAATTTTCACCGCCGCATGGTCGATGATGCGCACGTTACCCACAGTGCCGGCCTTGAGGATGTTCAGCTCCTGCACCTTGTTCAGCAGTTGCAGGTAGATTTGCTGGCCGACTTCCACATCGCGGGTTAACCGCAAGACGTCCTGCTGCACTTTCGGCAGTTTCTGCACCTGCTGGTTGATGCGCTCTTTTTCTTTCAGCAGTGTGTGGCGTTTTTCCAGCAGCGAAATATAGGCCGGGTGCGATTTGGTAAATTGCTGGGCAATATCCGATTCTTTAAAGGTCAGTTCGTTGAGCTGGGTTTCCAGCGACACCATGGTATCCAGCGCAGCTTTGGCTTCAAGGTTGAGATCGACCGATTCATTCTTCTGCCGGTAGCTGTTCAGCTTCTGTTCCGACTCTTCCAGCGAACTGCGTACACCGGGCAGATGCGATTGCAGAAACTCCAGGCTCTTTTCCGCTTCCGCCGCATTACGCTCGATGTTTTTCAGCACATAGTTGCGGGCGACACTTTCCAGCACGGAGCGGATCGCGTCACGATCATCGCCGTTCAGGCTCAGTGCCAGCATGCCGGTTTTTTTGCCTTTCTCGCTGACTATCAGATCCTGCTGCAGATCGTTGATCACCTGCAGGGTTGGCAGTTTGGTCAGGGTAAAACGCTGACCCGCCTCGCCCTGCAGATCAGCCACCAGCAACGAAATGCCGTCTTTGCTCTGCGCCAGTTCCCCGGCTTTGCCCTGCAGCAGTTCTTCACCGCCATGGCTCAGGCGGTAAGCGCCGTTTTCCAGCAGTTCCAGTGCAAACGGCAGCCCTTCATAGGCGGCCGGCACCTGAAAACGGCTGACCAGCAATTTACCGGCCTGCCAGCCTAACCGCGCGGCCAGCCCTTTACCGGCACCGTACGGAAAATCAGGGGTGATCTGTACATTCAGATTCAGCTCATCGACCGTCTGGCCGATGATCATGCGGGATTTGATCAGTTCGATTTCAGTGGCGGCTTCAGAATCGCTGCTGCCGAGCATGTCAGAGACATCGGATAAACCGGGGATGCCAGCTTTCTTTTGTTCCACCTGCACCAGTGCATCGGCCTGATAAACCGGGGTAGCACACAGCGCGTAAATCACGCCGGTCAGTGCAAACAGGCAGGTGATGCCAATGATCAGCCATTTGTTATCCAGCATCAGCCCCAGAAGACGCCCGAGATCGATGACCTCAGCCGTGTTACGGTTTTGCTGCTGCGGGGGGGTCGTGGTTGCCATGCTGTTCCCTGTTATTTTATTTGTTCAGACGTTGCGCCCAGGCCTGGGTGGCCTCGGCGATCAGATCGAAAGTAAATTCAAAAGCTTCACGGCTCTGCCGGTACGGGTCGGGGATATCGCGTTTCAGCCAGTGGCCGTAGAGCATGGTTTTCCCGCGGACTTCCGGCGCAATGCGCGTGACAGCCTCGATATGTTGTTGTTCCATCACCAGGATCAGGTCGTGCTGCTGACACAGAGCACGGGTCAGTTGCCGGGCGCTGTGCCCGTCGAGAGACAGGCCGTGATGCTGCGCGACAGCTGTGGCGGAGACATCGGCACTTTGCCCGGTCAGGGCGGCGATCCCGGCGGAAGAAACAGTTTTATGCGGCAACGCCTGCTGCAGCAGGCGTTCGGCGGTCGGTGAGCGGCAGACATTGCCGACACACACGATAAGAATTGCGTCGAAATGCATCATGATTACGGCCAGGTTCTGATCCGCAGGGTGCCTTCGCTTAGCTCATTGAAGCCACTGATGGTCGGCACCAGTTGCGAGATAACGCGGTTCCAGCGGGTGATTGGTGCGGCGGTGACATACACCACATCATACGGCTGCAGCTGGAATTCGGTGCCCAGCACCAGTGCGGTGGCGTCTTTGATATTCAGCTGATAGATGCTGGCCAGCTTTTTGTCTTTGGCAGCGTTATCGTGTTTGGCGCGGATCACGAACACCCCGGTGGCGTCGGATGCCAGCTGATCGATACCGCCCGCCTGCCCCAGCGCCTCGGTGAGGGTCATACCGGTGCGATCCATCTTCAGGGTGCTTTGTTTGGTGACTTCGCCCATGACAAACACTTTCAGCGCATCGTTGCGCGGCACATGGATGATGTCACCCGGAGCCAGCAGGTTGTTCTGGCTGAGATCGCCGTATTGCATCAGATCCTGCAGCGACAGCGCCTGTTCTTTGCCCTGGCGGGTCAGCACCACGTTGCGCCAGTCGGCATCGGCTGAGAGCCCGCCGGCCTGGTTGATGGCATCCAGCAGCGTCAGTGGCACGTTGGTGATGGCCAGTTCGCCCTGTTTACCGACTTCACCGGTGACATAGACTTTCTGTGAGCGGAAAGAGGCGATGCTGACATCCACCTGCGGGCTTTCGACATATTCGGCGAGGCGCGCGGCGACATCATCACGGATTTCGGTGACGGTTTTGCCGGTGACTTTCACCCGGCCAATGTAGGGATAGAAGATTTTGCCGTCGCTGTGCACCCAGTTGCCGGCATCGCTGGCACTGCGGTAGGAACCGGCCGGAATGGTCAGCTCGGGGTGATCCCACACGGTGATATTCAGCACGTCACCGACACCGACGCGGTATTCATACTTTTGCAGCGCGGTTTCCAGCGCGGGATTAACGCGGGCCTGCGGCATGGCAGGACGCAATTTTTCCACCAGACGCGGGGTCATCGGGTAGACATCGACCAGCTTATCGATATCGGCGGATTCATCAGAATCGGTGACCTGATTTTTACCGCTGACCGAAAGATGAGAGCCCGGAACGATGGTACAACCACTCAGCAACAGGGTTGTTGCCAGCATGGAAAGAAGCAGTTTTTTGTTCATATATCCTGCGTGATTTTTTGTTGTTTTTGATTTGGATGGATAATTTTTGTACAGAGGATGAACTGGTGGTTCATGGTGCGCCACAGTGCTGCCAGCCGGCTCGCCAGCCATCAGATATGGCTACCGCCAGTGGCTTGCAGCTGCCACTGCGCTGATAATTTTTACAGTTATCTGATTTAAATGGCTTTTTTCAGATGTCGGCTTTGCGGCACCGGAATTTATGGAACGAGGGAGGCAGGAGGAGAAAGATTCCTTCCAAATTGTGACGTGCGATCCCTGCATTCAACTGAGAAGCAGGATAATACATGACGCCGATCACATCAAGGATGAGTCTTGGATCAAAAAACGGAATTTCAGTAAAGGTGTTTTACAAAAATTGATGCAATTGGGAATGGGGGTTGCAAGGGGGGCATGGTCAGTCGACGCACATTGCCACATTTGTAGCGCATTGCTACAATAATAGCGTAACTCACAGCGGAGAATGATATGTCTACAGCGAGCATCAGACTTGATCAAGAGCTTGTCGATAAGGCTGCCATTATGGCTAAGGCACTCAATCGTACAACGCCTAAACAAATTGAACATTGGGCAAAAATTGGCGAAATGATGGAAGATAATCCTGACTTACCTTACGAGTTCGTCAAGCAAGCGATCATCGCTAAAGCTGAAAAAGAAGCAGGTAAGCTGGAGACCTACAGCTTTGGCTAAAATAACCCAGGTTCTTCAAACACCGACCTTTAAAAAAGCTGTCAAAAAACTGCATAAAAACCAAAAGGAGGATCTGGATGAAGCGATCAAACAGCTGATGGCAGATCCTCTTCTCGGTGAACAAAAGAAGGGTGATCTCGCCTTTCTACGCGTTTACAAATTCAATATGGTAAAGCAGTTAACTTTACTTGGTTATAGCTATGAAGATGGAACTGTCACTTTAGAGTTGATGGCTTTGGGGTCGCATGAAAACTTTTACCGCGATCTGAAGAAAATTTTCTGAGTCATATAAGTTTTTTTTGCAAAATCCGCAACAGTCATTTGCTGATTAGCCAGTATTTCAGCAACAGAGAAAGGCATAAGCTGTCTGCATCGTTAGGCGTATGACGCAGGAGACAGCCATGAGCCGCTTACCTACCCTCTTTATTTCGCACGGTTCGCCGATGCTGGCGCTGGAGCCGGGCACGACCGGGCCGGTGCTGACCCGGATCGGGCAACAGTTGCCGAAACCCAAAGCAGTTCTGGTGATCTCGGCGCACTGGTTAACCCAGCAGCCGACGCTGACCAGCAGTCTTACCCCGGAAACAATTCATGACTTCGGCGGTTTCCCGCGCGCGCTGTATGCGCTGCAGTATCCGGCCCCCGGTTCACCGGCGCTGGCTGAACAGGTGCAGGCAATGCTGCAGCAGGTCGGCCTGGATGCCCAGCGCGGCCTCGATCACGGCGCCTGGGTGCCGCTGCGGTATCTGTATCCGGATACCGATGTGCCGGTGGTGCAGTTGTCGCTGAATCCGTCGGTGTCACCAAAATTGCAGTTTGCGCTGGGGCAGTTGCTGCGGGGTTTGAGTGATGAAGGTGTGCTGATTCTGGCGTCCGGCAGTTTTACCCATAATCTGGGTGAGCTGCACTGGGACAGCCCGGAAGAGTTACCGGAAGCCGGTGATCCGTATGTCGATCAGTTCCGCGACTGGGTGATCGCCAGGATTGAGGCACATGATATCGATGCGCTGAATGATTATCGCAAGCTGGCTCCGCATGCCCGCCGTGCCCATCCGACCGATGAGCATCTGCTGCCGCTGTTTGTGGCGCTGGGTGCGGCTGATAGCACCGAGGTAGTACGTCTGCATAAAGATGTCGCACTCGGCACGCTGGCGATGGATGTTTTTGCCTTTGGATCGGGGGGGGGGTTGCTGAAGGAGAATGGTTAAACGTCTTGTCTAATGCTTGGTTTGTAACTACACTTTATGCGCATTATCTATACGCATTTTAAATGGTGAATTATGAGAAACGCATACAATGCACAAGCACCGAAAAAAGCGACCAACCTTAGCTTGAATAGCGAACTACTTGCTGAAGCTAAACGCTTGAACATCAATCTGTCTGCGACTATGGAAAAAGCGCTCGTTCAGGAAGTACATGAAAAGAAGAAAGCAGAATGGCTACAGCAAAATGTCGAGGCCATAAGTGCTTGTAACGAACTCACTGAAAAACATGGACTATTTTCTGATTCATTCCGAGCATTCTGATGTCGCAATTTACGCTATATAGAAATCCCGATGAAGCCACAGCCACAACGTATCCGTTCTTCGTGGATGTGCAGAGTGACCTATTAGAAAACCTGAATACACGCCTGGTCATTCCATTAACGCCAGTTGCGTTATTAGAAAAGAAAGTACCAAGTCATTTATGTCCAATCATTCATTTGGATGAAGGTGACTTCGTGATCCTGACACAACAAACTACCTCTGTGCCAACCAGAATCCTGGTTGAGCCAACACATGATTTAAGCACGTTCAGAGATGAAATTATTGCTGCGATTGATTTTCTAATTACCGGTATTTGATCGCGAGCGCCTGATTCGCATCGGCGGGTTCCTGCTCTCTGGCGGAGATAAAACCGGGGACAAACGGTTTTATGAAACGATGATACCGATAGCTGAACAAGAATTTTTAAACCATCTGTAGCTAATCTGGAAAAGCGTGGTCAGGAAATCAAACTGTCCTCACTGAAACGCTATGTTGAAGCGATGGGTGGAAAACTGACTGTTGATGTTCAGTTGCCTGATGGTCGTCATATCGGTATCAATTTCTGAATTATTAATCCTGCAAATAGCCGGCATGAAATCGCAGGTGTTCTTCGATGAAGCTGGCGATGAAGTAGTAGCTGTGGTCGTAGCCCGGTTGCATGCGTAGCAGCAGGTTGGCTTTCACCTGCATGCCTGCGGTGTAGAGTGCCTGCGGCTTCAGCTGTTCTGCCAGGAAATTATCGGCATCGCCCTGATCCACCAGCATCGGCAAATCACCACGGTATTGAGCTAACAGCAGGCTGGCATCGTACTCTTCCCACGCGGTGCGATCGTCCCCCAGATAGGCGGTAAACGCTTTTTGCCCCCACGGACAATTCAGCGGATTGGCTATCGGTGCAAACGCCGAGACGGAGGTAAAACGCTGCGGATTGCGCAGTGCCAGCACCAGTGCGCCGTGTCCGCCCATGGAGTGGCCGCTGATGGCACGTTGATCGGATAACGGCAGTTGCGCTTCCAGCAGGGTTGGCAGTTCGGTCAGGATGTAGTCATACATCTGATAATGCTGCGTCCACGGTGCCTGCGTGGCATTGACATAAAAGCCAGCGCCCTGCCCCAGATCGTACGCCGGATCGTCGGCCACGCCGTCACCGCGCGGGCTGGTATCGGGGATGATCAGCGCAATCCCCAGTTCCGCCGCCACGCGCTGCGCTCCGGCTTTGACCGAGAAGTTTTCATCGCTGCAGGTGAGTCCGGACAGCCAGTACAGCGCCGGGACTTTGTGCTCAGCCGCCTGTGGTGGCAGAAAGACCGAAAACTGCATCTCACAGTTCAGCACCGCCGAGTTGTGCTTATAGCGGACTTGTCGTCCGCCAAAGCATTTTTGTTCCTGTACTAATGTCAGTGCGCTCATCGACGCTCCTTATTTATCGAACAGGATCACGGTACGGATGGATTTGCCTTCGTGCATCAGATCAAACGCATGATTGATGTCATCCAGCCCCATGGTGTGGGTGATGAAGGTATCCAGCTCGAACTCGCCGTTCATATATTGTTCCACGATGCCTGGCAGTTGTGAGCGGCCTTTGACGCCACCGAAGGCGCTGCCTTTCCAGATCCGGCCGGTCACCAGCTGGAACGGACGGGTGGAGATCTCCTGCCCTGCCGCCGCGACGCCGATGATCACCGATTCGCCCCAGCCCTTATGGCAGCATTCCAGCGCGGAACGCATCACTTTGACGTTACCGATACATTCAAACGAGAAATCGACACCGCCGTCAGTCATTTCGACGATCACGTCCTGAATTGGCTTGTCGAAGTTCTTCGGATTGACCACATCGGTGGCACCGAGTTTCTTCGCGATATCAAATTTGTCTTCGTTGATATCAATCGCGATGATGCGGCTGGCTTTGGCCATTACGGCACCGATGATGACGGACAGACCGATACCGCCCAGACCGAACACAGCTACGGTGTCACCCGGCTGTACTTTAGCGGTGTTTTTCACCGCCCCCATGCCGGTAGTCACGCCACAACCCAGCAGACAGACTTTTTCCAGCGGCGCGTCTTTACTGATTTTCGCCAGCGAAATTTCCGGCACCACGGTGTGCTCGGCGAAGGTTGATGTGCCCATGTAGTGGAAGATCGGCTTGCCGTCTTTGAAGAAACGGGTGGTACCGTCCGGCATCAGGCCTTTGCCCTGCGTGGCACGAATGGCCTGACAGAGGTTGGTTTTCCCGGATTTACAGAATTTGCATTCACCGCATTCCGGGGTGTACAGCGGGATCACGTGATCGCCGACCGCTACGCTGGTGACGCCCTCGCCGATCGCTTCCACGATACCGGCCCCTTCATGGCCGAGAATAGCCGGGAAAACGCCTTCCGGATCGGCACCGGACAGGGTGTAAGCATCGGTATGACATACCCCGGTGGCCACGATACGTACCAGCACTTCGCCTTTTTGCGGCGGCATCAGATCCACTTCTTCAATTGACAGGGGTTTACCGGCTTCCCAGGCGACGGCGGCGCGGGTTTTGATCATATTCATGTTGAGCTCCTGACTAAGGGTGGCATATTCGAAGTATGGTTTATCGACGAGAAAAAACAGCACACCGACGCGCTGTAAATACATCCTTGTACGCTCGGACGCGGCGTCCATGCCGCGTACGGTCGGCTTAGCTGTTCTTCCCCGTCTCTTTAAAAATCAGCGATACCTCATTGTATTCAGATCAATACGGTTGATAATCAATGCATACTGCAAATAATTTTTACCGTAGAGTAATAATGACTATCTGGGATGGCATTAATGAGTTCATCTGCGTGGTTGAGACGGAGAGTTTCACCGCTGCCGCGAAACGACTGGATGTCTCTGTGGCGCATATCAGTCGCCATGTGAATCAGTTGGAAGATCGCCTTGGAGCAAAATTACTGTATCGCACCACCCGAAAACTACGCCTGACCGAGGTCGGTGAAGTCTATTATCAGCATGCGCGCAAAGTGCTGAATGAGTTACAGGAAGCCGATCGTGCCGTGATGGAAATGGAAGGCAAACCCACCGGCAAACTGCGTATCACTGCACCGGTGTATTACGGGGAATATTTTCTGGCGCCACTGGTGAATGATTTTCTGCTGCAATATCCGCAACTTGATCTGGAACTGAAACTCACCAATGAAACCATTGATTTGGTGGAGGAAGGTTACGATCTGGCGATCCGGCTTGGCACGCTCGATTCTTCCAGCCTGATGTGCCGCAAGCTGGCACGCAGAACCCAATATCTATGCGCTTCGCCAGCGTATCTGGCCGCGAAAGGCACACCGCACACGCTCACGGATTTAGCCAATCACCGCTGTCTGGGCGGCAGTATCGATCACTGGCGGTTTCTGGAAAACGGCAAACTGCGGAACTGGCGCATAGGGTCGGCCTGGAGCTGTAATTCAGGTCTGGCGTTAAAAGATGCCGCCTTAAAAGGCTTAGGCATTGTGCAGTTGCCGGATTATTACGTGCAGGAAGAACTGAAGCAGGGTTTGCTGGTGAGTCTGCTGGAGGAATACCGGCTGCCGGATGATGGCATCTGGGTGGTTTATCCGCATAACCGGCATCTGTCGCCGAAAGTAAAACTGCTGGTTGATTTTCTGGTGAAGAAGCTGGGGGCGCGCGCGTGACAGCACTACAACCTATCAACTTGATAGGTTAATGCTTATACCATATACTTTAAAAACATCAGATCCGCATGCCTTCGTGATGACGGTGAAAATCCCCAACTGAGGGGAAAGCCTGTAATACAGGGGGATCATATGGAAAAATATCACTACAAAGAATGTGGTTTGAGTAACGTCTACCTGTTAAACGGGTTTACGATCATTAACGATGAAGAATATGGTGAGTGTGTCAGCATCAACAATCGTGCGGCACTGGAAGTCACCATTGCTAAAAATATTATTAATTTACAAAGACCTCTATCAGGTGAAGAACTTCGTTATTTGCGCAAAACGATGAACCTGTCGCAAAAAGCTATCGGTGAACAGATCGGCTTGTCTGAACAAACGATAGCCCGATGGGAAAAAGACGAAAGCAAACCATCCCGTTCGGAAGATGCGGTTATCCGTGATCTTTATTGCGAATACATCGACTCGGATAGCAAAATTAGTTTTTTCCTGAAAGCGATAGCCAGCGCCGAAGCAGAAGCTGTTATGACCCGAGAAATGAATCTTTGCACTGATGAACGCGGCGCGTGGGAAGTGGCGGCTTAAATCAGGTTGGGCGGCCAGTGCCGGTTCTCAGAAATGATGAGATATTGTTTCGCAGATAATTAGATACTTACGATAATTCCGCCCTGACCGAGGGGTTCATTAATCTATATATCTTTGATTTAAATCGGATTATCTTGCATGCGCGTGATCCGGCTTATAGATAGACTAATAGATACTTTAATAGATAGTAGTATAGATTTATTCACTTTGGTGAAGAGAAATCATCGCTTACTCAATCAAATCCGGCTGGGGTCATTATACTGAAAGTATTGCTGATCCTGATGAGGCTGCCGTTATGCTACGGAATCTGTGGCTGATTATCTTTTTTGCCGTGCTGATTTGGTCGGCGATTGCGCCGAAAGATCTGTTTACCTGGCTGCTGGAGGTTTTCCCCGCCCTGATCGCGCTGCTGGTGCTGGCGAAAACCGAGCGGACGTTCCCGCTGACGCCGTTGCTGTATAGCCTGATCCTGCTGCACGCCATTATTCTGATGGTGGGCGGTCATTACACTTACGCCGAGGTGCCGCTGTTTGACTGGATCCAGGAGTGGACCGGTTCGGCGCGCAATAATTACGACAAGCTCGGCCATCTGGCGCAGGGATTTGTACCGGCGCTGGTTGCACGGGAGCTGGTGATCCGCAAGCAGATCATCCGCGGCCGGGGCTGGCAGAACTTTTTCTGTGTCTGTACCTGTCTGGCGATAAGTTCCGTATATGAATTGCTGGAATGGGCGGTGGCGCTTGCCTCCGGTGCCGAATCAGAAGCGTTTCTCGGCACGCAGGGGTATGTCTGGGATACGCAGTCAGATATGTTTTATGCGCTGATTGGAGCAGTCACGGCGCTGCTGACGCTGAGCCGTTATCACGACCGGCAGCTGGCACAATTGCAATAGGCTGAAATAACAAAGCTCTGCAGAGTTCCGGGTTCTGCAGAGCTGTTCAGATCACTGAAATGAACCATCTTCCATACGGCTGATTACTTCCAGCACGGTATGTAATCCTTCTTCTGTCGACAACATCTCAACCGGGCATTTACCACCAAGCGAACTGGCGGGCTCTTTCATCCAGAGCTCGGCGGTTTCCATATCGCCTTCAAAAAACTCGGTAGCAGCCTGCAGAGCTTTGTTGTAGTTACGCAATTCGAGTGATTTCATCAGCGCCTCCATTCTGTTACCGATACTGCCTATATTAAAAGTATAGTTTAAAAGACGCTGACAGGCGGGATACTGAGACGCGGAATCCGGTTATGCCATTTTTCTGATTTTTAAGCCGACATACAAGAGGGTCAGCCAGCCGGCGATCAGCAAAAGACCGCCAAACGGGGTGACCGGGCCAAGCCATTTGCTACCGGTGCAGGCCAGCAGATAGAGGCTGCCACTGAAACAGAGGGTACCCGCCGCCATCAGTTGTGCCGCCCGCGGTATCAGCCGGCTGTCCAGCAGTTGCGCCAGCGCGAACAGGATCAGCAGCATCATGGCGTGGATCAGCTGATAACGAACGCCGATTTCCCAGACATTGAGTGAAGACGGCAGCAGAATATTTTTCAGTCCGTGAGCACCGAATGCTCCGGCGGCAACGCCCGTGGCACCCAACGTTGCGCCCCATAACACCATCCAGCGATGATTCATGCATTAATCCTGTTTTTTCAGTTGTGGAGAGGTATCAAACGTCAGCAAGCCGCTGCTGCGGAAATAGCAAAAAGCAGGCAGGATCTATGACCCTGCCTGCTGCCTTACTCTCTCATTCGGTACTTATCTTACCACTTATGCCTTCTCTCCCGGCAGACGGAAATAGTTTTTGGCATTATTGAAACTGATGTTCTTCACCATTTCGCCCAGTAAACTCATGTCGTTCGGCACTTCGCCGTTTTCTGCCCAACCGCCAATCATATTACACAGAATACGACGGAAGTATTCATGGCGGGTATACGACAGGAAGCTGCGGGAGTCGGTCAGCATGCCGACAAACTGGCTCAGCAGACCCAGCTGTGACAGCTGTTCCATCTGGCGTTGCATGCCGTCTTTCTGATCGTTGAACCACCAGCCGGAACCGAACTGAACCTTACCGGCAATACCACCGCCCTGGAAGTTACCAATCATGGTGCCGAGCATTTCGTTATCGCGTGGGTTCAGGCAATACAGAATGGTTTTCGGCAGTTCGTTGGTGATATCCATGGCATCCAGCAGTGACGACAGCTCGAACGCGAAGCTCTTGTCACCGATGGAATCAAAACCGGCATCTGCGCCTAACAGCTTGAACATCCGGCTGTTGTTGTTACGCTGCGCGCCGATGTGCAGCTGCATCACCCAGCCACGTTTGGCATATTGACGGCCCAGCCAGACCTGTACTGCGGTGGTGTATTGCGCTACTTCCAACTCGCTCAGCACGCCGCCGTTCATCCGGCGATGCAGCAGCTTGTCGAGTTCGGCTTCGGCAGGCACTGCGGCAAAACGCACCACTTCGATACCATGGTCAGCCGCACGGCAACCATGCGCCGCGAAATGATCCAGACGACGATCCAGCGCGGTCAGCAGATCGCTGAAGCGTTCGATTTCGATATCCGCCGCGCGACCCAGTTTGTCGATGTAGGCCGCGAAACCTTCCAGCTCGATCTTGAAGGCTTTGTCCGGACGCCAGCTTGGTGCCACTTCGATATCAAAGCTTTGGTCAGCGGCAATCGCCTTGTGGTATTCCAACGTATCTAGCGGATCATCGGTGGTACCCACCATTTTCACGTTCATCTGCTGCATGATGCCGCGCGGGGTGAATTCCGGCGTTGCCAGCAGGTCGTTGCACTGGGTCCAGATCCCTTCAGCCGTATCCGGGTTCAGTACGGTATTGGTGATACCGAACGGACGACGCAATTCCAGGTGTGTCCAGTGGTACAGCGGGTTACCCAGGCACATTGGCACTGTTTTCGCCCAGGCCTGGAATTTTTCATAATCCGACGCATCACCGGTGATAAAGCGCTCTTCAATACCGGCGGAACGCATGCCTCGCCATTTGTAGTGATCACCGGCCAGCCAGATCTCGGCCAGATTCGCGAATGGCTTGTTTTCAGCCACGGCACGCGGGTTCAGATGGCAGTGGTAATCATAAATCGGCTGCGATGCCGCATACTCATGGTACAGACGCTGTGCCGTCTGGTTACTGAGCAGAAAATCTTCGTCTAAAAATGCTCTCATTCTTCCTCTCCTCTTAATCTGTGATTACAGCGCCGCAACAGCCTGACGGGCGCCCACAGCGAGCAGACGGGCATAAGCATCAGTTACCGCCTGGATAAACAGCGGGTTAGCCGCTAAATCGGTGCCGAAAATCGCTTCCACACCGGCCAGCGCAGGAACAACAGAAACATTCAGACCATGCTGATCACAGATGGCTTTCAGCTGTTCCGCCATCGGGTCACGCACGTCAATGACGTTACCCTGTTCATCCACACCGCTGACATAGCGCATCCAGCCCGCTACGCCCAGTGCCAGATGAGAGAAATCGTTACCGTTTTTCAGGTGGAAACGGATGGAGTTCAGCATACGCTGCGGCAGCTTCTGGGTGCCATCCATCGCGATCTGCCAGGTACGGTGTTTCAGGCTCGGGTTGCAGAAACGGGTGATCAGCAGATTGGCGTAACCGACCAGATCGGTTTTTTCCGGCATGTTCAGCGTTGGTGCCTGTTCACGGGTCATCAGGGTGAAGGCCGCGTTACGGTAGTTGGCATCGGTCATGGTTTCGTCGATGTGCTGGTAACCGCCCAGATAACCGAGGTAGGCCAGGAAGGAGTGACTGCCGTTCAGCATACGCAGTTTCATATCTTCGTAAGGGATCACGTCTTTCACCAGTTGTGCACCGGCAACCGCCCAGTCAGGGTGACCGGCAACGAAGTTATCTTCGATAACCCACTGACGGAAAGATTCGGTCGCGATACCGCAGCTGTCGGCCACACCCAGCAGTTTTTCCACGTCAGCCAGTGTTTCCGGAGTGGCAGCCGGCACGATACGGTCAACCATGGTGCAAGGGAAAGTCACGTTGGTTTCGATCCAGTCAGCCAGTTTTTTATCCAGCAGATTGACATAACCCAGCACTGCACGACGGGCGACATGACCGTTTTCCGGTACGTTATCGCAGGACAGCACTGAGAATGCAGGCAGACCACGGTCACGGCGCAGTTTAAGAGCCTGAACCAGATAGCCGATGGCAGATTTCGGGGTCTCAGGGTTAGCCAGATCATGCACGATCAGTGCATTGTTCTTGTCTAACTGCCCCGTGGCCGGGTCGCTGCAATACCCTTTTTCCGTGATGGTCAGGGAAACAATGGCGATCTGTGGTTCCGCCAGTTTTTCCAGCACCGCGTCGGTACCGTCCAGCTGAGAGTGCACAGATTCAATCACTGAGCCGATAATTTTAACGTCATTCTTATCGGCACTTTTTTCCACCACGGTATATAAATGATTTTGTTCACGCAGTGTTTTGATCAGCGCGCCGTCACCAAACAGTTCAACCGCACATTCGCCCCAGTCGCTGTCAGTTTTAGCAGCAACTTCATTGGTGAATAAGGCCTGGTGGGCACGGTGGAAAGCACCAAAACCGATATGCGCGATGCGGGATTTCAAGCGACTGCGATCGTATTGAGCAGTCTCAATTCCACTATTAAGTTCGGTATTGGAAATATTTTTGCTGATAGAAGTCATCTTGAATCCCTACATATTCAGAAAAGGTCAGGAATTAAGAGCTTTTTAAAAATACTTCTAACCACGGGTCTGATTAAAAATATTCTCAAAAGCTCTTATAAGTCATTAAGTTATAGCGGCTACATTACTCAAAGAATGCGCGTTTGAGTGCCAACTCAACACCACGGACTTCTGCCAGACCTTTTAAGCGGCCGATGGCGGAATAACCCGGGTTGGTTTTCTTTTTCAGATCATCCAGCATCTGGTGACCATGGTCAGGACGCATCGGGATCAGCAGCGGGTGACCTTCCTGTTTACGACGGTATTCTTCTTCCAGAATCGCTTTTACGACGTTGTACATATCCACATCACCACCCAGATGGGCTGCTTCGTGGAACGTTTTCGGGTTCTCTTCACGGCAGGTAGAGCGCAGGTGCGTGAAGTAGATACGGTTGCCGAAACGTTTGATCATCGCGACCAGATCGTTGTCGCCGCGTACGCCGTAAGAACCGGTACACATGGTGAAGCCGTTGGCGATACTGTCGACGGTTTCCACCATCCACTGCATGTCTTCAATGGTGGAAACAATGCGTGGCAGACCCAGGATCGGACGTGGTGGATCATCAGGGTGTACCGCCATACGCAGGCCAACCTGTTCCGCCACCGGAATAATGTTTTTCAGGAAGAAGGCGAAATGTTCACGCAGTTTCGCTTTGTCGATACCATCGTAATCGGCCAGACGGGCACGGAACTGTTCAATGGTATAGCCTTCTTCTGCACCTGGCAGACCGGCAATGATGTTGCGGGTCAGACGGGCTTTTTCTGCGTCAGTCATTGCCGCGAAACGGGCATTGGCCTGTTCCACTTCTTCTGCGGTGTAATCCGCTTCTGCACCCGGACGTTTCAGGATGTGCAGTTCGAAAGCAGCGAATTCGATCTGGTCAAAGCGCAGTGCTTTGGAACCATCCGGCATCACGTATTCCAGATCGGTACGGGTCCAGTCCAGAACAGGCATGAAGTTGTAACAAACAGTATGAATGCCGCATTGCGCCAGATTGCGCAGGGTCTGTTTGTAGTTTTCGATATATTTCAGATAGTCGCCGGTCTGCGTTTTGATATCTTCGTGAATCGGTACACTTTCCACTACGGACCAGGTCAGGCCTGCGGCTTCAATGATGGCTTTGCGCGCCAGAATTTCTTCCACCGGCCACACCTGACCGTTCGGAATATGATGCAGCGCGTTTACTACACCGGTCGCACCAGCCTGTCTTACATCAGATAATGACACCGGGTCATTCGGGCCATACCAACGCCATGTTTGTTCCATTCTCTTCTCCGGTTTATCAACTACAGTCTTATCTTAGTTATCTCATTGACCAATCTTAACAACTGGTCGACCAATATTAATTTCCTGCTCAATCTAACTCGACATAGTGTCATTTCAAACAGAAAACAGAAATTTTTTCGCTAAACATGATCGTTATCACTAAACAAGAATCCACATATTGACCAATAAACGGATTTCACCGCAACATCCAAGCAACCAAATCAAGCAATTGGTTGACCAGCAGTCCGAGTTGCCAATTTACATTCCAATACACGGAGAATTAATATGAGCCTAATGTTAGAAAACGCGTCCGTTACGGACGAGATAAAGACTAAAAAGGGAAATGTACGATGGTGGATGCTAGGGCTATTTTTATTCGGCGTGACAGTGAATTACATCACCCGTAATTCATTGGGTATTTTGGCTCCTGAGTTAAAAACAACATTAGGAATGTCGACAGAGCAGTATTCTTGGATTGTTGGCTCCTTTCAGCTGGCGTACACCATCTTTCAACCGCTCTGCGGCTGGTTAATTGATGTTATTGGCCTGAAAGTCGGCTTTTTAATTTGTGCTACCATTTGGGCTTTCGTCACTATGTTACATGCTGGTGCTGGTAGCTGGTTACATCTGGCAATTTTACGTTTCTTGATGGGAGCGACAGAAGCAGCTGCAACACCTGCGAACGCAAAAACATTAGGTGAATGGTTTCCGAAAAAAGAACGCCCCGTTGCCGCAGGTTGGGCGGGCGTCGGTTTCTCAGTTGGCGCGATGTTAGCGCCGCCGATTATCGTGATGGCACACTCTTGGCTAGGCTGGCAAGGCGCATTCATTTTCTCGGGTATCATTAGTTTTGCATGGATCGCGTTGTGGTGGTTATTCTATTACGATCCTGATAAACATCCTCGTCTGTCAAAAGAGGAACTCGCATTCATCAAACAAGACAATGAACCGATCCCAGTTAAAGTTCCGTTCTTTACCGCACTAAAAAATATCTCTAAAAACAAAAAGTTCTACGGGATTGCTATTCCGGCATTCATGGCAGAACCAGCATGGGCTGTTTTGAGCTTCTGGGTTCCGCTTTATCTTGCCCACGATAAAGGCATGGATCTGAAGCAAATCGCCATGTTTGCTTGGTTACCATTTTTAGCTGCCGATTTAGGGAGTATTGCAAGTGGTTATCTGACCAAGGTTTACGCGAAACTCTTTGGCTGCACACGAGTGAATTCAGTAATTGCAAGCTCTGTCAGCGGTGCATTTTTAATGATATCCCTGACTCTTGTCGCTGTTACTGAGAGCCCTTATGTCACTATCTTTTTGATTTCTATTGGCGGTTTCGGTCATCAGATTATTTCTTGTATGCTAAGCGCTCTGGTTGTTGAATCTTTTGATAAGGGGCAGATGGCCACCGTTAACGGGATGCGTGGCTCCTTCGCCTGGATCGCTAGCTTCATTTTCTCACTGATTATCGGTGCCACCGCAGACACGATTGGTTACAGCCCGCTCTTTGTTGCGATGGGCTTCTTCGACTTAATCGGTGCCATGTTCCTCATTTATTTCATTGCTGAACGCAAAAACCAAACTGCTTAATTTGCGGTCATTAACATTAAGAGTTAATTATGAAACCTTTAAAAAACTGGAAACTAAATCAACAGCATCAAAATTTTGTGGAGCTCGAAGTCGACAACAAACATCTGTTCCGTATTTATGTTCTGGATGATTCACTGTTTCGTGTTCTGGTAAAAAAAGAAGGCCAACTGGCACTTAATAGAACTTGGAGTATTGCACCGGATCAAGACGTCCCTTGGGTGGGGCGTCTCCGTGAAGATCTTAGTGGTTTTGCACTCCCAAAATACAAACTTGAAGCACAGGAAAATAGTCTTTCAATTGCAACTGATTCATTGAAAGTGATTGTTCATCAACCATTGTGCTTAGAATGGCAATATCCAGATCATGAAGGGAATTGGACTACATTTGCAGCTGACCGTTCGACAACCGCCTATCAATTGAACCCGCATGGCGATGGCATAGCTCATTATCAGCGACGTTTCCCAGCCGATGATTATTATGGTTTAGGTGAAAAAAGTGGCGATCTGAATCGTAAAGGCAAACGCTATGAAATGCGCAATCTTGATGCCATGGGTTATAACGCAGCATCAACCGATCCTTTATATAAGCATATTCCATTCACGATCACGCATCGTGACCAAATTAGCTTCGGTTTGTTTTATGACAACTTGAGTAATACGGTTTTAGATTTGGGCAATGAGCTGGACAACTATCATGCACCTTATCGCCGTTATCAGGCTGAAGCCGGTGATCTAGATTACTATTTATTCTTTGGGCCGAAGGTTTTAGATGTCACTAAGCAGTTTGTACGACTGACAGGAAAAACCATATTGCCGCCGAAATGGAGCTTAGGTTATAGCGGCTCGACCATGCACTACACTGATGCGCCCGATGCACAAAATCAACTGATGAAATTCATCGAACTGTGTGAAAAACATGACATCCCTTGCGATTCATTTCAGCTGTCATCAGGTTATACATCGATTGGGAACAAACGGTATGTCTTTAACTGGAACTATGAAAAGGTTCCAACACCGCTCGATTTATCCAAAGCATTTCATCAGGCAGGGCTAAAACTAGCCGCCAACATCAAGCCCTGTTTGTTGCAAGATCACCCACGCTATGACGAAGTGCGGGAACAAGGGTTGTTTATTCAAGACTCTGAAGCAGACCAACCAGAACGCTCTGTTTTTTGGGATGATGAAGGTTCCCATCTTGATTTTACCAACCCTGCAACCGTGAAATGGTGGCAAACCAATGTCAAACAGCAATTGATGGCATATGGCATTGATTCCACTTGGAACGACAACAATGAATATGAAATTTGGGATGGTGAAGCACGTTGTCATGGCTTTGGTCAGCCAATCCCAATCAAGCTGATCCGTCCCGTGATGCCGTTACTAATGATGCGAGCTTCGATGGAGGCACAACAAGAATACCATCCAAACATTCGACCTTATCTGATTTCCCGCTCTGGCTGTGCTGGTATGCAACGCTACGTGCAAACTTGGAGTGGGGATAACCGAACCAACTGGCAAACGTTGCGCTATAACACCCGAATGGGCATCGGCATGAGCTTATCGGGCTTATATAACGTTGGGCATGATGTAGGTGGCTTTTCGGGCAACAAGCCTGAGCCAGAATTGTTTGTTCGTTGGATTCAAAATGGTGTCATGCACCCTCGCTTTACCATTCACTCCTGGAATGATGACCACACCGTGAATGAACCGTGGATGTATCCCGAAGTATTACCAGCGATTCGTCAGGCTATTGGCTTGCGTTATCGTCTGATGCCTTACTTCTATACGCTATTATGGCAAGCCGCTTCAGAAGACGAACCAATGCTTCGCCCTACTTTCCTCGATCATGAACATGACCTAAACACATTCGAAGAAACAGATGACTTCCTCTTAGGGAAAGATTTACTTGTTGCCAGTGTCGTTGAACCGGAACAACGCGAACGCTGCGTCTATTTACCTGAAAACGAAACCGGTTGGTATGATTTCTATAGCGGCACTTGGTTTAACGGCGGGCAAACGATTACTACCGATGCCCCTCTGGAAAAATTGCCTCTATTTGTCAGAGCAGGCGCAATCATCCCTATGTCTAGTCGGGAAAAATATGTTGATATTCAATTAGATAATGAAAGACAGCTTCATTTATTCCCGACACTAGGCATAGGGGAACAAACAGGCCATTTGTTTGATGACGATGGTGAAACAAACCAATGGCAACAGAACCAGGCCATTTGGTTGAATTGGACCATCAAAACAGACAGTGACAGCATCCGCATCGATTTAACCAAACGAGGGGATTACCGCCCAGCTTGGAAGTCTGTCGAAGTGATTTTACCGGAAAACGAACACCGAAAACTGTATATCAACGGTCAGCAACAACATCAGTGGATGTTAAGCTAATCGCGTGATACTAAGGAAACACATCTTTTTTGGTTGACCAATTCTGGTGTGTTTCCTACTATGACTAACAATCTAACTTTGAGTCGTTTGTTATGAATGTTGAAGTAAAACGTCAGTATCGCGAAGTCGGTGAATATCTAAAAGAGGAATTAGCCTCTGGAAAATACGCTATTGGCACAAGATTACCGCCGGAACGCGACATTTGTGAACAAATTGGTGTGGGCCGTTCTGTCGTCCGTGAAGCATTGATTATGCTCGAAATAGAGGGTTATGTTGAGGTGCGTAAGGGTTCAGGTATTTATGTGATTGCCTTGCCTGAAATCGAATCGGAAACTGAACCTAAAATCGTGATGGGTCCGTTCGAGTTATTACAAGCACGTCAATTGCTTGAAAGTAATATTGCAGAATTTGCAGCATTACAAGTGACGCCTACAGATATTCATAAAATGCGTGCAGCACTCGAAACGGAAAAGAAAGAACTAGCCAGTGGTGAAGGTGAAAATGGCGATATGTTATTCCATAAAGCAATAGCAGAAGCCACACACAATAATATGCTCGTCGAACTATGGTCACTTTCTTGGACCAGTCGCGAAAACAACCCAATGTGGCAGCAATTACATGAACGCATTTCAGGTCTCGAATATCGCGAAGCTTGGCTTCAAGACCATTTAGCGATACTGAGCGCACTCCAGAAAAAAGACTCTCTAGCAGCAAAACGCGCCATGTGGACACATTTGGAGAATGTGAAACAAAAACTCATGGCTCTATCGGATATTGATTCGCCAGAGTTCGATGGTTACCTATTCGCATCCTATCCTGTTACAGCATAATTGAGTTTTAGATTGCTTGCTGTCACTGAAATAGACTTAACCACCAGCTAGATATTATACGCCCCGGTATAACCAGCACTGGGGCGTTGCCATGTACCCGGCATTCTGATGGGTATTGGCGTGATGGTAGTGGCCGGTCTGATCGCGAAACGTCGCGGTTATCCGGTAGCAGAACGTACAACCTGGGCTCAGATCATGAAAACCGCCTGGGATGCAGTACCATCACTGTTTCTGATCGTGATCATCATGGGTGGCATCATCTCTGGTCTTTTCACTGCCACTGAAGCATCTGCCATTGCGATTGTGTATACCCTGTTCCTCGCGGTGATTGTTTACCGTCAGGTGAAACTCCGCGATCTGCCGAAAATCATCCTGGATTCTGCGGTGACGACCTCGGTAGTGCTGCTGCTGATCGGCTGCTCGATGGGTATGTCCTGGGCCATGGCGAATGCGGATATTCCTTATATGATCAGCGATGCCATTCTGGGCGTGTCTGAGAATCCGCTGGTGATTCTGCTGATTATCAACATCACCCTGCTGATCGTCGGTATCTTCATGGATATGACCCCGGCGGTACTGATCTTCACCCCAATCTTCTGGCCTATCGCGCAGGAAATGGGCATGGATCCGGTGCACTTCGGTATCATGATGGTATTCAACCTGTGTATCGGTATTCTGACACCACCGGTCGGTAGTGCGCTGTTTATCGGTTGTTCTGTCGGTAAAGTTTCCATCGATAAAGTCATCGTGCAGTTGATCCCGTTCTTTGTGGTGCTGTTCATTACGCTGATGCTGGTAACGTACATTCCGCAACTCAGTCTGTTCCTGCCGAACCTGCTGCTTGGCTAATCAGACCAGACGTTCCATACCAGACCGGGAGCCAGTGCTCCCGGTTTTTTTATGAACGAGAAATCCCGTGCATAAAAAACCCGCTTACAGGAAGCGGGTCAAAAGATGGAAAGAGACGGTAACCGGATTAACCTTTGTAGCCGAAATCAGGTATGTTCAGCCAGCGTTTACGCAGCGCATGCGCCGCCATTTTTGGCTTGCGATCACGGGTGAATACCCCTTTCTTGTTACCCTGCACCCGCAGAATGCCTTAGCTGGTCGCGAAATCCGCAAAGTTCCATACCTGTTCACCAACGAAATGCGCAAATTCATCGAACACTTCGTGATTGGCGCGCAGATATTCCACCTGAAATTCTTCGGTAAACATCACCGGATCAACATCATGCAAACCCGCCACGGTATCGGCACCATATTCGGTCGTCATAATTGGTTTACCAGGGCAGCGTTTCGTCCAGCCCTGCAGCTCTTCACGCAGTTTCACTTTTGCTACGGCCAGATCGCCGCTTTGCAGATACCAGCCGTAGTAACGGTTCAGAGCCAGCACATCGACCAGCTCCGCGACTTTATCGGTCTCCGGTGTGGCAAACAGGTGTACCACTATCGTGATTGGGCGTGATTGCGGATCAAGGTCTTTCGCTAATGCCACCAGAGGTTTGAAATATTCATAAGCGCCCTCTTCTTCTGACGCTGCTTCGTTGGCAATCGACCACATCACCACACAGGGATGGTTTTTATCACGGGCAATCAGATCTCTGACCACTTCATAGTGGTGCTCATAAGTACCGATATGTTCCCAGGTATTGCGCTTTTCACCGCCGCCAAAGAACGTGGCAGCAAAATTAAGGTGCAGACCCACCGCCGGTGTCTCGTCAATGACAACGATCCCTTCACGATCAGCCAGACGCATCAGTTCTTCGGAATAAGGATAATGGGCAGTGCGGAATGAGTTGGCACCAATCCAGCGCATCAGCTGGAAATCCATGACGTTGGCCGCTTCATCGAAACCCCGTCCATGAATGGCGGAATCTTCGTGTTTGCCAAAGCCTTTAAAATAAAAAGGCTGATTATTAATAAGAAACTGGCCGTTTTTGACCGCAACAGTTCTGACACCGAAGGGCTGTTCATAGGCATCAATAAACACCGCATCCCGGATCAGGACAACACGCAGTGTGTAGAGATACGCATTCCGTGGCTGCCACAAGCGGACATTGTCGATCAGCAGCATCCCGGCCGCCCCTTCCCCGCTGGCAACCACCTGGTTGTTTTCATCCAGCACGCTGACCTGGATCTGAACCTGTTCACCGGTGTGCTTGATCTGATAATCCACGCGGCCTGTCGTGCCGTCGTAATCGGTGACCACGGTAACATCGCTGATATAGGTATACGGGGTGGTGTAGATCTTCACCGGACGATGGATACCCGCATAGTTGAAGAAGTCAAAATTAGGGCTGTTACGCACGACCTTGCCCAGTCCGGCAACTTCTTCCTCTTTATAAATACCCACCGGTAACGTCGTTTCATCGACAATATTATTCGCCGCGACGGTGATGCGGTTTTTCCCGCCGCTCAGATAACGGTTAATTTCGGCTTCAAACGGTAAAAAACCCCCTTTATGTTCAGTAACCATTACACCGTTCACGTAGACTTTGGCCATATGTGTCACTGACCCGAAACGCAACATGATCCGCTGATTGGTTAAATACGTCGGAATGGTAAATTCACGCTCATACCAGACCCAGCCAACATGATTCCGGATTTCACCTGAGACACCGATATCATTATAGGAAGCCGGTACGGCCATATTTAACGCATCGCTCAATCCGCTCTCATACCATTTATCTTCAATACCATTTCCATGGTCTAATTTAAATTTCCACATTCCATTAAGATCAATAACACCACGACTTTCTGTATTAACAGGATATAACATAGTTACAACTCCAATAATAAAAAATCCCGCATTAATAAATAATGCGGGATGGTAATAATTAATTTCTCGCCATTAATCAGAACACGGGAATGTCATAACTTACTTTCAGTTTGACGTCGTAATAATTTAACGTGTCACCCAGCGCACTGCCTTCACGGTATTCTTTCGCTTTATTCAGAATCGCCAGTGCTTTCAGGCCTTTTAACGGACCTGAATCCACTGCGTGCATCACCGAGAAGTTCACCGACTTGCCTTCAATCGCCACGGCTTTGGTGTAGTCTTCATAACCGTCGGTGGTCAGCAGTGCCACACCCAGTGTGGTGGTCGGCAGAATGTTGTAGTTCACCCCGGCCTGCAGGGATAACATGTCCTGATGGTTACGATCGATACTCAGATCAAACGGGAAAGTATAATCGGTATCCAGACGCAGTGCGTTGAGCGGCAGCTTATCGCCAGTCTGACCAGCCGATGCAAATAATGTCGTTTTATCAAAGATATAAGAGAGTTTTGCGGTCGCCAGATAGGTATCATCCAGCCCTTTGACATCGAGAGCATCCTTGGCTGCGCCAATCGTATTGGCATACAGACCTAACGCTTCGGCTTTCATTTTGGCATTACTGCCGGCATCCCAGGTATAGCTGCCGCGGCCCATATACTGGTTCATGGTGTCTTGCTGATGCTGTGCACCCAGCATTAACTGCAGCGGGCCGGTATCCCAGACTCCGGCCAGGTTATAGCGCGGTTCTTCTTCTTTGTTGTAGGCATATTCATCGAGCCAGTCGGTATAAAAACCACCGGCATAGGCCTTGGCATACATGGCGTACAGATGCAGCTTATCAAAATCACCCTGCCACAAAGCACCTTCCGCCATGCGAGGTACAACGCGTTGTGAAGCGGAGTGAATCAGCGGAACCGGATATTTCAGGCTGCCATAACCGGCATCGGTACCAAACCGGCCGACTTTAAATTGTGCCCAGCTGGCAAAATCAAATACTGCAGCCGCACCGGCGATATTAAAACTGTCGTGATCATCCAGATACCAGCGTGTTGATTTATCCGGATCGGCGCTTAATTTCTGAATGCGGTAGAGATTACTTTCCACGCCAACCACATCGGCAATTTTTCCGGATTTGAAATCAAACATAAAACCCTGGGTCCAGGCATCTATTTCCGGCCCGAAAGGCGCTTTGGCACTGGGTTTATCCGCATTACGGTATTCATTCACCAATTTCAGATTCAGTGAGGAATCGGCAATTAATTTTGACGCGGCTGATTCAGATTTAACTTCCGCCGCGGTTGCCTGTGCCGCCATCAGTGCCAGAGGCAATACACCTAATAGCAGAGCTGTTTTTTTCTTATGAGACATATAAACCTCAGTTGTTGTTTTTTGTGAGTGCGCGATATCACAGACATTTCTGATGAGGTTCCGCATCAGAAATGTGCATGAATCTTTATTAGAAAAAATATAAAAAATTAACGTTGGAGCCGATTCGTCAGCGACAAACCTCATCCGGAGCCAATGTTGATTTTGTTTTAACACACAGGTACAAAATGAGTGCGAAATAAAGATGTCACACGCATTTCATAATGGGGGGATAGAATTTAAGAACGTGAATACGAGTCAAAAATTACCTGTTATATCTCTGTACAGTCAATATGCTGACTAAAGACTGTTTATATATTTGTGAGCGTGATCATCAAAACCAGGGAAATAACCCTCACTAAAAAATATAATACTTTTATTTCTTATTGTACCAAAATTTAACACCAAAAATATTGATTTTTTCAGATTGTAAATCCACGCAGCCCCACAAAAAGATTCAAAGGAAACATAAATACGCCATCTCATGATTCGCTATACAAAAAACGTATTGAGGCTAATAAATATTGAATTGGCAAATATAACGTTAATAAGCGAATTTTAATGTGTGTAGAGTTCAGCGTTTGTTTTTTCCGGGGGGATTCAAAACAAACGCTGAATTCTAATTAAAAGAATTAAAGAACGTGAAATAAATACCAACACGACAACATACAAAATTCAGATCCCGAGAGGTAAACATGAGTAACGTCCGCCCTTTAACCTGGAGAAACGTCCTTGGCTTCGGCCTCGGTGATGTCGCCAATAACTTTGCGTTCGCGATGGGTGCACTGTTTCTGCTGAACTACTACACCGATGTCGCCGGTATCAGTGCCGCCGCTGCGGGCACCATGCTGGCCGCCGTACGTATTTACGATGCGGTGATGGATATCGTGGCCGGCCGTGTTATCGACCGCACGTCCACCCGCTGGGGCCGCTTCCGTCCGTTCCTGATCTGGGGTGCGATTCCGCTGATGTTGCTGAGTGTGGCGGTATTTTCCGTACCGGCCGGCTGGGATGCGACTGAAAAGCTGATCTACGCCTATGTCACCTATGCCCTGCTGGGTACCGCGTATTCGTTCGTCAATATTCCTTACGGTTCGCTGGCCACGGTGATGACACAGCAGCCGCGTGAACGTGCCCGTCTCGGCGCTTCCCGTACCATCATGGCGTCGCTGACCTTCGTTTTCCTGGCACTGGTGCTGGGCCCGGTAGTGCGCAGTGTTTCCGGTGCCGAGCTGCAGGCGCAGCTGACGCAGTTCACGCTGATCCTGGCCGTCGCCGGTCTGGTACTGTATTTCCTCTGCTTCAAGAGCACCCGCGAAGTTGTACAACGCGATATTGAAAGCCCGGCGCTGAAAGAAAGCGTGGGCACGCTGTTTGGCAACCGTCCGCTGATGATGCTGTGTCTGGTGGCACTGTGTGTGCTGATCGGTTACTTCGCCCTGGCGGCTTCTGCCATGTACTACGCCCGTTATGTGCTGGGTGATGCCAAACTGTTTGTGACCATGATCGTCATCATCTCTCTGGTCGGTACACTGATTGCTGCACCACTGGTACCGGCACTGGTTGGCCGCTTCGGCAAGAAAAACGCGTTCCTGCTGGGTCTGGGTCTGGGGGCGGCTGGTTTCACCTCGCTGTTCCTGTCACCGACTACCAGCCTTGGCATGATTTACTTCTCACTGGGCCTGGGTTCTGTCGGCGTGATGATGTCCATGACCGTGATGTGGGCCCTGGAAGCCGATACTGTGGAATACGGCGAATGGAAAACCGGTATCCGTATCGAAGGGCTGACCTACTCCTTTTTCTCCTTTACCCGCAAATGCGGACAGGCACTGGGGGGTTCAATTCCGGCCTTCCTGCTGGCAGGCAGCGGTTATATCCCGAATGCTGCAACGCAGAGTGAAAACGCCTTACAGGGTATTCAGCAGGCTATCGCGCTGGTTCCGGCTGCTGCTTTCGCCATCGCCTTTATCCTGATGCTGTTCTATCCACTGACGGACAAACGTCACGCCGAGCTGGTAAAAGAAATTCAGGAGCGTCGTGCTAACGGTACCGGTAGCGCGAAAGCCACCAGCAAAGCCGGGGTTTCTGTCGGTCAGGCGGCAACGGAAATTGCCTGATACCCGCTAAAAAGAAAAAATTCTTCACGCAGCGCCCCGATAGGTAGCCATACCATCGGGGCTTTTTATTGGGCCGTTATTTTACGCCAGACAGATCTGCAACAGCGTGACATTGATTTTTCATTCGTTTATCATCCGCGCTCTTCTTTTATCGTTCATCGTTTTTGAGTGGAATGCCTGTATTCATGAAGCGCAACGTTTTTGCCCTGAAAACGCTCTTGCTGATGATGTTGCTGTCCTGGGCTTTCCATGGGCATGCGCTGTCCCCACTCACCAATACCGACTTTATTACCCCTGCAGATACTGCTCAGACCGCTAATGATCCCAGATCGTCCAGCGACGATATGAAGAGTACGTTAGCCGAGTCTCTTACCGAACACTCTCATAATCACCATACGAAAGATCATTGGCATGAATCCTTCTTTATGCCTGATCAAGCTGGTTTTCAGTCACTGGAATTACTCGATAAAAAACGAGATCGTTCCCAGTATTTTATTCCTGAAGCCCCTGTATTCCCGCACGACAAACCTCCGCGTGATGTAACTGCTTAACTGACACTGAACTCTTAGCGTCAGGTTTTGGCTCGCTTTTAGCGAAAACTACATTGTTACAACGAGGATAAGCATGATTCAAATGCTGTTATCTGGCTGTTCGTACAACATTTCTGTACGAAAATTAAGCCTGTGTCTGCTGTTTGCCTTTATTTTTATGTTCCTGCCAGATGCATTCGCCCATGGTGTTGCAGAAGGCGATAAAGGTTTTATTCAGGAAAGTAGTGGCGTCATGATCATTCCCTTTATCTACCTTGGCGCAAAGCACATGGTAACGGGCTATGACCATTTACTGTTTCTGTTTGGCGTTATTTTCTTTCTTTACCGGCTCAAGGATGTCGGGCTCTACGTTTCCCTCTTTGCCCTCGGGCATTCAGTCACGTTGCTGCTGGGCGTACTCACCCAAATCAGCATCAACGCCTATATCATCGATGCCATCATTGGACTGTCGGTCGTTTATAAGGCACTGGATAACATCGGGGCATTCCAGCGCTGGTTTGGTTATCAGCCGAATACCAAAGTGGCCACGCTGCTGTTCGGGCTGATCCACGGTTTTGGTCTGGCAACCAAAATTCTTGATTACGAAATATCTCCGGATGGTCTCGTCACCAACCTGATTGCGTTCAATGTTGGTGTCGAGTTCGGTCAGTTGATTGCGTTGAGCCTGATCCTCATTCTGATGGGATACTGGCGGAAAACCGCTTCATTCTGGCGATTTGCCTACTCAACCAACGTGGTCATGATGAGTGCTGGTTTTCTGCTCATGGCTTATCAAATTACCGGTCTGATTGTCACATCGTAAGGAATTATTTTCATGTTTAACTCAAAACAGCCATCGCTCGATGATTTACCAACGCATCAGCAACTGCTGCGTTCTACAGCGCTTGCATTTATCTCTGCTATTTTCTTATTAGTAACGGTCGTGATGCCCGCTGAGTTTGCGATTGATATTACTGGTGCCGGACGCCTGCTGGGTCTGACTCAGGTGGGGGAAGTGAAAGCGCAGATAAAGGCCGAACAGGAGCCGGAAGATGCTCTGAAATCCGGTTCAGAAATAGCTTCATCATCAGAATCAGTACAAGTTGTCCCGGCAACGGTTATTGATACGCCGGTTTCCGTTTCAGATAACAGTGCGCTTGCTATCCGCCGTGATCAGCAAGTGATCGAGCTGAAGCCCAACCAGGGTGCTGAAGTGAAAATGCAGATGCAAAAAGGCCAGACAGTGAAATATTACTGGACAGCTAACGGCGGTAAAGTGAACTACGATGCTCACGGCGATCCAATCAATGCGCCGAAAGGGTTCTACTATGGTTACGGAAAAGGGCGCTCTATTGGCGATGATTCCGGCACTTTAATTGCGGAGTTTGATGGTAAGCATGGTTGGTTCTGGCGTAATCGCTCTGATAAAACCGTCACCATTACGCTTAAAACACAAGGCGAATACGCAAACATCAAGCGCGTACTCTGATAGCTACAGTGCCAGTCTCATGTTCTGAGGCTGGCACCGTTTGGTGCTTTACCCATGGATTTACCGGTTATCTGCGCAGACGCCGATCTTTGATTTCCTGCACCAGTTCCGCATGGCGTTGATCGGTCAGCGGATAAAACAGCATCAGAATAAACGCCAGCATAAAGGCAATGGCCGGCACCAGCGCAATGCCCTGCTGAATACTGAGTAACGCACCGGCACTCTGTTCCGCCGCATTCGGAATATAACCACTGGCCGCCAGCAGGAACGCTGGGATCGAACCGCCCAGTGCCTGACCGCATTTGCGGGTAAAGGAGAAGAAGGAGTAGGTCAGCCCTTCGATACGGATGCCGGTTTTCCATTCCCCGTATTCCACGGTATCGGCTTCCAGCGCCCACATTACCGTCATCGGGATCATCACCCCCACCGCCGCTACCGACAGGGAGAAGAAGATCCAGATCTTGCTGCTGGCCGGCGCAAAATACAGCGACAGAAAGCCCAGCACACCCATGCTGAGCCCGAACAGAAAGGTCTTCTTCTTGCCAATCCGGCCCACCATCATCGGCACCAGCGGGGCCGAGACCAAGGTACCGAACAGACTGGTGATCACGATAATACTGACGAACTGTTTCGGATCACCGAGGACATAGCGGGCGAAATACATCGCCGAGGCACTCATCGAAAAATAGCCAATCAGCACACACAGCGCAATCAGACACAGGATCAGCAGTGGCTGGTTACTGAACAGGGTGCCGACGCTTTCTTTCAGCGCCGGACGTTCCACATCGCGTTCGACTACTTCGCGGGTGCTACGGAAACAGAAGAAATAAAATCCCAGCCCCATCACCGCCAGAATCAGCGTGAATTGCGTCAGCCGGGTCTGTAATTCGGCACCAGACACACTGCGCACCACCGGCCCCAGCACCAGCGCCAGAAACGAGAAGGTCAGTGCGGCCATGATGGTCCGCGATGCGCCCAGCATGGCACGCTCACGCGGCTGCTGCGTCATCACGGTGGCCAGTGAACCATACGGAATATTGACAAAGGAATAGGCGGTACCGAGCAAAGCGTAGGTGACATAGGCATAGATCAGCTTGTCGGTCGCATCCCAGCTGGCCGGCACCGAGAACACCGCGACGCTCAGCAGCATCAGTGGCAGGGAGCCCCATAGAAGAAAGGGGCGAAAACGCCCCCAACGAGTTGATGTGCGGTCGATAACACGACCGGCCACGATATCCATGACGGCATCGTAGATACGTACCGCGGCCAGCATGGTGCCGGCGGCAGCGGCGCTGATCCCGGCGACATCGGTGTAGTAGTTCAGCAGGAACAATGCGCCCATTGCGAACGCAAAGTTATTCGCCACATCACCGAGACCGAAACCAATCACGTTTCTCCAGGTTAACGGACGCACCTCGTTCATTTTTAACCTCCGAAGAGATCCTTCTTATGTGTCGCTGACATCGCGGTCCAGCGTTTACGCAACGCATAGGCACTGGATTTCGGACGACGATCACGGGTGAAGATCCCTTTCTTGTTGCCACCGACACGAATGATGCCTTGTGAGGTCGCAAAGTCAGCAAAGTTCCATACCTGCTCACCTACCACCGCTTCCACACGATCAAATACCCGGTGATACATATTGAGGAACTCGATCTGGAATTCCTCGGTCCACATGGACGGCACCACAGAGCGCAGGCCATTCATGGTATCTGCACCGTATTCGGTGATGATCAGCGGTACGCCGTATTTTTCTTCCCAGGCTCGCAGATCGGCTTCCAGCATGCGTTCCGCTGCTTTCAGATCACCGGCATCGGTGTACCAGCCGAAATAACGGTTCAGACAGATCACATCAAACAGCGCCGCGATCTTGTCTTTTTCCGCATTCACGAACATCACGCTGGCATAGGTCACCGGACGGCTCGGATCCAGACGGCGGGTCTCATCCACCAGCGGCTTAAAGTAAGCATAGGCGTTGTCCGGGCTGCTGTCAGGTTCGTTGGTGATACTCCACGCCACCACACACGGATGGTTTTTATCGCGGGCAATCAGTTCGCTGATCGCGGCCAGATGCGCCTGTTGGGTCGCGTTGGAGATCCCTTCTTCCGAATACAGCTCTTTCGGTTCCACCACCTGCGGATTCAGGGTCTTGCCGATCACCATGTTCAGGCCCACGGCGGCAGTTTCGTTGATCACCACGATGCCGTGACGATCCGCATAGTCGAGCACCTCTTCGGCATACGGATAATGCGAGGTACGGAACGAGTTGGCGCCGATCCAGTTCATCAGCTCGAAATCATGCACCATCATCACGTCGTCATGCGCTTTACCGCGCAGGTCGCTGTCCTCGTGTTTACCGAACCCGGTGAAATAGAACGGCTCGCCGTTGATCAGGAAGCGTTTACCTTCCACCTTCACAGAACGGATACCCACCGCCAGTGAATAGGCATCGCCGGTACCCTGTTCACCGGTGAACTGGACCGTCAGGGTGTACAGATAGGCTTTGCCCGGCTGCCACGGGGTTGCATTCCCGACATTCAGACGGCCGCTGTCGCCGCTCGCGGAAGCAACTTCTTTGCCGGCCGCGTCGGTCAAACGCACGCTGACCGAACCGGTACCGGTGGTTACCACCGAATAGTCCACTACCCCGTCACGGCCATCGTATTCGGTGACCACGGTAACGTCCTGGATGTGGGCTTTCGCCGTGGCATATAACCAGACGGAACGGTGCAGACCGGCATAGTTAAAGAAATCATGGAAATACTGCTGTTTCAGACGGCCATCCGGCTGTGTCAGCACCTGTCCCGGCGGGATGGTGTCCCAGCTCAGTACGTTGTTGACGCAGACGGTCAGACGGCAGGATTTACCGGCCTGTACATAGGCGCTGATATCCGCTTCAAACGGGGTATAACCACCCTGATGATCCATCACCAGCACATCGTTCACCCACACGGTGCCACGATGGGTAGCGGCATCAAAGCGCAGCACAATGCGCTGATCTTTCCAGCCGGCCGGAATAAAGGTTTCGGTCTGATACCAGACATCACCGACGTGATCGCGGATTTCGGCTTCCGGAAAAATGTCGTTATAGCTGGCAGGCACCGGGATCTCCCGCGCCGCCGGCAATGGTTGCAGCCACCACTGTTGCTGACGCCCTTCCGCCGCACGATCAACAGCAAATTGCCACAAACCGTTCAGTGATTTGCGCTCCCGGAACTGATTCTCTACAGGCTTCAGCACTTTAGGCTCCTTAGTGATATACGTCTCAAATAACTATAGGCCAGATAACGTCATACTTTCTTACCCCGCCCGTTTGTGTAAGATTCGCCCAGCTGAGCCATACTTTCCAATTCATTATTCGTTAGCTGTAATACCTTTTTTATATGGGAGTCGCCATGGATATCCGGCAGCTGAAATACTTCATTGCAGTAGCAGAAGAACAGAATTTTGGCCGTGCTGCAGAGCGCCTGCACCGCTCGCAACCGCCGCTGACCCGCCAGATCCAGACGCTGGAAGAAGAGCTGGGTGTCCTGCTGTTCCGGCGTACCGCCAAGGGGGTGGAACTGACCCAGGCCGGCGAAACGCTGCAACGCGATGCGATGAATATTCTGGCACTGGTGAAACAGGCGACCGAGCGGGCACAGCTTGCCGCGAAAGGACAAATCGGCATTCTTGATGTCGGGGTCTATGGCTCGGCCTCGCTGAATACCATCCCCGCACTGCTGTCGATCTTTTCCGAAAAACATCCGGATGTGGAGATCCGCCTGCATAACGCGCACCGTTCGATTCAGCTCGAGGCGTTACGCCAGCGGCGTGTCCTGATCGCGTTCGATCGCTACCGGCCGGAAGATACCGACCTGGCGGTCGAACTGGTCTCGCAGGAGCCGCTGATCGTTGCCTTTAAACAGAATCATCCGCTGGCGGCAAAAGAAATTGTTTCGATAGAAGATCTGAGAAATGAACCAATGTCGATGCCGGCTGCGCTGAACACCCTGACCGTGAATGCCGCGCTCAACCTCTGCCGGGCACATGGCTTTGAACCCCGGCTGGTGAACGAAGCAACCGATGTCATTACCGGACTGGTCACCCTCGCCAGCAGTCAGCATGGCGTGGCACTCATTCCGGCATCCGTAGCCACCCTGCAGATCCCGGGGCTGGTGTTCCGTCCGCTGAAAGAGACCCGCGAAATCTTTATGGAACTGAACTGCTTCTATCTGAAAGATGAAGCATCCCCGCTGCTGCGCGAACTGCTGCAGGTGGTGCACGAGTATCGCCGGGAGAATGAACGGATGTTGCGGGAGAGTATTTCAGTTCAGGCATGATTCGGGGAAATAACGCCGGGTTCACCGCCCCGGCGCTATTCTTCCTGATCCCATTTCGTTATGCGTTTTTCCGGCGCATATAATGCCGCCAGCCACCCAGCGCGGTGATCTCTTCGGCGCCGGCAATGCCGTACGGTTCACAAATAAATCCGGACACCCGGCTGCCATCAGCCAGTTGTACCTTGCCAATACCCAGTGGTGCCGGAATGCCGGCGACAAAGGAGCCGAACTCTGCTGCCGGTACACGCCACACTTCCACCTCAATCGCCTTGCCGACTTGTTCATCACGGATCAGCCCCGGACGATACGGCGGCCCGCCCGCCAGTGCATACATGCGGTAACAAGCTGCCGTGGTGGTGGTCTGCACCAAGACTGCATGGCGTTCCGTCAGCTGCCAGTTCAGCGGCAGACCGGAAAGATGCGCTCCGCACACCACCACATCAATCGTATCTGCCTGCGGCATGACAACCACGGGGGTATTGGCAGGTAATGGCTGATGACCCGCGCCCAGCGGTAATGCCAGCTGTCGTTGCCACTGATCGCCCAATGCCAGCAGTACGTCATCCTGAAAGGCCGGTGCAAACAGCGTGATCCCGAACGGTAAATTCTGCTTGTCGCCACCGGTACGGAAACCGGCAGGTAAGGCGATCGCGCTGTAATCCAGCAGATTCATAAAGTTGGTGTAATAACCGAGATTGCTGTTGAGCTGGATCGGATCCACTTTCACATCCTGAATTTTATAAATCGTACCGGTGGTCGGCGTGACAATCAGATCTACCTTCGCCAGCTCGGCATCGGCAATTCGTTTCAGGCGTTGCAACTCATACAATGCTTCATAGGCCTCCACGGCACTGCGCGACTCAGCACCCCCGACAATGGTCTGAATCACCGGCAGACAACGGCCGGGATCGGCGCGGAAGAAATCCTTAATCGCCGCCAACCGCTCCGCCACCCACGGACCTTCATACAGCAGACGCGCGGCCTGTAGGAAAGGTTCAAGATCAACGGTGATGGCCTTGCCACCCAAAGCCTCCAATGTTCTGACGGATTGCCAAAACAGGACTTCCGCTGCTTCATCGCCGAAAAACTTCAGTTGGTCTTGCGCCGGAACACCAAAGCGGAACTGAGCTGGAATTGGTTTTGCCGTCTGCGCTTCCCGTGCAAACGGATCCTGCGGATCAAACTGCGCCGCAATCGGCCAGACCGCCGCCAGATCCGCCGCGGTCTGTGCAAAGATGGTCACGCAATCCAGGCTCTTGCAGGCCGGCACCACGCCAGAACAACTGATGCGCCCTTTGGTGCCTTTTAAGCCGAGAATATTGTTAAACGCTGCCGGTACCCGACCTGAACCGGCGGTATCGGTGCCCAGTGAAAAACAGACCTGACTGGTCGCCACCGCCACCGCCGAACCGGAGCTGGAGCCACCGGAGATATAGTCCGGATCAATACTGTTCTGACATGCACCATATGGGCTGCGCACGCCCACCAGCCCGGTTGCAAACTGATCGAGGTTGGTTTTACCCAGCGGAATGGCACCGGCTGCAATCAATTGCTGCACCACAAAGGCTGATGCCGGCGGCTGATAGGCAAAATCCGGACACGCCGCGGTCGTCGGCAGCCCGGCCAGATCGATGTTGTCCTTGATCGCAAACGGAATGCCGAACAGGGGCAGATCGTCCGGCGAATGTCCTTCCAGCCCGTCAAGATACGATTGTAGCTGTTCGCTGGAAAGCAGCGAGATCCAGACATGGCGTTCGTCCGCCTGCGCCTGCTGCAGACAGCGGTGTACTAACTGATGCGGGGTCAGTTCCCCGCGGCGATATGCGTCATGAATGGCACTGATGGTCATCGGTTGCGTCATGCTTATTCCTCCAGTACCAGTAAACGTTGTCCGGCGCGCACCTGCTGTCCGGCTTCACGACAGACATTGACCACCAGACCGGCATGCGGTGCCAGCACCTCAATTTCCATCTTCATCGATTCGATGATCAGCAACGGCTGGCCGGCCTTGACCTGCTCACCTTCGTTGACCAGCATCTGCCAGACGTTACCGGAGACCAGACTTTCCACCGCCTTGTGATGATCCGGCAGCTCTTCCTCTTCGCCGGTTTCCAGCATCATGTCGCCGTCGGCACTGAAGTTGGCCTGACCGCTTTCAATCCAGCGCTGACGCTCGGCTTCAAACGCGGTTTGCTGGCGTTCTTTCGCCACCCGGATTTCATCCGCATGTTCATCCAGCAGCTGGTTATAATCGGCCAGTGAGAACTCGATTTCTTCTATCTTCAGCGGATAACGCCCGCGCGGGAAATCACGGCGGATTTTCAGTAACTCTTCCGCAGAGACTTCATAGAATTTGATTTGATCGAAGAAGCGCAGCAGCCATGGCTGGCTGAATTCGGCAGTCTGGCGATAGCGGTTCCACATCTGCAGCGTGCGACCGACAAACTGATAACCGCCCGGCCCTTCCATGCCATACACGCAAAGGTACGCGCCGCCGATGCCGACCGCATTTTCCGGGGTCCAAGTGCGTGCCGGGTTGTATTTGGTGGTCACCAGCCGATGCCGCGGATCGAGTGGTGTTGCCACCGGCGCACCGAGATAGACATCACCCAAGCCCATCACCAGATAGTTGGCATTAAAGACAATCTCTTTGACCTGTTCGATGGAGTCGAGCCCGTTAATGCGGCGGATAAACTCGATATTCGACGGGCACCACGGCGCATCTTTACGCACCAGCTCATCGTATTTGCGGATCGCCAGCCGGGTCGCTTCGTCATCCCACGACAGTGGCAGATGCACGATACGCGCCGGCACTTTGATCTGCTCGATATCGGTCAGCTCGCTTTCCGCCTGTTCCAGTAATTCCAGTAACCGCGTCAATGGTAACTGCAGATTATCGTAATGGATCTGCAGCGAACGGATGCCCGGCGTGAGTTCCAGCACCCCGGCAATACCGGCTTCCTGCAGCCACAGCATCAGCGCATGGGCACGGAAACGCAGGCGAATATCCAGCACCTGCGTGCCGTATTCCACCAGCAGATAATCATCACCACTCGGGCGATACACTACTTTTTCACCGTATTTTTCCGCCGCCAGGATTTTCAGCACCGGCGTGGTGGGCGGTGCAATTTCAACAGTAACCGGTTGTGCGGTTAATGAGTCCAGTTCTGCCAGCTGGGCGCGTTCCAGTCTTTCGGCATCGGCAATCGACACCGGCACGAAACGCACTTTATCGCCCGCTTTCAGCTGGCCCATCTTCCACAGGTCGGCTTTAACAATGGTGGCCGGACAGACAAAGCCGCCCAGACTCGGGCCATCCGGCCCTAAGATAACCGGCATATCGCCGGTAAAATCCACCGTCCCGATGGCATACGCGTTGTCGTGCAGGTTGGACGGATGTAATCCCGCCTCGCCACCATCGGCGCGTGCCCACTCCGGTTTCGGGCCAATCAGACGCACCCCGGTCCGGCTGGAGTTGTAATGCACCTCGTAGTCGGTGGCGAAGAAGGCGGTAATATCGTTATCGGTGAAAAAATCCGGCGCACCGTGCGGGCCGTAAATGACGCGGAGTTCCCACTGATTGGCAATCGCGGGTTGCAGTTCAGTCGGTAAGCTTTGTTCTGCTACCAGTACAGACTGTTCCGGCAGATGCAACACATCCCCGGCCTGAAGCGAGCGGCCGACATGACCGCCAAACTGCCCCAGCGTAAAGGTGGAACGGCTGCCCAGATATTCCGGACAATCAATGCCGCCCGCCAGCAGCAGATAGCTGCGCGCCCCGGCAGTCGCCACTTTGCCCAGCTGCAACGTGCTGCCCGCCGGCACCGTGACCACCTGCCACATCGGCACAGGTGCACCATCAAGTTTTGCGTCGATAGCGGCACCACTGAGCACGATCTGACGGGCGGTATTGAATTTCAGTGTCGGCCCGGACAGGGTAATTTCCAGTCCGGCACAGGTTTCGTCATTCTTCAGTAAACGGTTGCCCAGACGGAACGACCAGTTATCCATCGGACCGGACGGCGGCACGCCGATATCCCAGTAACCAACGCGGCCGGGGAAATCCTGAATGGTGGTCTGCGTGCCACCGGAGAGCACATCAATCGTTGCCGGGGTGTAACTGAATTCATTCAAGGTGCGGGTCAGCACTTTGCCCTGCTGCACCACCTCACTGCTCAGCAGCGCCAGCAGATAATCACGGTTGGTTTCGATGCCGTAAACTTCGCTGTGCTGCAGCATAGCGCTCAGTTGCTGAATGGTCTGCTCACGATCTGCCGACCAGGCAATCAGTTTTGCCAGCATTGGATCAAAGAACGGCGGCACTTCCAGACCGGCATCCAGCCAGTGATCGATACGGCAGGTTTTGCGATCCTGCTCTGGAAAGCTGACATGACTGATCAGCCCGGCACTCGGACGGAAATTCTTCGCCGGATCTTCGGCATACAACCGCACCTGAATGGCATGCCCTTTCGGCGTCAGATCTTTCGCCAGACTATCCAGTGGTGCCAGTTCACCGGCGCCCAGTTCAATCATCCAGCGCACCAGATCCACGCCATACACCTGCTCGGTAACACCGTGCTCGACCTGCAAGCGGGTGTTTACTTCGAGAAAATAGAACTGGCCACTGAGGTCGTCATAGACATATTCCACGGTACCGGCACTGCGGTAGCACACCTGCTGACCCAGTTGCACCGCGGTCGCTTGTAATGCCTGACGCACGTCGTCGGAGAGGTTCGGCGCCGGACACTCTTCAATCACTTTCTGGTTACGGCGCTGGGCGGAGCAGTCACGTTCACCAATGGCAATCACCTTACCCTGACCATCACCAAACATCTGTACTTCGATATGACGGGCATTTTCGATAAACTTTTCGAGGAACATGCCGCCGTTGCTGAAGTTGTTTTCCGACAGCCGTTTGACCGATGCATACGCTGACGTCAGCTCTTCCGCAGAAAAGCAGCGCTGCATACCAATACCACCACCACCGGCGGTACTTTTCAGCATCACCGGATAACCAATGCGTGCCGCTTCAACTAACGCATCATCCAATGATGACAACAAACCGGTGCCCGGCAATAACGGCACCTGTGCCGCTTCCGCCAGCGCCCGCGCTTCGTGTTTCAGACCAAACGCCACCATCTGCTCCGGGGTCGGGCCTAAAAACACCAGCCCTTCCTCGACACAACGACGGGCAAAATCCGGGTTTTCACTGAGGAAACCATAACCGGGATGAATGGCCTGCGCGCCGGTCTGTCTGGCAATGGCGATGAGTTTGTTTTGCGCGAGATAGGTTTGTGCGGCAGCACCTTCACCGAGTGACCAGGCTTCGTCAGCGTCTAACACATGACGGCTGTCCGCATCGGCTTCGCTATATACCGCTACAGAGGTAACACCCATGCTTTTCAGGGTGCGGATAATTCGGCAGGCAATCGCGCCGCGGTTGGCAATCAATACTTTACTGAACATAAGTTTAACTCTGTTCAATGCTGCCGGAAGGTATCTTCCGTCAGACTTCGGGTCGTCCCGCAAAAAATCAGGGAGCGGCTCAAGGTCGTCCTTGCGCTCAAATCTTTTGGCTAGTTAATTCCAGACCAGCACGTCAACCGGGGTCGGGTTGTAGGCATTACACGGGTTGTTCAGCTGCGGACAGTTGGAAATCAGCACAATCACATCCATCAATGCTTTCAGCTCGACATATTTACCCGGCGCACTGATACCGTCGGCAAAGCTCAAACCACCATCCGCGGTGATCGGCACGTTCATGAAGAAGTTGATGTTATGGGTGATGTCGCGTTTGCTCATGCCGAATTCCGGATTTTCGGTCACCGCCAGCAACCAGCTGTCGCGGCAGGCATGCATGTGTTTTTTGCCCAGATCGTAACGCACCTGATTACTCTCGGTGGCACAGGCACCGCCCAGTGTGTCGTGACGACCGCAGGTATCGGCGACAATCTCCAGCATCGGATGGCCTTCGTTGGTCATCAATACAGAACCTGTCGTCAGATAGACATTGCCCTGCTCACGGATGGTATCCACCGCGCTGTAACGCTCGGCCGGGTTAGCCGCTGAGTAAAACAGTGTGTCCGCCGCCTGATTACCTTCCGAATCGACAATGCGGATGGTCTGGCCGGCTTTTACCACTTTCATCCAGTAATCCCCCGCCCGCACCGTTTCGCGATAGGCAACATCAACCGGGTTTAACAGACTTTCCTTGATCATGAATGGCTCCTTAGTGACCGGCACAGCAAACATAACGACGGGTATTTTCAAAACCACGGCCATTTTCCGGACGGGACATGCGGCAGATATCATCCGCCGCCACCGGATCCGCCTTATACACCCCGTACTGAATGGGTTTGCGCGGATAGTCAGCAGCCGGGTTCATCGGATGCGGACAGGTGTTAAACACCACCAGCGTTTCCATTTCAAAGCGCAGGGTTATCGTGTTGCCAGCCTGGGAATGCCCTTCGGCAAACTGCAGATTACCTTCATCATCGGTAAACACTTTGCTGAACAGATTGAGGTTCGCCGCCAGATCGCGCGCGCCTAGCCCGTATTTCGCCACTTCCACCAGAAAGCTGTCGTAGCCGTTCTGCTTCCACAGATTGCGCTCATGCTGATAATCACGATCGCCCCAGCGCGCCGCGATTTTGGCTTTGTTGGTGGTACCGGCCACGGTATCGATCCAGCCGGTATCATCCTGAATAACCGAGCAAAAAATGCGGCCCATATCGGAATACAGACAATGCCCGGTCGTCAGTTTAAAGGTGTGCTGACATTTCAGCGTATCCGGCGCGTTATAACGCTCCAGCAGGTTGCGCGGGTTGTAAAACAGCATCCCGACATTGGCGCCACCTTCCACATCGGTGATTTTCAGCAGCGACCCTGCCGGCATCACCATCGACCAGTGACTGCCACCCGGCAGTGCATCTTCATACAGTAATTCGGCCATGTTATTGCTCCCCTTCTGTTTTTTCTGAGGATAAGAGTGCTTCCGGTGAAAAGCGTTGCGCATCTTCGGCTTTCAGCTTTCCACCGTGTAAAGGAATGTCATAGGTAATTTGCGCGCCATAGCGTTGCGGCGATTGCGGGTCATGCCGTGCTTTATCAAACACCCACAACCGGCTGCCCAGCGCAAATCCCTCTTTCAAATCGTGCGTCACCATGAAAATGGTTAAGCCCTGCTGTAACCACAGTTCACGGATCAGCTGATGCATATCCGCGCGGATACCGGGATCCAGCGCCCCGAACGGTTCATCCAGCAGCAGAATGCGCGGCTTTTTCATCAGTGCCTGCGCAATCGCCAGCCGTTGTTGCATGCCGCCGGACAGTTCACTCGGATAACGCTGTAACGCATGACCTAAGCCCACCCGTTCCAGCATCGCTACCGCGCGCTCTTCCGCCTGCTTTTTTGCAGCACCGAACAACTTGCCCAGCCATCTGGATTGCGCGAACTCATCCGCCAGCAGCACATTGCCGAGTGCGGTTAAATGCGGAAACACCGAATACTTCTGGAACACGATGCCGCGATGCTCGTCCGGTTCCTGCGGGATCGGTTTGCCATCCAGCAACAACTCGCCGCGCGACACACTCTCGGTGCCCAGCACCAGTTTCAGGAAGGTGCTTTTGCCACAACCGGATGCACCGACCACCGTGACAAACTCACCGGCATTGATGGAGACGTTGATGCGCTCCAGCACACACACATCGCCGTATTCTTTCCAGACGTTTTTCGCCTGCAGGATTGGCATACTCATCCCTGTGCCTCCCCGTTACGACCGAAATACCAGGGGAACGCTTTCCGGGCCGTCACTTTTAATAACCAGTCCATCGCAAACGCCAGCAGCGTGATCCAGACCACATACGGCAGGATCACCGACATATCGAGGTAACGCCGCACCAGGAAAATCCGGTAGCCCAGCCCCTGCGTCGCGGCAATCGCCTCCGCTGCAATCAGGAACAGCCAGGCACTGCCGAGTGTCAGACGGACCGCCTCAAACAGACGCGGTAACACCTGCGGCAACATCATGCGCAGCAAAATCTGCCAGCTGGTCGCCCCCAGTGTCTGCGCCTTGATCAGTTGTTCTTCCGGCAGACTCAGTGTTTTTAACTGCAAATCACGGATCAGGATCGGGCAGATGCCAATCACAATCAGCATCACCTTCGCCAGATCGCCGAGTCCGAATACAATGAACAGAATCGGCAGGATCGCCATCGGCGGGATCAACGACACAGTCGTGACCAGCGGTGAAAAAGGGATCCGGATCAGCGGAATGCCGCCATTCAGCAAGCCGACACTCAGCCCCAGCAGCGCACTGATGCCGACCCCCATCAGCAGCAGACGCAGGCTGGACAGCGTATCGGCCCACAGCAGGTATTCCCCGGTACGACGGCTCGGCTCGAACGCCATTTTTGCAATCGAATCAAAGATCGCCGGAAAAGAAGGCAGCAGCTTGTCATTCGGGTTCACCGCCAGACGCGCTTCTGAATTCAGCAAATAAAGCACCAGCACAATCACAAACGGCAGCAGTGCCAGTAACCAGCGACCTAAGCGATCCGGTTGTCGATTAATGAGTCGGGCCATCGCCTATCTCCTTAAAACCTGAGATCACAGCTTGCCGTCGGCAGCCATCTGCATATAAGTCGGATCAAAACGCAGCTTCACGTTGTTGGCGTCACCGTAAATCCCGGTTGGCGTCTGCACCCCGACAAAACCGGCATTCGGTGCACTGTCACCTAACAGGCCGTGCTTGTAGGAAAACTCCGCTACCTGCTGCATGGTCAGCTTCAGATTCGGGCTCTGAGTCTGCGCCACCGCATCCGCTGGTTTATAGAACATGAACGTCGCTTTCAGCTGCGAGTCATAGTCCGCCAGATCCGTGCCGGCCGCTTTCGCCATCAGCGTGCGCGCCTCTTTGGCTTTGGCATCCGAACCCGACATCACACCCATGATTTCATACCAGGCACCGGTCAGCGCTTTACCCAACTCAGGGTGCGCTTTCAGCTTGTCGGTTTTCACCACCATCAAATCAAGAATTTCACCGGGGATCTGGCTGGAATCGAATACTTTGTTCGCATTCGGCTGTTTCATGATTTCAGATAACAGCGGGTTCCAGGTCACTGTTGCAGTGACATCCGGTGTAGTAAAAGCGGAAACCAGATCGGCATCCGAGGTATTCACGACCGTCACATCCTTCTCGCTCAGCCCCTGCGTTTCCAGCGCACGCGCCAGCAGATAATGCGACACACTCAGTTCAACCAGATTCACCGACTGACCCTGAATATCTTTCAGTGAGGTTTTGTCTTTCAGTACGATACCGTCATTGCCGTTGGAATAATCACCCACGATCAGCGCGGTAGAATCAACGCCACCGGCCGCCGGGATCGTCAGCGCATCCATGTTGGTCATCACGCAACCATCAAAGCCACCCGCGGTATATTGGTTGATCGATTCGACGTAGTCGTTGACCTGTACGACATCAATCTCAATGTCGTATTTATCCGCCCATTTTTTGACAATACCGCTTTGCGCCGCATAGTCCCAGGGCATCCAGCCGGCATAAATCGTCCAGGCAACTTTGAATTTTTCTTTCGCAAACGCAGGAACAGAACCGAATAAAAAGACCGGCAACAGGCCAACACACAGCCATTTGCGGAATGACGAGCCAAATGAAGATTTTTTCATGTTTCCCTCCCTGGGAGCACGTTGGTCAAATACGAGAGATCATGGCTGTGCGCCGCTGTCTCCCGGGTTTTTGTCCCGCCGTGTAACCTTCAGGAAGGTCGATAACTCTCGGACCAGTCACTTAAGCATTGTTTGCCAAGCCGGAACCCTAGTCATCCATTAACAAGTTGTGGCACAGAAGTCAGCGCAAACACGCCATCATCATCAAGTGCGGTATTCGGTTAACAATGATGCAAGTCATGCGCCAATTCCGGAAAATGATTTTTTCGACAAAAAACACCCAAACAAATCCCTTTTTGGATCATTACTGACAAAAGTAAGGATTAATTGACCCGAATCGCACCAATTCTGGGCCCCAGAAAGGACCACCAGGCAAGCAAAGTCATACGGCAAAGAAAGATAGAACGATTATCGGCACAGGCATCGCTGACCCGCTTCGCTCAGGGAATAGATGATGAAATTTTCCGGACGCCGGAAAAGCAAAAACCCCGCCGAAGCGGGGTTTTCTGAAGATGGTCGGTGATAAAGGATTCGAACCTTTGACCCTCTGGTCCCAAACCAGATGCGCTACCGGGCTGCGCTAATCACCGAATGCGTGCATTATGCCACCAACACTATAAAAGGGAAATCAAAGATAACGCCGTTCTGACTGATTGCTCAATTTGACACCAATTCGCGTGCATTTACCATTCAATGCACACTTTATTATCATATGATGACCATAGAATGCGGCAATTTATCCATCGCCACGGACGTGTGGCCGTTATTTGGTGCCGGTCAGAAACGTTGTATCCACCCAGGCCGAGGCCTCCTGTAATGAGGCAAAGACGCCCTCGGCAGTCGAAAAATCGTGGTGCGCAGACATGGGAGTCGGTACCGCCAGACACGCCACGCCCGCCGAAGCAGCCGCCCTGACACCAGATTCCGTATCTTCAAACGTCAGACATTCGGCCGGGGTAATCCCCAGTTGCGCCATGGCCAGCAGGTAACAATCCGGCGCCGGTTTGTTCCGGCTGATATCCTCCCCGGACACAATCACCGAAAAATAGTCATGCAAGGCATGCACCCGTAATGTCACATCCACATTGCGTCTGGCGGCCCCCGTCACAATTCCCAGCTTCAGATCATGGCCGGAAAAATGCGCCAGTATGTCCCGCACCGCCGGCATTAACGGAAACCCCGCACTCGCAACGACCGCCCGGGTGAGTGATTTTTTCGCATCCGAGATGACATTGTACGGCACCGGCAAAGCAAACCGCCTTACCATATCTTCGGCATTTAATGTGGTCGGCACACCCGCGTAATGCTCTTTATACTGCTCAACGGTTAAGCCAACCCCATAGGCCGCTAACACCTGCTGCCACATCTGAAAATGCAACGGCTCCGAATTCACCAGCGTGCCGTCAAAATCAAAGAAGATCGCCTTCAGCGGCTTACGTCCAGCCGATGTATTCATGCACTCATATCTCCAGCGGGATTAATAAGATATAGCTAATTAAAGCATAGCTACGGAGAGTTTCGTCGTCTGAGATGCGATAAAAATTGGAGAGGAAATATTTCAAAACGCAGAAAAGCAAAAACCCCGCCGAAGCGGGGTTTTCTGAATGTGGTCGGTGATAAAGGATTCGAACCTTTGACCCTCTGGTCCCAAACCAGATGCGCTACCGGGCTGCGCTAATCACCGATTTTGTAACTCTTTAGTAAAGATTGGTGCGAAAGGAGGGACTCGAACCCTCACACCCGAAGGCACTAACACCTGAAGCTAGCGCGTCTACCAATTCCGCCACCTTCGCATCACTATTCTTTACTTTTAAATCTGGGGTGGCTAATGGGGCTCGAACCCACGACAACTGGAATCACAATCCAGGGCTCTACCAACTGAGCTATAGCCACCATTGCTATCTTGGAACTTCTCAGTTGAATCTATCAACGCTTGGTGCGCCCGACAGGATTCGAACCTGAGACCTTTGGCTCCGGAGGCCAACGCTCTATCCAGCTGAGCTACGGGCGCCTTGTCCTCAAGACGGGGCGAATATTAAGGTCTGATGAAAAACATGTCCAGCAATTTTAATAAAAAAATGTTCAGTTGCTGCAACTCTGTCCAATCCCCGCGCAATCCGGATATTTGTTGCTCAGTTTTCGGTCGGCAAAGCTTGATCTGACCGTAAATCAATTTACACTCAATTAACTGAATGAACGTTCATTCATTTTTTATGGGTGTGAATATGGCGCTGGAAAAACCTGAATTAATCATGGCTCATGCTGAGCAGTTATTTATTAGCCATGGCTTTCATGGCACCTCAATGCAGATGATTGCCAAGGCAGCCGGTATCGCGGCAGGCACCGTCTATCTGCACTTCGCCAGCAAAGAGGGGCTTATCCGCACCATCTATCGCCGGGCCGTCACCGATATGCTGGGTTGTCTGCTGAAAGGTTATGACCCGGCGCTGGCACCTTTCGAACGGTATCGGAGTTTCTGGCTAAACGCGTATCACGAGCTGAAAGAAAAACAGAATCTGGTGCACTTTAAAGATCTCTATGAACGTTCGCCGTTTTATAACGAAGATGACCGCCTCTGGGCGGATGAACAATGGAAACCGGTAGAACAGTTCTATCAGGATGGCATTGAAAGCGGTCTTTTACGCAACATGCCGCCGTGTATGTTGGGCTATTTGAGCCTGGGTTCCGTATTAAGTATTTCACAAACTCAAAGGGTAACCCCTTTTGAGATGACGCCGGAACTGGAAGAGCAACTGATCCGGGCCAGCTGGCGTGCCATTCTGGCGGAATGATCCCTGCCGTCCCATCAGAAAACACAATAACGGAGAGCAGAATGAAAAAGTGGATGGTCATTATGATACTGGTTGCGCTGTTGCTGTTCGGCAGTGTCATCGGTTTTAACTTCTATAACTTTGCCCAGAAGGGTAAAGAGATGGCCAGCAAGCCGGCACCGGTCTTTCCGGTAACGACGCTGACCGTGGAAGGCAGCGACTGGTCGCCAACACTGGAGGCGATTGGCTTTATTGAACCCAATCAGGGGCTGGATATCAGCACGCAGATTGCCGGCACCGTGGATAAGCTTTCTTTTGAATCGGGTGAGCAGGTGAAAAAAGGCACACTGCTGCTGTCACTGAATACCGATGTCGAACGAGCCAATCTGAAGAGTTCGCAAGGCAAGCTGCCGGCAGCAAAGGCCAATTATGAACGCATGCGCAGCCTGTATACCAAAGGCGGAGTCTCCAAAGGCAATCTGGATGATGCGCAGGCCGAGTATCTGGCACTGCAAGGGCAGATTGATGCGCTGCAGGCCACGATTGATCGTATGACCATCCGCGCACCGTTCAATGGTCAGGTCGGTTTACGCAATGTGTTTCTGGGTCAGTATCTGAAAGCGGGCGATAACATCGTACGACTGGAAGACACCTCAGTGATGAAGATCCGCTTTACGGTTGCGCAGACCGAACTGGCAAAAATCAAAGTCGGCCAGCAACTGGACATCATGGTCGATGCCTATCCGCAACGTCCGTTCAAAGGCACGATTGCCGCGATTGAACCGGCGGTAAAACAGCTCTCCGGTGTGATCGAAGTCCAGGCTGCGATCCCGAATGCGGAAGGGCTGCTGCGTTCCGGTATGTACGCCAAAGTTCAGGTGCTGCTGCCGGTGATCCGAGAGCAGATCATTGTTCCTCAGACGGCCATTAACTTTACCCTCTACGGCCAGACCGTGTATGTCGTGGAACAGGGTAAAGACGCCAAGGGTCAGCCGGTGAACATCGCGAAACAGGTCGTCGTGAATGTCGGTGAACGTGAAGCGGAGGTCGCTCATGTACTGAGTGGTCTGAAAGCCGGTGACGTGGTGGTCACTTCCGGCCAAATCCGTTTATCCAACGGCAGTCAGGTCAAGGCAGTGGAAGATAACACACTGGCGAAACCGGCTACTGTTCCTGCACTGTAACGGAGCCGAATATGCGTTTTACTGATCTCTTTATCAGGCGGCCCGTGTTGGCCGTGACTATCAGTCTGATGATGGTGTTATTCGGACTGGAAGCCTTGCGTGGCATGGCGATCCGCGAATATCCGAAAGTCACCAATACGGTGATCACGGTCACCACCAACTATTACGGTGCCAGTGCTGACGTTATTCAGGGCTTCATCTCCCAGCCGGTCGAACAGGCTATCGCGCAGGCGGAAAACATTGACTACATGACCTCGCGCAGTCAGCTGGGGCGTTCCACCATTACGGTGAATATGCGTCTGAATACCGATCCGAACGCGGCGCTGGCGGATGTACTGGCCAAGGTGAACTCGGTACGTTCACAGCTGCCGAGAGAAGCGGATGATCCGAGTATCACCTCCTCCACCGGTAGTAATACTTCCATCGTCTATATCGCGTTCTCCAGTGCCGAACTGAATTCATCCCAAATCACCGATTATCTGGAACGGGTGATCAAACCGCAGCTGTTTACGGTTCCCGGTGTGGCTAAAGTTAACCTGTACGGCGGTACTCAGTTCGCGATGCGTGTCTGGTTAGACCCGTTGAAAATGGGCGCGTATAACCTCTCATCAACGCAGGTATTGTCTGTGTTGCAGTCGAATAACTACCAATCCGCACCCGGTCAGGCGACCGGCTATTTTGTGCTGTATAACGCCGAAGCGGATACGCAGGTTAACAGTACCGAACAACTGGAGGAGCTGGTCGTCGCCAGCCATGACGGCGCGGTGATCCGCTTGCGGGATATCGCGAAAGTCTCGCTGGAGAAAAACCACGACCAATATCGTGCGCTGGCAAATGGTAAAGAAGCCGTGATCGCGGCTGTCGACTCCGCTCCGTCGGCGAATCCGCTGGAAATTGCGGCCAATGTACGCAAGTTATTGCCGGATTTTGAGCGTAACCTGCCGAATACCATGAACATGAAACTGCTGTATGACTCGACGCAGGCGATCAACGAATCCATCCATGAAGTGCTGAAAACCATCGTAGAAGCGGCGGCGATCGTACTGGTGGTGATAGCGCTGTTCCTCGGCTCGATGCGCGCGGTGGTGATCCCGATTGTGACCATTCCATTGTCATTGATTGGTGTGGTCATGCTGATGCAGATGTTTGGCTTTTCCATCAACCTGATCACCCTGCTGGCCATGGTGCTGGCGATTGGTCTGGTGGTGGATGACGCTATCGTGGTGGTAGAAAACGTCGACCGGCACATCAAGGCCGGGGAGCCACCGTTCCGTGCCGCGATCATCGGGACACGCGAAATTGCCAGCCCGGTTATCACGATGACCATCACGCTGGCGGCGGTATATACCCCGATTGCACTGATGGGCGGCGTGACCGGTTCGATCTTCAAGGAGTTCGCGCTGACGCTGGCTGGCGCGGTATTTATCTCCGGGGTTATCGCACTGACACTGTCGCCGATGATGTGTTCGGTAATGTTAAAACCTCACATCAACCCGAACCGCTTTGAGCGCGGGGTAGAAAACACCCTGAACAGCATTACCTCCGGTTATAGCCGGATGCTGGATAAGGTGATGACCCGCCGGCCAGTGATTATTATCTTTGGTATTATCGTGCTGGCCGTGATGCCGCTGCTGTTTAAACTGATCCCGGCCGAACTGGCACCCTCAGAAGACCGCGGTGCGTATCTGATGATGGCGAAGGCGCCGAATACGGCGAACCTCGACTACATACAGAACAATATGGCCGCGGCGGGTGAAACGCTGATGAAAGATCCGGCCATGTCGACCAATCTGGCGCTGGCGGGTATTCCGAACAATAACCAGGGGCTGGCGATTGCGATCCTGAAACCATGGAGTGAACGTGAGAAAGCACCGGTGATCGTGCAACGGACTAACGCTGCCCTGCAGGATATGCCGGGCGTGGCGATCAGTTCGTTCCAGTTCCCGGAACTGCCGGGCGCCGGCGGTGGTCTGCCGTTACAGCTGGTGATCACTACACCAAACGAGTTCCGCAGTCTGTTTGAAGTGGCCAGCGATGCGCTGGCAAAAATCAAAACCAACCGTCAGTTCGTGTATACCGATCTGGATCTGGCCTTTGATTCGGCCACCATGCATATCGCGATCAACCGCGATAAAGCCGGTGCCTATGGTGTTTCGATGCTGGCTATTGCGGAGACACTGAGCACGCTGATGGGCGATGGCAACGTCAACCGGGTGTCACTGAATGGCCGCAGCTACGAAGTGATCCCGCAGGTGGAGCGTCAGTTCCGTCTCAATCCGGAATCGATCAAACACTACTATGTGACCGCAGCAAACGGTCAGTCGATCCCGCTGAGTAATCTGGTCACGGTTGATCTGAAAAGCGAAATCCGCGCCCTGCCCCATTTCAACCAGCTGAACTCGGCCACGATCGGTATTGTGCCGATCATGCCGATGGGCGATGCGGTGACATGGCTGGAAGAGAATGTGGTCTCGGAACTGCCACTGGGTTATCAGCATGATTATATGGGCGAAGCGCGTCAGTATGTGCAGGAAGGCAGTGCACTGATGTACACCTTCCTATTGGCACTGTGTGTGATCTTCCTGGTGCTGGCCGCACAGTTTGAAAGCTGGCGCGACCCGCTGGTGATCATGATGTCGGTACCGCTGGCCATCAGCGGTGCATTGGTCGCGCTGGCGTGGGGGCTCTCGACCATGAACATCTACACCCAGGTGGGGATCATCACGCTGGTCGGGCTGATTAGTAAACACGGTATCCTGATCTGCGAAGTAGCCCGTGAACAGCAATTGCTGAAAGGCCTGAGCAAGATGGATGCGGTGAAGATCGCGGCCCGCGTGCGTCTGCGTCCGATCCTGATGACTACCGCGGCGATGGTGACCGGTTTGTTACCACTGTTGGGGGCGATGGGCGCCGGGGCGCTCAGTCGTTTCAGTATCGGTATCGTGATCGTCGCCGGTCTGACCATCGGTACGTTCTTTACGCTGTTTGTGCTGCCGGTGATTTATACCTATGTCGGTAAAACACATAAACCATTACAGGAATTTGATGAATCCGTTGCGCCATTAGCGTTGCATGATGATGAGTAAATAATTCCGTTATCTCTGAAAAAGCCCTCTAAGCTGAGGGCTTTTTTATCCGGCAGAATATCAGGCTGTTATTCTGCAAACAGGACAAAAATCCATCCGTAAATCCGCTAAAATGATCCTAAGTAGTATTTTTACTATGCCTTCTGCTCAATTTTTATATAATTCACCGCCACATACGCATAAGAATTCATATGGCCATTATAATTAATGGGCAGATTTAAACGCGGTTCATGTCAAACAAGGAAGCCAGAAATGGAAAATATAATTAATGCACTGAGTGACCTCTTATGGGGCCAGCTCGTCTATGTGCTGCTGGCCGTAGGGATTTTTTTCACTATCCGTACAGGTTTCATTCAATTCCGTCATTTCGGTCACATGTTCACCGTACTGAAACACAGTACCGTCAGTGATGCCGCCGGGATCTCCTCCTTTCAGGCACTGTGTACCGGTCTGGCAGCACGCGTCGGTACCGGTAATCTGGCCGGTGTCGCAGTCGCCATTTACCTCGGCGGTCCGGGTGCTATTTTCTGGATGTGGCTGATCGCGATGATTGGAATGGCATCCGCTTTTGTAGAAAGTACGCTGGCGCAGCTCTACAAAGTGAAAGACGATAATGGCAGCTACCGTGGTGGTCCGGCCTATTACATGGAAAAAGGCTTGGGTCAGCGCTGGATGGGCGTGCTGTTCTCCATTTTCCTGATCATCTCGTTTGGTCTGGCCTTTAACTCGGTGCAGGCCAACTCGATCAGTGGCGCCATGCAGTCTGCATTCGGTATTCCAAACTGGATCACCGGCGTTGTATTAGCCGTTCTGAGTGGCATCGTTATTTTCGGTGGCCTACGCAGCATCGCGCGTTTTTCCGAGCTGGTCGTGCCATTTATGGCTATCGCTTATCTGCTTCTGGCTGTTGTTATTGTCGGCATGAATCTGGAGAAGTTACCAGATGTGTTCATGACCATTATCAATTCTGCCTTTGGTCTGGAACAGGCGGGCGCCGGTGCGCTGGGTTATACCATCGCCCAGGCAATGATGAATGGCATCAAGCGTGGTCTGTTCTCTAACGAAGCAGGGATGGGTTCAGCTCCAAATACTGCTGCAACCGCCAGTCCTTATCCGCCGCATCCAGCATCACAAGGTTATGTGCAGATGATGGGGGTATTTATCGATACCATCGTGATCTGTACCTGTACTGCGGCAATCGTATTGCTTTCCAATCAGTATGTGCCGGGTAATAACCTGACCGGGATCCAACTCACGCAGGCGGCATTGTCGGAGCACATCGGCAGTGCTGGCAATTATTTCATCGCGTTTGCGGTGTTCTTCTTTGCCTTTACTTCGATTGTCGCTAACTACGCGTACGCCGAAAACAACCTGGTGTTCCTGGAACACAATCACCCGGCCCGTCTGGCACTTTTCCGTCTGTGTGTACTGGGGATGGTGATGTTTGGCGCGGTGGCTGAGTTGCCGGTTGTCTGGACACTGGCTGATATCTCCATGGCATTCATGATTGTGACCAACCTGATTGCCATCATTTTGTTGTCCGGTACCGCATCCAAACTGGCGAAAGATTACAACGCACAACGTAAAGCCGGTAAATTACCGACTTTTGATGTGAATCAGTTCCCGGAAATGAAAGCGAAAATCGAACCGGGGATCTGGGATAACAATAAATAATCCTGCTCTGCCGAGACAAAGAAGGCCGCTTTTGCGGCCTTCTTTTTATGGTTACGCCTGATATTTCAGCGTCACCTGATAGCGATACGTCCCCGCCCCCAGCTGATAATCGGGATGTACACTCGGGCTCCAGGAGTCATCACCGCCGATCCCCATATGGAAGCCGTCCAGATGCAGGAACAAACCGTCTTCTGCCTGTAGCTGATACTGATAACGCGTATCCGCCAGCTGTCGGGTACTGAACGGGCTGACCCGGAAATGGAACTGGCCGCTGACCTGCAGGCCGCCCAGTTGCAGTTCACGCGTGTCGCAACGCAGACCATTCTCACACGGGAAAATATACGGCGTATGCAGTTCGGCTAATGGCAATTGCCAGTAGCCAATGTGCGCGGATGTCTGACGATCCGGATAGTTCTCATGCGGGCCGCGACCAAACCAGTTCACCTGATCACTTTGCTCATCCAGATGCAGCACCATGCCGATACGCGCCAGTGATGGCAAACCTTCTGCCACCTGGGTGGTAATGTTCAGCTGCAACTCACCCCGTGCCGTAAAATGATATTGCCAGAGAGAGCGGAGCAATAATCGTTCTGCATGAAAATGCCCGCGCTCCACCTGAATAACCACACCATCGGAACTCTGATACGTCTGTACGGAGAAACAACGATCCTGCAGCTGATTCAGTCCGGCTGCCTGCCAGCGGGCAATATAGGCATTCGGATCAACATGATCCGCTTCACTGGCACCGATATCATTATCAATCGGCGCCCGGACAAACTGCTCCTGCAGCGGTGACAGCAACAACGCGCGTCCGGCTTGCTGCCAGTCGGTCAGCAGACCGGACTGTTTATCCAGCCACCAGCACTGTTCACCAGCCGAGATCTGCCATTTATCGCCTTTGTCTTCCAGCAGCGGTGTAATCTCTGCAGCATGGTGTTCGCAGACCGGAGCAGCCAGCGCCACCGGTAATGGCCACTGCTCTTTGGCTACCGCAAAGCCGGCTTCTGCCCACGGCGTATCGTGCAGCATATGCACCGAAACATCCAGCCAGGCTTCGATGCCTGCGGTCAGCGGTGGTAACTGCTCGCTCAGGGTCAGCATGATTGTGCCTTCCGGCCCGACTGATAATGCCTGCTCGCCGGAGGCCTTCCGCTCTCCCTGCTGCATGATTTGCCAGCGCAACTGTTCATTATCGGAATGACGGAACAGATATTCGCTACTGACCTCTATTTTCAGTGGTGAAGTGGAAAGCAGTTTAAACTGGAAGAATTGCTGCGCCTTCTGTACTTCGTATAGCGACGGATGCGGGGTGCGATCCGGGAAGAACACGCCGTTCAGGCAGAACTGACGATCATTCGGGGTATCACCGAAATCACCGCCATAGGCCCAGTAAGGCTTACCGTCCGCACTGATGCGGCTGATGCCCTGATCGACAAAATCCCAGACAAAGCCGCCCTGCAGACGCGGATACTGGCGGAATGCCTGCCAGTAACGGGCAAAGCCACCGAGGCTGTTATTCATCGCATGTGCGTATTCGCAGAGGATCAGCGGCCGCGCTTCACCCGGCATACCGATCCACTTTTTAATCGCCCATTTCGGCACGGCCGGGAATGGCTGATCCTCATCCACCCGCGCATACATCGGGCAGACAATGTCGGTTGCGGCGGTATCTGAACCACCGCCTTCATACTGTACCGGACGGCTCGGATCACGTGATTTCACCCAGCTGTACATGCTGTCCTGCACTGCGCCATGACCGGATTCATTCCCCAGCGACCAGATGATGATCGACGGATGGTTAAAATCGCGCTGCACCATGCGGGTGACACGTTCGGTAAACGCGCCCACCCAGAGCGGATCGTCCGACAGACGGCTCATCGGCGTCATGCCATGCGTTTCGATATTGGCTTCATCCACCACATACAAACCGAGGCGGTCACAGAGCTGATACCAGTAAGGATGATTCGGGTAATGCGAAGTGCGTACCGCATTGAAGTTATAGCGCTTCATCAGCAGCAAATCCTGCAGCATATCCTCCGGACGTACCGCCTGTCCGCGCTCCGGATGAAACTCATGCCGGTTGGCACCACGGATCAGTACTGCCTTGCCATTGACCAGCAGCAAACCGTTCTTGATTTCCACACTGCGGAAACCGACATCACAGGCTTCGGCCTCCACCAGCACGCCATCGTTTGTTTCCAGGGCGACCACCAACCGGTACAGATTCGGCTCCTCCGCCGACCATAAACGCGGTGCTTTTACCGGCAGCGACAGTAACAACCGATCGTGATAGACCCCTTTTTCGTCGATCGCGGCGGTGCCGATCGCCCGGCGCTCGCACACCAGTGCTTCGTCACCGTCATACAACCAGACTGCCACCTGATGTGCCGCACATTCGCCGCTGACATCCACCTGCAGATGTAATTGTGCATCACGGTAACAGGCATCCAGCTCCGGACGGGCAGATACATTGGCCAGCCGGGTCGCCGGTTTATGCAGCAGTGACACATCGCGGAAAATCCCGCTCATGCGCCACATATCCTGATCTTCAAGATAATTGCCATCAGACCAGCGCAATACCAGCGCGGCCAGCCGGTTACTTCCCGCCTGCAGATAAGGGGTTAAATCAAATTCCGCCGGTAAACGGCTATCCTGCGAATACCCTACCCAGTGACCATTACACCAGAGATAGAACGCTGAATTGACACCATCAAAAATAACGCGGGTCTGGCCAGCACTCAGCCATTCCGCGGAAACATCAAAGGTTGTGGAATAACAACCGGTCGGATTTTCTTTCGGCACAAACGGCGGAGTGCAGGGAAACGGGTATTTAATATTGGTGTAGATAGGAATGTCATAGCCATGCATCTGCCAGTTCGATGGCACCGGCAGCACGTTGCTGTCAGGCAAATCCGCCTGTAACCATGCCTCCGGCACCATTTCCGGCGCAGCAAAGTAACTGAACTGCCAGTCACCATTCAGGCTGACAACTGAGTCCGATGGTAATTCCTTGCGGGCTGCATCCAAATCACGCCAACTGGATTGCGGCGTATGAGCCGCCAGACGATGCAGAGAGGTAACCGCCGGATTTTCCCAATCACGACGCGCCAGACACTGAGCCAGTTGCATAGACACTCCTCTTGATGACTATTTTCATACATCATTCCTCCTTATTCAGCAGAAATGATGGGTTATAAATTTCATCATAAAGAGCAGATATGAAACTGACTGTCAGATTTTATTCATGGCGTGATTCCCGTCATAAAATGAATGTAAACGATTACATTTTTAGAGGGAATTAAAGGGGGTATCATCCCCCTGTTGGTCATATTTACTGGATCGGCTGATCCGGTGCAGGTAACTGCCGATCAATCAGCTTATGCCACAAAGCCACTACTGCTGCGCGTTCTTCCTGTAATTCCTGACCATCAATAATCCGGGTTACGCCGGACAAAGTACAACGATGCGCCCGATCCCGGATTGCCAGATAGGCTTTTTTCAGTGTAATCGATTCCTCTTCTGTGAGTAATCCGGCTTCCACACAAGATTCAAAGATACGCACGTTATCCGACCAGCGGGTCAGTAATGCCGGATTCTGCGCCGCATAGGCCAGCACCATAAACTGAGCAATAAACTCAATTTCTATCATGCCGCCCGCGCTCTGTTTCAGATCAAACTGATCCGCCGTACCGCGCAACAAATGTTTGCGCATCTTATTGCGCATATCCGCCACCGATTTCGCCAGTGAGTGGATTTCCCGCGGCTGACTCAGGATCTCAGCCCGCACCCGCTCAAAACCGGCCAGCAGCGCAGCATCGCCATACACGGCCCGCGAACGCACCAGCGCTTGATGTTCCCAGACCCAGGCTTCATGTTGCAGATAATGCTCATAAGCATTCAGCGTAGAAACCAGCATGCCGGAAGCACCGGACGGGCGCAGTTCCATATCAATTTCATACAGAATGCCGGACGTCGTACGGGTCTCACATAGATGAATGATTTTCTGTGCCAGACGCACATAAAACTGCCGTACACTCAGCGGTTTATCCCCGTTGGTATACCCTTCCCCTTCGGTCGCGTGGATAAACACAACATCCAGATCCGAACCATAACCCAGCTCAATACCACCCAGTTTGCCATAGGCAATCACCGCAAAATTTTTCTCGCCGTTTTTTACGGAAAGCGGTGGTAAACCGTGTCTGGCCGTGAGCTGACCCCATGCCTGATTGACTGCTTCCGTCAGCAACGCTTCCGCCAGCCAGGTCAGGTGATCACTGACTTTCATCAGCGGTAAGGCACCCGCGATATCCGCCGCGACAATTTTCAGTAACTGGATCTGTTTGAACTGGCGCAACGCTTCCATCTGCTGCTCGACATCATCTTCCGGTACCCGCAGCAGATACTGACGCAGTTCATCCCGATACTGATTGAGGGGGGTCGGGTTGTACAACTGTGCCGGATCGAGCAGTTCATCCAGCAACACCGGATATCGCGCCAGCTGCTCAGCCACCAGCGGTGTGGCCGCACACAGTTTCAGTAACTGTTTCAGTGCGCCCGGATTTTCAGCCAGCAACTGCAGATAGGCGGAACGGGTAGCAATATGCAGCAGCACTTTGCGGATCCGGTTCAGCAGCTCCGTCGGGGCGGCATCCTGCACCAGCAGGCTCAGCAGACGCGGCATGAGTTTCCCCAATGCTTCCCGTCCCTGCGGGCCGATCGGCCGGTGCAGACATTCATCGCGTAAGTGTGTCAGCTCCGTTGCCAGTTTCTCTGCTTCCGCCACATTTTGCTGCTGCAATAACGGCACCAGATCTTCCGCCGGTAAATGGCTGTGCCACATATCCTGCCAGGCAGTAGGCACATCCGATTCCTGCTCTTCCTGCTCACCAATCACCTGACTGAATAACTGGTGAATCGCCGCGTGTACCTGCTGTAAGGCCTGAGCGAATTCTTCCCAGGAGTGATATCCCATGGCGACCGTCACCCGCAGCCGATCCCGGTCATTATCCGGTAATGTCTGGGTTTGCTGATCGGCGATCTCCTGCAGGATATTTTCTACCCGCCGCAGATAGTGATAACCGGACGAGAGTGTCTGATATTCCTCATCCGTCAGCACATGATGCTGCTGTAACGCCCGGAGTGCCGCCGGCATATGCCGCACCTGCAGCTCTGGTTCACGGCCACCCCGGATCAGCTGATGAGCCTGGACAATAAACTCGACATCACGGATACCACCGGCCCCCAGCTTGATGTCATTTTTTAACCCTTTGCGCCGTATTTCAGCGACGATCATGCCTTTCATTTTCCGCAGCGCATCAATCGCCCCGAAATCCACATAGCGGCGGTAAATAAACGGTTTCAGCATCTGCATCAGGTAGCGGCTGTCATCATTTTCCGGTCCCATGATACGCGCCTTCACCATCGCATAACGTTCCCAGTTACGGCCGTGCTGCTGGTAATACTCTTCCAGCGCCGCAAAACTTGCCACCAGCGGACCGGAATCGCCGAATGGCCGCAGCCGCATATCGACCCGGTACACCTGACCATCCGCGGTCTGCTGATGCAGCGCATTAATCAGTTGCTGGCCCAGACGGGTGAAGAAGGACTGATTATCCAGTTCCCGTCGTCCGCCCTGCGTGAAGCCCCGTTCCGGATAAGCAAAAATCAGATCAATATCGGACGAAAAGTTCAGCTCCCCTCCGCCCAGCTTACCCATACCAAAGATCAGCATGCGTTGTGGTTCGCCACTTTCCCTGCCGATCGGCGTACCGGCTTCACGGCACATTTTGGTATACAGCCAGTCATAGGCTGCCATGATCAGGCTTTCCGCCAGCACTGAGAGATGTTTAAAGCTTTCTTCTACTTCGGATAAGCCCAGCAACTCACGCCAGGCAATCAGCACCATATGCTCCCGACGGAACTGGCGCAGCACCCGCTTCAGACTATCCTCACTGTCCACGTGTTGTAAGGCGGTTTGCAGCAGAGCCGGATACGCCGCACTGCGTTCTGCCTGCAAATATCGCTCACTGGTAAGCAGTTCAGCCAGCATGGCCGGAGAATAAATAAATGACTCGGCGACAAAATCAGATAACGCCAGCAAACGCAGCAACATCGGCTGATGAGATAAAAACAGCGCTTGCTGCTGTGCATCAGCGCGCTCCAGCAGACGTCGCCACTGTTTTGCCGCCAGTTCAGACAGTAATGCAGGTAAAGGAATGGCAGTAGATGAAGTCATTTTCAGGCAATCCGTTGACAGTGAATACCTAAAGCATAACAGCATCCATACGACTGCGGGATGATGGGATAGTCAATCTGTGACTTTTAAATCATGCTGCCGTGAGGGCATTCAGGTAACAGATAAGCGACCGTTGGCGGCAAGGATGCCGCCGCCCGAGCCTACAGGGATGTATTTATGGCGTGTCGGCGTTCTGCTACCTGAACGCCCTCAACTGACTCTGCTGCTGATGGGATGATTAGCTGGCTTTTGCGTCTTTGCAGGTCTTGCAAATACCCTGCAATTCCAGAAATTGCGGGATCAGTTCAAACTGATGTGTCGCGGCCTGCTGCTCCAGCTCAGCCACCAGACTTTCCGCAATCGGCACTTCCTGCACCAGCCCGCACTGGTGACAAATCAGCAGCTGAGTGACATGGCCGCAGTGCTGATGATGACAAACCATGTATTTCTGGATCGACTGGATATAATGCACCATGCCGGCTTCCACCAGAAACCCCAGTGCGCGGTAAACCGTCGGTGGCTGCCAGTGCACTTCTCTTGCCCGCAACAATTGCAGCACATCATAGGCACTGACCGCACGATCAGCCTGTAATAACGCATCCAGCACCAGCTTGCGATTGGTCGTTAATCCCGCCTGATTGTGTTCACAATGTGGTGAGGCATGCTGCATGAACCCAACTCTCCTGAATAACCTGATACTCACTAAGGATACCGAATCATTGCCTGTTCAGCAGCAAAAAGTCTTATTGATAACCCTTTTCATCTCGGGTGTTATGTTATAACATCCGCAGCAATTTGTAACCTCCGGTTATTGTTTATGCCGCATTCTCATCACTCTTCCACCGTACGTCCGGCGGCCAGTCTGTTCTGGTCGGTCTGGCAACGCTTATTCGTGGCTGCCATCGTGTTATTGCCCATCTGGGCTTTACTGTTATGGAGCATGAGCTGATATGTTGCACTGTGAAAATCTGACACTGGGCTATGACCGCCATCCGGCAATCCATCATCTGAATCTGGATGTCCCGGCCGGGCAGTTGCTGGCAATCGTCGGCCCTAATGGTGCCGGCAAATCCACGTTGCTGAAAGGCATTATGGGACAACTCAAGCCACTACAGGGACACCTGCAGCTGAACGGAATAGAGCGCGAACAGATCGCCTATCTGCCGCAACAATCGCGGATTGATCGACAGTTCCCTATCAGTGTTACCGAGCTGGTCGGTATGGGATTGTGGCATAAACTGGGGAGTTTTGGCCGTCTCACCAAAGCGCACCGGCATCAGATCGAACATGCACTGCAGGCTGTCGGTATGCAGGGTTTTGCTAACCGGCCGATAGCGTCGCTTTCCGGCGGACAAATGCAACGCACCCTGTTTGCCCGTCTCTATCTGCAGAATGCCGAACTGATCCTGCTGGATGAGCCGTTTAATGCCATCGACAGCCGGACCTGCCAGGATCTGCTGCAACTGCTGCAACACTGGCATCAGCAGGGCCGGACCATTCTGGCGGTACTGCATGACAGTGAACAGGTGCGTCACCATTTTCCGTACAGTCTGCTGCTGGCTCGCCAGTTAGTCGCATATGGTGCAACCACCGAGGTGCTCACACCAGAAAACTGGCAACGCGCCCGTCACCAGATCGAGTCGTTCGATGAACATGCACCGGTCTGTCACCAATCAGAAAAGGATGTTGCCTGATGTTAGCTTTGCTCTGGCAATGGCTGATCGAGCCATTCGCCGAATTTGATTTTATGCTGCGGGCACTGGCCGGCTGTATTGCCCTGTCACTGAGTGCGCCGCTGGTCGGCGTCTTCCTGATGCTGCGTCGCATGAGCCTGACCGGGGATGCCATGGCACATGCCATTCTGCCAGGTGCGGCACTGGGTTATCTGGTCGCCGGATTATCGGTTGAAGCCATGACCATCGGCGGTCTGCTGGCTGGCGGACTGGTGGTGATCCTCTCCGGTTTCGTGGCCCGCCTGACCGAAAGCGGTGAAGACAGCAGTCTGGCTGCCTTTTATCTGATTTCGATGGCCCTCGGGGTGATGATCATCTCCGTCAATGGCAGCAGCGTCGATCTGCTGCACGTGCTGTTTGGTTCGGCACTGGCGCTGAACGATGCCGCACTGTGGCTGCTCGGCAGCGTGACATCACTGACCTTGTTGCTGCTGGCACTCCTGTATCGTCCGCTGGTCATGGAATGTCTCGACCCCGACTTCCTTGGCAGCGTCAGCCGCATGGGGCCGGTCGCGCATATCGCCTTCCTGCTGCTGGCAGTACTGAACCTGATTGCCGGATTCCACGCCATTGGCACGCTGATGGCGGTCGGGATCATGATCCTGCCGGCGATCACCGCCCGCTACTGGACCAACCGTCTCAGTCATCTGCTGATGATTTCGGTGGTGCTGGCAATGTTCAGCAGTCTGGCTGGTTTGCTGGTTTCCTATCATCTGGGATGGCCAACCAGTCCGGCGATCATTCTGACGCTGGGGGTCTGCTATTTTCTGTCTATCATTGCCGGTCACCGCAGTGGTCTGCTCTGGCGTTATGTGCGACGCGCTCATCTGCAAGCTTAAGGAGTCTTCATGCGTTTTTCTCATTGCCTCACATCGGTATTGCTCAGCAGCAGCCTCTGCTCGCCGTTCGTACTGGCCGACGATAAAATTCCGGTTATCGCCAGTTTTTCTATTCTGGGCGATCTGGTGCAACAGGTTGGCGGCGAACATGTCACCGTCTCGACCCTGGTAAGCCCGAATGGCGATGCTCACGTTTATCAGCCAACGCCACAGGACACTATCCGCCTGACCAAATCACAGCTGTTTGTGGTCAATGGTCTGGGCTTTGAAGGCTGGATGGAGCGTCTGGTCTCTGCCAGTCACTACAAAGGCAAAGTGATCACCGCCAGTGCCGGTATTCACGTTTTAGCCTTTGGTGACGAAGAGCAAAACCAGCCTGATGATGCCGATGAGCATCATGACGAAGCAGATGAGCATCAGCACGGCAGTCAGAATCCTCATGCCTGGCACAGCATTCCGAATACCATTCAGTATGTCCGCAACATTGCCGATGGCTTAAGCCAGATTGATCCGGCGCATAAAGCTGATTATCAGACGAATGCCGGCAACTATATTCAGCAACTGGAACAGCTGGATAAATCACTGCTGCAGGAATTTGCTGCCATTCCGGCGGAAAAACGCAAGATGATCACCAGTCATGATGCTTTTGGTTATCTGTCAGCCCGCTATCAGATCACCACGATTGCACCTCAGGGTGTCAGCACCGAATCTGAAGCCTCTGCCAGTGACATTGCCAAGATTATCAAACAGATCCGCAAGGAAAATATCAAAGCACTGTTTGTGGAAAACATCTCTGATCCGCGACTGATGCAGCAAATCAGCAAAGAAACCAGTGTGAAACCGGGACAACCTCTGTTCTCTGATGCGTTGTCAGATGACAAAGGTCCCGCGCCAACCTATCTGGAGATGATGCGTTACAATACCGCACAAATCCTTGCCGCACTGAAGCAGTAAAAAAGATTAATCCGTCGCTTTCTTGTCTGACTGAGCCTCGTCCACCAGCTGGCGCTGGCTCACTCTCTCCGATCGGCAATAGCGTTAAATCATTCGATTAAATCGAACAAACCAAGCCAAATAATCCGCTTATTTTTCGACTGAGTTGAAGCCATACTGTAGTTGTAAACAAAATGTAGCAACAGGTGGAAGTATGTCTCAGAGCAGCCGTAAAACAGAACATATCGTACAAGGTCAGCCAACCCGCGATGGTGCTGGTGTAAATCTGATCCGTGTACTAACCCAGCAATGGCAACGTCGTCTTGATCCATTCCTGATGCTGGATGAATTCCGCTCCGACGATCCGAATGACTATATTGCCGGCTTCCCAGAGCATCCACACCGCGGCTTTGAAACCGTCACCTACATGCTGGCTGGCCAGATGCGGCATAAAGACAATGCCGGCCATGAAGGTGTTGTCGGTCCCGGCGATGTGCAATGGATGACCGCAGGCAAAGGCATTTTGCATTCCGAAACACCGGAGCAGGTGGCCGGTCTGATGCATGGTTTTCAGTTATGGATCAACCTGCCGGCAAAAAACAAACTGGCGAAACCCAGCTATGCCGAAGTACCTGCGGCACAAATTCCGGTTGTCACGACTGACGAAGGTCATCGGGTGAAAGTGGTTGCCGGGTCGTGGAATGACATTGTCGGGCCACTGCAACGCCCGGATACGAACCCTGTATATCTGGATATTCAGCTGACCAGCGCGCAGCCACTGTTTGTTCCGATCCCTGCCGGGCATAATGCGTTTGTGTATGTGGTACAGGGCCAACCGCACGTAGCCGGTCAGACTATTGCTCCACGACGGATGGCTATTCTGAGCAATGACTCGCAAGCGACTGGGGTTTTATTGCAGGGGCAAGCCGGTGATCAGCTGCTGGTGTTATCCGGGCAGCCGTTAGGTGAACCGATCGTCCAGTGGGGACCGTTTGTCATGAACACCCGCAGCGAAATCGAGCAAGCGATCAGCGATTATCAGTCTGGGCAGCTTTAATTCACCTGAGATCAAAAAAGGCGGCTAGTTTCAAGTTAGCCGCCTTCTGATTTTCATGATACTGAAATAGGGTTATTCCGCGAAGTAAGTGCCCCAGCCGTCATAATCAACGTGGTACTTCTTACACAACGGTAACAGCGTCGAGATCTCGGCAGTGATACGCTCAACGTCCAGCGAACCTTCTTTCGTGGCATCGAAGCAGAACACGATCGCGCCGTCATCCAGCTCAACCTCTTCCGCATCTTCGACTTCAAAACCGGCTTTGTACAGATCCACCGCCAGCTTTTCCAGACTGTCAAAATCCACTGCCGCGAAATGATGTTCGATAGGATATTCCGCATCCGGATTACTGCCGTCCTCGACCAGTTCAGCAATAATCTCGGCCGTCTCTTCCTGCCATTCCTGTAATTCCTGATTCATTTCTGCTCCTTGCCCCGAACCATTATGCCGCGAGACTTCCTGCTTCGCCGGCGCTGATTTTTCATGTTTCATAGTTACAGACTAGCCAGTTTATCGGATGGCAATGCCAGTTCCGCATTTTTATTAACACCAACACCATGCGCCAGAATCGCGCGCGCGATCTCATGCGCCTCTTCCAGCGAATGCATCTGATAGGTACCGCACTGATATTCATTCAGCTCCGGGATCTTCGCCTGATCCACGACTTTCAGTACGTCTTCCATGGCAGCACTCCAGGCAGCCGCAACGCGGGCCTCATCCGGCGTACCAATCAGGCACATGTAAAAACCGGTTCGGCAGCCCATCGGGGAAATATCAATGATTTCCACATCGCTGCCATTCAGATGATCACGCATAAAGCCGGCAAACAGATGCTCCAGCGTATGAATGCCACGTTCCGGCAGGATCTCCTGATTCGGCACACAGAAACGCAGATCAAACACGGTAATCGGATCACCATGTGGTGTCCGCATCTGTTTGGCCACACGTACAGCAGGCGCCTGCATCCGGGTATGATCCACAGTAAAACTATCTAATAACGGCATGCTGCCTCCTTTAAAATTCTAAGCTCACAGCGAACTGCGACATTGCTGAAACTGTACCGCATACCGCTTTGCCCGTGCGTCCACAACCCGTGAGGTTTTCAGCAACCAGCGTTTCTGATAATGGGTACCACGGCGAAAACCGCCCCAGCCTTCATGGTAATTAAGATACTGATTATACGCATCAGACGGAGCCACCTTGTTCACCCGGCTGGTTTTGTACGAATACCAACCCATAAAATCGATGGCATCGGCAAAATCATCGCGATCCGCCCAGCTGTTTCCGGTCTGATCTTTATAATCGCCCCAGGTCTCATCTTTGACCTGAGCATAACCATAAGCCGAGCTGCGACGACCCAGCGGAATAAACAGGAAATAATCCATCGGCGGCTTGGCATCATGCCTGAAGCTCGATTCCTGATACATCATCGCCATCGATACCGTGAGCGGCACTCGCCACCGCGTCTGCATATCCAGCGCAGCTTCATACCAGTCACTGTTTTGCCGGAAAATATCACAGATATTCTCCGGATTATCCGGACGGTTGGTTGTGGTGGAACTACAGGCTGTCAGCAATAACAGCGTCAGCAGGAAAAACGGTTTTAACATGGTACAACTATCCATAAAAACAAAACCACACCGCCATCTGTTATTGAAAACAGCAACGATGTGGTCGCAGGAAGAGATTAAATGGCTTCTTCGTTCTCTTCGCCGGTACGAATACGAATGACGCGTTCTACCGCAGTGACAAAAATCTTACCATCACCGATCTTGCCGGTCTTGGCACTGCGATTGATGGCTTCAATACAGTTTTCAACATCCTCGTCATTGACTACCAGCTCCAGTTTTACCTTTGGCAGAAAATCAACAACATATTCAGCGCCACGGTATAACTCGGTATGCCCTTTCTGACGGCCAAAGCCTTTTACTTCAGAAACGGTCATGCCGCTGATACCGATTTCACCCAATGCTTCACGCACATCATCCAGTTTGAACGGTTTAATGATTGCTTCAATTTTTTTCATTTTTACTGTTCTCCTGCCAAATCATATCCTGTTATCAGCATGATACCTGTCGCTGATAATTTCTACTACCCGAGCTTTTCCGAGGATTGTACTGTGACACGATCTGATAACAATTAACATTCGTTATAGCACAGGATCCGCTTTTTCCCGGATAAAAAAAAACCGTCCGGCTTTCGCCAGACGGTTTTTCGCAACACAAATACTGTATAACGTAAAAATTAACGTTTGGAGTATTGTGGACGCTTACGCGCTTTGTGCAGACCCACTTTCTTACGTTCAACGCGACGAGCGTCACGAGTAACAAAGCCTGCTTTACGCAGAGTAGGACGCAGTGATTCGTCATATTGCATCAGTGCACGGGTAATACCGTGACGGATAGCGCCAGCCTGACCAGTGATACCACCACCAGCTACAGTGATATACAGATCCAGTTTACCAGTCATATCGACCAGTTCCAGAGCCTGCATAACCACCATACGAGCGGTAGGACGACTGAAGTAGTCCTGCAGTGAACGCTTGTTGATAACGATATCGCCGCTACCTACTTTAGCAAACACACGAGCGGTAGCGCTTTTGCGACGGCCAGTGCCGTAGTATTGATTGTCAGCCATTTGCCAGCTCCCGATTAGATGTCCAGTACTTGAGGTTGTTGAGCAGCGTGATTGTGCTCGGTACCTGCGTAAACTTTCAGTTTACGAAGCATGGCACGACCCAGCGGGCCCTTTGGCAACATACCTTTGACTGCGATCTCAAGAATCATTTCTGGCTTGCGAACGATCAGTTTGTCAAAAGTAATAGACTTCAAACCACCTGGAAAACCAGAGTAGGAGTAGTAAGTTTTAGCCGCAGCTTTATTACCTGTCACAGTGATTTTCTCTGCATTGATAACAACGATATAATCACCGGTATCAACATGCGGAGTAAATTCTGCTTTATGCTTACCACGTAAACGGGAAGCGATTTCAGTAGCCAGACGGCCTAAAGTTTTGCCTTCTGCGTCAACAACGTACCAGTCACGCTTTACGGTTTCTGGCTTGGCAACGAAAGTTTTCATCGAGTAAACCCAAATTACCTAAATAAAAAAAACAATCACGTCTATCTTGAGACGCAATCTGTGAATGCTTTCGCTTGTACCCCTTCGAATACAAGACCTGCAGGAGTTGCTAGTCCACGCGTAGCGGCGTGGGCACCGTCTACGGAGGTGGCCTGTAACGTGGGCCGCAAGATTATAGGAGAAGCTGACGAGAAAAGCATCTTGATTTTCATTTTATCTGTGGATAAATATTCTCTTCGTTTCAGCTGATTTCCAGGTTTTTATTGCGAAGTCACACTCCGTAGTGTCCACTGAGCAAAAGCGATACACTTACTCAAAGTCTGCGGCTATAGTGAGGCCGTGTCCTGAAATGTATAAGGTGTTGTTATGACGACTGAATTCACCATGATCCTGTTTGTACTGATTGGCCTGATTGTTGGCTTTGTCGCAGGACGTTCCACCTCCCGAGCCGGTGATGCGGCCAAGTTACACAAAGAACTGACCAAAACACGCAAAGAATTTGAACAATATAAACGTGATGTGCAGGATCACTTTATTGGCTTCTCCGGTCTGATGGAGCAATTGGGTACGCAATATCAGCGGATGTCACAGCATATGTCCGAACAGAGCGAAAAACTGACTAACAGTCAGACGATTTATAGCATCCAGCCGGATGTGCCGGCAGAAGAAACCGAACAGACAGCACCGGTTAATGAAGGCGTACATCAGCCACGTGATTATTCCGGTGAACCATCTGGTTTGTTAAATGATCACAAATCGTCGTGAACTCTTCTCTATGATTCTTGTCATATAACAATGAGTTGGTAATTACCTGGTCTTGTTGTAAGGAGCTGTAGCGCATGAGCAATACCCGACACATGTTGAGTGTTTTAGCATTAAGTTTGAGTATGGCTTTATCTGTATTACCTGCCCAGGCAGCCTTGCCGTTGAGCGTCGACGGACAGGATATGCCGAGTCTGGCCCCGGTAGTCGAACAGGTTACCCCGGCCGTGGTGAACATTCTGGTTTCAGGTAAAAAGGTCACCCGACAGGAGATCCCGGAGCAATTCCGTTTCTTCTTCGGACCGGATATGCCTGATGCTCAGGTTCAGGAGCAGCCGTTTCAGGCTCTGGGTTCCGGTGTCATCATTGATGCCGCTAAAGGTTATGTGATCACGAACCATCACGTCATAGATGGTGCAGATGAAATCAAAGTTACCCTCAAGGATGGTCGGGAAGTCAAAGCGAAAAAGATTGGTGAGGATCAGCAATCCGATATCGCATTACTGCAGATTAAAGCGGATGGTTTAACCGAAATTAAACTGGCGAACTCAGAACAGCTGCGGGTCGGTGATTTTGCTATCGCGATCGGGAACCCGTTTGGTCTGGGACAAACGGTTACCTCCGGTATTATCAGTGCGCTGGGACGAAGCGGGCTGAATATCGAAAATATTGAAAACTTCATTCAGACGGATGCCGCGATTAACTCCGGAAACTCCGGTGGTGCGCTGGTTAACCTGAGAGGCGAGCTGATTGGTATCAACACCGCAATTCTGGGACCCAACGGCGGTAATATCGGTATCGGCTTTGCGATCCCATCCAATATGGTACGTGACCTGTCAGAGCAGATCCTGAAATATGGTGAAGTGCGTCGCGGTGTACTCGGCATTATGGGTGGCGAACTGACCTCGGATCTGGCAAAAGCCTTTGGTACCGATAAACAGCAGGGTGCTTTTGTTAATCAGGTCATGCCAAATTCCGCCGCGGATGTGGCCGGTATAAAAGCCGGAGACATTATCGTGAAACTGAATGGCAAAGCAGTGCGTTCATTCGGTGAATTACGCGCCAATATTGCCACCATGGGCGCCGGGAAAACGGTCATCTTAGGTGTGATCCGGGATGGAAAAGAGCAGGAAGTCAGTGTCACACTGAAACAAGCTGATCTTTCCGAAACCAAAGCCAGTGTGCTGCATCCGGCTTTGGAAGGCGCCACTTTAGGTAACAGTGAGCCCGGCTCAAAGGTTACCGGCGTCGTCATTACCAAACTGGAACAACGCTCTCCGGCCGCACAAGCCGGGTTGCAGAAAGATGATGTGATTGTCGGCGTCAACCGGACCCGCATCAATAATCTGCAGGAGCTGCGGACTGCAATGAAGAACCGGGCCGATATTCTGGCATTGAATATCCGCCGTGGTGACGCAACCCTGTATCTGGTACTGCGTTAACAAATACGCCTGCTGGCGTTCTGTCAGCAGGCCATCCTTCTGAAAGATATGCTATTCTTTTCATTCGTTTTGAATGGAGAGAGGACTTATGTGGATTGCAGCCTTACGTTACATCGGCAAAGCCGTATTGTTAGGGCTGTTGCTTGCAGGTCTGCTCATCTGGGCTCCCCATTTACGCCAGTTTACTTCCGACAGCTATGATCCCAGAGAGGCGCCGCCGCTGAGTTATGCCTATGCTGCCAGCCGGGCCGGTCCGGCGGTCGTTAATATCTATACCCGCAGTTTTCAGCACTCCGCCTTAAATGACAGCAAAGAGCTGTTACCCCAGAATCTGGGCTCCGGTGTGATCATGAGCCGGAAAGGTTATGTGCTGACGAATTTTCATGTGATCTCTGATGCCGACCAGATCATTGTCGCACTACAGGATGGCCGGGTACTCACTGCTGAGCTGGTAGGTGCCGATGTTCCCACGGATCTGGCGGTGCTCTCTATCTCTGCCGACAATCTGCCGGAGATCCCGCAGGATCCTCAACTTTCTCCGTTGGTCGGTGATGTGGTTCTGGCCATTGGCAACCCGTATAACGTTGGGCAAACCATTACCCAAGGCATTATCAGTGCCACCGGCCGCATTGGTTTGAGCACCATGGGACCAGACAGCAACGGTCGGCAGGATCTGCTGCAAACCGATGCAGCCATTAACTCCGGTAACTCTGGCGGTGCACTGGTCAACACCCGCGGTGAACTGGTCGGTATCAATGCCGGAGCCTATCATATGGGGACATCTCAGGAAGGTTACGGTATCAGCTTTGCTATCCCCTACCAGCTGGCGAAGCGGATTATGGATGAACTGATCTCTCACGGGCGGGTTAAGCGTGGCTATGTCGGGATTTCCAGCGTACAGATTGATTCCGTCACTGCCAAATTACAGGACGCCCAACTTTCTAAAGGATTAATCATTGAGAATATGGACAGTGATGGCCCGGCAGTCAAAGGCGGTCTGCAACGGGGTGATTTGCTGCTCCGGATCAATGATAAACCCATCAATAATGTCAGGGATGCCATGGATATCATTGCTGAGATGCCACCCGGAACGAAGGCTAAATTCACCGTGCTGCGCAATGGCAAACAGTTGGTCTGTACCATTACCGTAGAAGAAGACGTGCGTTTCAGTGAATCAGGAAACAGTTAAACAAAAGGCACCCGACGGTGCCTTTGTTTTCACTAAGGAGTGACTTTACTCACCCTTAATACGGTCGATCTGGCCACCCAGAGCGCGGAATTTCTCTTCGATGCTCTCATAACCACGATCAATGTGGTAGATACGATCCACTATTGTCGTACCTTGCGCCACAAAACCGGCAATCACCAGACTGGCTGAAGCTCGCAGATCGGTCGCCATGACCTGAGCCCCGGATAAACGGGCAACACCCTGACAGATGACAGTATTGCTTTCTATTTCGGCATGACCACCCATACGGATGAGCTCCGGAATATGCATGAAGCGGTTTTCAAAGATAGTTTCCGTGATAACCCCTGTTCCTTCGGCAACCATATTCAGCAGACTAAACTGAGCCTGCATATCGGTAGGAAAGCCGGGATGCGGAGCAGTGCGGATATTCACGGCTTTCGGCCGACGGCCCTGCATGTCCAGACTGATCCAGTCCTCGCCGACTTCAATATCAGCGCCGGCATCGGTCAGTTTAGCCAGTACCGCATCCAGTGTATCCGGACGCGTATTCCGGCAGACAATTTTACCGCCAGTAACTGCAGCCGCAACCAGGAATGTTCCGGTTTCAATACGATCCGGCAACACGCGGTAGACACCGCCACCCAGTCGTTTAACACCTTCAATGATAATTTTATCACTGCCGGCACCACTGATTTTCGCACCCATGGTATTCAGGAAATTTGCTGTATCAACAATCTCCGGTTCGCGGGCCGCGTTTTCAATAATGGTCTTGCCTTCAGCCAGCGTTGCGGCACACATGATAGTCACGGTAGCGCCGACACTCACTTTGTCCATGACAATGTGAGCGCCTTTCAGCCGACCATTCACCGATGCTTTAACGTAACCTTCTTCCAGCGTGATCTTGGCACCGAGTTGCTCCAGTCCATTGATATGTAAATCAACAGGACGGGCACCGATAGCACAGCCACCCGGCAGAGATACCTGTCCCTGACCAAAGCGGGCAACGAGAGGTCCCAGCGCCCAAATGGATGCACGCATGGTTTTCACCAGATCATATGGCGCACAGAACACATTTACCGGACCGGCATCAACATGTACGGAGCCATTTCGTTCGACACGGGCACCCAACTGGCTCAGCAGTTTCATGGTGGTGTCGATATCACGAAGCTTAGGCACGTTCTGGATTTCTACTGGTTCTTCGGCCAGCAAAGCAGCAAACAGGATGGGCAGAGCAGCATTTTTGGCACCGGAAATAATAACCTCTCCGGTGAGCTGGGTTGGCCCCTGCACACGAAATTTATCCATAATGACGATTTCTCAATATTCAGACTTCATAGCGCGGCAATCCGCGCTGACTCAATAACCGTTCAGTTTACGATCACGTTGCCACTCTTCCGGAGTGAACGCCTTGATACTCAGGGCGTGGATGGCATTGCTGGCAATATGTTCCTTCAGCGGAGCATAAACGGTTTGCTGTTTTTTCACCCGGCTCATACCGGCAAACAGGGAAGAAACGGCAATGACTTTATAGTGACCGTTTTCACCCTGTACATATAACTCGTCCAGCGCGAGAGCGGCCCGAAGAATACTCTCAATCTCGGTTGGATGCATAATCATTTCTCGTTTATTGCGATGAGGCCAGATCGAATAATGCACTGACGCCATATAATGAAATCAGCTGCACTAATTCGGGTGATGCGCCCTGTACTAACAGACGCTGATTGGTTGCCTGACAAGCCTGAGCCCACTTGACCAGAAAAGCGACGCCCGCCGAGTCAATCTTATTGACGGAACTGACATCAAGCTCATTCTGTCGGAACAGCTCCTCCCTTCCCGGCCACAATTGTGTCACCTGGACGGCATCAAGATTGCCAGTCAGTTTCATGACTGTTTACCCGGTAAAGTAGCCGGTTTTAAATTATGTTGTTCCAGCATATTGCTGACACTATCAATCCCTTTCTGACGGATAGAACCACCCAGCTCAGACTGTTTGGAAGAAAGCAGACTTACACCTTCAGCAACCATATCAAACACTTTCCATTCGCCGGTTTTGCTGTTCTTCCGTAGCTGAAAAACCACATTAATTTCAGGTTTACCCGGATCAATGACCGTCACTTTTACAGAGACCTCTTTCTTGGTATCCAGCGGCTGGCTCTGTTCTACCTTGATAGTCTGTTTATCATATTTTCCCAGTGCATCGGCGTAAGTCGCTACGATGTAATCGGTAAATGCTGAAACAAAACGATCTCGTTGTGATGGCGTTGTATTTTTCAGCTCTTTACCGATCACTTTATACGCCGCAAACTTGTTATCTACATAAGGTAATAACTCTTCGCGAATAATCGTCCGCAGATGATTCGGATTTTGCTTAACCTGAGGAGCATCCTGCTCCAGACGAGTGAATGTCTTTCCTGCCGCTTCTTTGACCAGCAGATAGGGATCTTGTGAATTAATAGCGAATGACTGTGCAGAAACCAGTAACAGTAACCAGACAGCACAACGGTTTACCCACTTAAACATTGCGTGACTCCTTAGATGCTTTAGTTATTAGTATCTGTTGCAGCAGAAGTCTGGCCATCAGATTTGCCATCCGCCTGCCCGTAGACAAATTTGCCAATCAAATCTTCCAGTACCATCGCTGATTTGGTATCTGAAATCGCATCGCCGCTTTTCAGTATTTCAGTTCCCATTTCTTCATCAGAAAAACCGGGGGTAATACCAATATACTGCTCGCCTAATAAGCCGGAAGTCAGAATGGCTGCCGTACTGGTGTCAGACAACTGGTTATAGTTTTCGTCGATCTGCATTTCCACTTTCGGTGTAAACGATTTGGCATCAATCGAGATATCAGATACCCGGCCAATCACGACACCACCAATTTTTACCGGAGATCTGACTTTAAGACCGCCGATATTATCAAAATTGGCATACAGCGAATATGTATCGCCCTTATTGCCAAAGGTCAGGCCTGCTACTTGCAATGCCAGCATGACACCGGCAAATATACCCGCCAGCATGAAACACCCAACCAGAAACTCAATTTTGCTGAACTTCATCGCTCTCACCTGAACATGACGGCTGTCATTACAAAATCCAATCCCAATACCAGCAACGAGGCGTGAACTACTGTTCGTGTGGTCGCCTGACTGATTCCTGCTGCCGTTGGCAGACTGTCATAACCATTAAATAAAGCAACCCAGGTGACGACCAGTGCAAACGCTACCGACTTGATAATCCCCTGAACAATATCTTCCTGCCAGTCCACCGATGCCTGCATCGCTGACCAGAAACCACCCTCATCAGCGCCGAGCCAGTCAACACCGACCAGTTTGCCACCAATAATACCGATAAAACAAAATATCAGAGACAACAGCGGCAGGCTGATCGCCCCGGCCCAGAAGCGTGGCGAGACAATCCGGCGTAGCGGATCAACTGCCATCATTTCCAGACTGCTCAGCTGTTCGGTCGCTTTCATCAGACCAATTTCTGCGGTAAGCGCCGATCCGGCACGCCCGGCAAATAATAAAGCAGAAACCACCGGACCAAGTTCACGTAACAATGACAGTGCCACTAATGGTCCGAGAGATGCTTCAGCACCAAAATCCACCAGCACCCGGTATCCCTGAAAGCCAAGCACCATACCGATAAACAGACCTGAAACCAGAATAATCAATACAGACTCAACGCCAACGACATAGAGTTGCTGAATCAACAACGGGAAATGTTTTCTCGGTTCTGGTCGTCCAACAAGTGCCTGATACAACATGATGCCGGCACGTCCGGTCGCCGTCAGGCTTTGTATGCCACGCCGTCCGAGACGGCTGATTAAATCGACCAACATCTAAAGTTCCTGTAACAATTCAATGGCCGGATAGTGGAATGGCACCGGTCCATCAGGTAAACCCTGCACAAACTGCACTACTTCCGGATTACCTTCACGGCGCAACTCTTCCGGCGAGCCATGCGCCACAATACTATGATTTGCTATCAGATAGACGTAATCCGCAATGCTCATCACTTCAGCCACATCATGCGATACGATAACGGATGTAATCCCCATTGACGTGTTTAACTCGCGGATCAGTTTTACCAGCACCGCCATCGTGATCGGATCCTGGCCGGCGAACGGTTCGTCATACATGATCAATTCCGGATCCAGCGCTATCGCCCTGGCCAGTGCCGCGCGACGGGCCATACCGCCGGAAAGCTGGGATGGCATCAGACTGGCCGCACCACGCAATCCCACCGATTCCAGTTTCATCAGCACGAGCGTACGGATAATCTCTTCCGGTAAACGGGTATGTTCACGTAACGGATAAGCGACATTGTCAAAAACACTGATCCCACTGAATAATGCGCCGCTCTGGAACAACATACTCATACGTTTACGGATAGCATAAAGATCGCGTCGGTTTAACTGAGGAATATCGGCACCATCGAACAGGATCTGCCCGTGATCCGGCTTCAGTTGCCCGCCGATCAATCGCAGCAAGGTGGTTTTACCGATACCACTGGGTCCCATCAGCGCAGTGATCTTGCCTTTGGGAATATCCAGACTGATATTGTCGTAAATCAACCGCTCTCCATGACTGAAACTTAAGTCCCGGATCTGGATCAATGAATCACTCACGCAACCTCCGCTGACAAACTTCTGTCGCCCATTGTATATGGTGAAAAATGTCGTAGCCAATTAAACAGGTACCACTGATACTGTTTTCAGGCAAAAAAAGTGCCGTTATCGCTTCTGTGCCGAGGTTTTCATATAATGTGATCTCGCGCAACACGCTCAGAGGATCGTAAATGCCAACTAATTTTGATTTCCGCCAGTCCGCAGAACGCGTTTTACGTCTGGAACTCCAGGCAATTGAAGGACTTTTCCAGACACTGGATGAACAATTCACTCAGGCTTGTCAGATGCTTTTCCACTGCAAAGGGAAAGTTATCGTAATGGGCATGGGTAAATCAGGACACATCGGCCGGAAGATGGCAGCCAGTTTTGCCAGCACCGGAACCCCGGCTTTCTTCGTCCATCCGGGTGAAGCCAGCCATGGTGATTTGGGCATGATCAGCAGCAATGATGTGGTCATCGCCATTTCAAATTCCGGTGAAAGCAACGAAATACTGGCTGTCTTGCCGGTGATGAAACGCTGGGGAATCAAGCTTATCTGCATGACCAGCCGGCCTGAATCAACCATGGCAAAAGAAGCCGATATTCACCTTTGTCTGCATGTGGAACAGGAAGCATGCCCGCTGGGTCTGGCTCCGACTTCCAGTACGACCGCAACACTGGTACTTGGTGATGCTCTGGCAGTGTCATTACTCGAAGCCCGTGGCTTTACCGCGAATGACTTTGCCATGTCTCATCCGGGTGGCGCGCTCGGCCGGAAACTGTTGCTGCGGAATGCAGATATCATGCATCAGGGTGAACAGATCCCGGCCGTGTCAGATAAAGCGTCCGTCAGCGATGCCTTACTGGAAATGAGCCGTAAAGGTCTGGGGATGACCGCGATTCTGGATGATACCGGAACACTGGCCGGGATTTTCACGGATGGTGATTTGCGCCGTATACTGGATCAACAACTGGATATTCATACCACATCAATCACCAAAGTGATGACAACCAACTGCATCACCGTCCCTGCCGAGATGCTGGTGGCTCAGTCGGTGAAGCTGATGCAGGAAAGAAAAATCAACGCACTGATCGTGCTGGATAAACAACACCGCCCGGTCGGTGCATTTAACATGCATGATGTGCTGAAAGCCGGAGTAGTATGAGCGATTATATAGCCACGCCTTACGGTACTGTGGAAAAACGCATTATGGCACTGGCAGCTGAGATCCGGCTGCTGGTATGTGATGTCGATGGCGTCTTATCCGATGGCCGGATCTATATGGGCAATGACGGTGAAGAGCTGAAAACCTTTCATACGCATGACGGGTTTGGCATCAAGGCTCTGCTGAACGCCGGTATTGATGTGGCCGTTATCACCGGACGCAGTTCAAACATAGTGCAGCGCCGGATGCAGGCACTGGGGGTGCAGCATATTTATCAGGGCCAGGGCGACAAACTGCCCGCGTTTGAAGCGTTACTGGATAAGCTGGAACTCTCCGCTTCTCAGGCTGCCTATATCGGTGACGATGTCATCGATTTACCGGTCATGCATAATGCCGCATTAGGTATTGCCGTGGTAAACGCTCATCCGCTGGTACTGCAAAAAGCAGACCTGGTGACCCGGACCAGTGGTGGCTATGGTGCCGTCAGAGAAGTCTGTGATTTGATTTTACAGGCTCACGGCCAGCTCGATTCCGCACAGGGAACCTCGGTATGATCAACCGGCAAACGTTACTGATATTATTGCTGTTTCTAGTGTCACTGCTGGCATGGCAATGGTCATCACAGCATGATAATCAGAATACATTGCTGCAGAAAAAAGATCTGTCATTACCGAGTTTTACCGCGTCCAAGCTGCATAACCAGCGTTACAGTGCCGATGGTAAATTAACGGATATTTTTACCGCCGATCAGGCGCTTTATTATCAGCACAATAAAGTGACCGATGCGGTGCATCCGGTATTGCAGACATTCGAACCGAATGGCCAGAAAGCCTGGAATGTCTCGGCGAACTCCGGACAAATGATCAGTAATGATCGATTGATTCTGCGTGATAGCGTGTTAATTAAAAATCACAATCCGGCACTCAACATTGACCGGATGCAAACCAGTTATCTGGAAATGGATATGAACAGCCGCCAGATCAGTAGCGATAAACCCGTCACTATTGACAGTCCGGACTATCATGTCCAAGGTGTCGGCTTACATGCTGATTTGAATACCAAACGTTACCAAATTTTGGATAAAGGCCATGCAACTTACTTTAAGCCACGCTAGTTTCGGACTGCTTTTGCTGCTTTCAGTCAGCGCGCAGGCCAAACAATCAGATTATCAGCAACCGGTCGTCGTTGACTCCGTCAGCCAAGAGGCTGAACTGAATGAAAATAAAGTAACTTTTCTGCAGGATGTGACGATCACTCAGGGTTCCATCATTATTCACGCCGATAAAGTAGTGGTATTACGGCATGAGAAAGGGAATGATGAGATGATCGCAACCGGTCGGCCGGCCACCTTTTTCCAGATCCTGGACAACGGTAAACCGGTTAACGCCAGTGCCAGCGAATTACGTTATCAGTTAAAAGATCGCCTGGTCACCCTGACAGGGAAAGCCGAGCTGAAGCAGGATGATAATCAGGTGAACGGTGATGTGATCCGTTATGACATCCAGAAACAGCAGATGATAGCGCAGAGCAGCGGTAAAGGTTCCCGCGTGAAGACTATTTTTCTTCCACAGGAAATCGAAGAATTCAACAAAGCAGGCAAACCGTAAATCTATGACTCTTTTGCAAGCAAGTGGCCTGAAGAAAAGTTACAAGGGCAGACAGGTCGTACAAAACGTCAGTCTGCAGGTCGCCACTGGTCAGGTAGTGGGTCTGTTAGGCCCGAATGGTGCAGGAAAAACGACCTCCTTTTATATGATCGTCGGACTGGTACCGCAAGACGGCGGAACCGTTATGATCGACCAGTTGGATATCACCGCGATGCCGATGCATCAGCGGGCGCGCCATGGTATTGGCTACCTGCCACAGGAAGCCTCTATTTTCCGGCGTCTGACCGTTGAAGAAAATCTGCTGGGCGTATTACAGCTACGCAGTGAGCTGAGCCGGGCAGAGCAAAAAGAAAAAATGGAAGCGCTGCTGGAGGAATTCCATATCGGACATATCCGTAAAAACACCGGTATGAGTCTCTCCGGTGGTGAGCGCCGCAGAGTGGAAATTGCGCGGGCACTGGCCGTTGAACCGCGCTTTATTCTGCTGGATGAACCATTTGCCGGGGTCGATCCCATTTCCGTGATCGACATTAAGCGGATCATTGAACATTTACGGGATCGCGGACTCGGTGTATTAATTACCGATCATAATGTGCGTGAAACGCTGGATGTCTGCGAAAAAGCCTATATTGTCAGCCACGGTAATCTGATTGCTGAAGGTTCCCCTGCAGAGATTCTGCAAAATGAGCACGTTAAACAAGTTTATCTGGGTGAAGGATTTACCCTGTAAACAATGTGCCTATGGCCATAATCAGCCATAATAAAAATACGGACTGCTTAGTTACAAGCACCGATACGGAAATTAGAAATTAAGGACATATCCCGTAGATGAAGCCGACCTTACAGTTGCGTCTTGGGCAACAACTTGCCATGACCCCACAATTGCAACAAGCGATTCGTCTGCTGCAACTGTCTACTCTGGAACTACAACAGGAGATCCAGCAGGCTATCGATGCTAATCCTTTATTAGAACAAGAGGATGAATCTGACATCGCTACTCCGGAAATTCCGGATGATGACGATTTCACACCTCCGGATAGCAGCGAAGAAATGGCTCAGGCTCAGGAAAACATGCCTGAAGAACTGCCGATGGACACAACCTGGGATGAGGTCTATACCGCCGCCGGTTCAACATCGTCCGGTAGTGGTCTGATGAACAGTGATGAAGAATCCGTTTATCAGGGAGAAACCGCTGAAAGTCTGCAGGATTATCTGTTGTGGCAGATGCGCTTAACACCGTTCAGCGAACAGGATGCCGCCATTGCCCTGACCATCATTGATAGTATTGATGAGTCCGGTTATCTCAGCGCCTCGCTGGAGGAGATCCAGCAAGCAGTCAGTGCTGATGATGAACTGGTCGAAATGGATGAAATTGAAACCGTTCTGAAACGCATTCAGCATTTTGATCCGGTTGGTGTTGCCGCACGCTCGGTACAGGAATGCCTGCTGATCCAGCTGAATCAGTTTACTGCCGATACCCCCTGGCTCAATGAAGCACGTCTGGCGATTAAAGATCACATGGATCTGCTGGGCTCCCGTGATTACCGCAATCTGGCGCGTAAACTGCAGTTGAAAGAAGGTGACCTGAAAGAAATCCTACAACTGATCCAGACGCTGGAGCCGCGCCCGGGCAGCAGAATTATACCCAGCGAATCCTCGTATGTGATCCCGGATGTGGCCGTCCTGAAAAAAAGCAACCGCTGGGTCGTCGAACTGAACCCCGATGCGATGCCAAAAGTCCGGATCAATGAAACCTATGCTTCAATGGCCCGTCACGCCCGTAACAGCAGTGACAGCCAGTTTATTCGTTCTCATCTGCAAGAAGCCAAATGGTTTATCAAGAGCTTAGAAAGCCGTAACGAAACCCTGCTTAAGGTTGCTAACTGCATCGTGCAACAACAACAGGACTTTTTTGAGTACGGCGAAGAAGCGATGAAACCGATGGTTTTGAACGATGTGGCCGAAGAAGTAGAGATGCATGAGTCGACAATTTCGCGAGTTACTACACAAAAATACATGCATACGCCTCGTGGCATCTTTGAACTGAAGTATTTTTTCTCCAGTCATGTTAATACTGATAGCGGCGGAGAGTGTTCTTCGACTGCAATCAGAGCCTTAATAAAAAAACTGGTCGCGGCGGAAAACCCGGCCAAACCTTTGAGCGACAGCAAGATCGCAGACTTGCTGACGGAACAAGGCATAATGGTGGCAAGAAGAACCATCGCAAAATACCGCGAATCGTTGTCTATTCCACCATCAAGCCAACGCAAACGCCTGCTGTAGGCCAACAATAAGGAAGACGTTATGCAAATCAACCTGTCAGGTCACCATATCGAGTTAACTGATGCATTGCGTGATTATGTCACCAGTAAATTTGCCCGTTTAGAACGTCACTTTGAGCACATTAATAACGTTCAAGTGATCTTAACTGTAGAAAAACTGAAACAAATTGCAGAAGCAAAACTGAACGTCAACGGCGGTGAAATTTTCGCTAATGCCCAAGATGATAGTATGTACGCTGCCATTGATGCACTGATGGATAAACTGGATCGCCAGATCATCAAATACAAAGAAAAATTAGCCAGCAAGTAATCATGTTAATTTCTGAAATCTTGTCTGCGGACTGCACCAAAAGTGCAGTCCCTTGCAGCAGCAAAAAGCGCGTGCTGGAAATTATCAGCGAATTAGCCGCCCCCCGACTGGGACTTGATGAACAAAAGATATTTGACAGTCTGCAGGCCCGGGAAAAAATGGGCACTACAGGCATAGGCAGTGCCATTGCCATTCCTCATGGTCGTATTCCTGATGGCTATCCGGTCACAGGTATACTGCTGACACTGGAGCAACCGATACCGTTTGATGCAATTGATAATCAACCGGTGGATCTGCTGTTTGCCATGCTGGTACCGGAAAGTGAATGTAAAACCCACCTGAAAACACTGGCACTGGTGGCCGAAAAATTTAATGATAAGAACTTCTGTCGTCAGTTGCGTCTGGCTGAATCGGATGAAGCTCTGTATCAACAAATGATCAATGGATGATTACCGATGAAACTCATCGTCGTGAGTGGTCGCTCTGGTTCCGGAAAAACCGTTGCATTACGGGTTCTGGAAGATCTGGGTTATTACTGTGTGGACAATCTGCCTGTATCCCTGCTGTTTCAGCTGGTCGCAGAATTACGCGGTAAATATGATCAGATCGCGGTGAGTATTGATGTCAGAAACCTGCCAGCTACAGCGGAAGATCTGGTTTCAATTCTGGATGAAATCAGACAGCATCAGGATCTGCAATTTTCCAGTTTCTTCTTTGATGCCGACAATGCGACTTTGCTGAAACGCTATGGTGAAAGCCGCCGCCTGCATCCGCTATCGCGACAACAATTCACACTGGCCCAGGCGATCCGGCAGGAAACTGACCTGCTCTCCCCGCTCTCCTCCAGTGCCGACTTACGCATTGATACCAGTCATATCAGTATCCATGAACTCAGTGAACAGATCCGGGAACGGGTACTGGGCAAAAAAGAGCATGAGCTGGTGATGGTATTTGAATCTTTCGGCTTCAAACACGGTATCGCAAAAGATGCTGACTTTGTGTTTGATGCCCGCTTTCTGCCTAATCCACACTGGATCGCTGAACTCAAACCGCTGACGGGTCTGGATGAGCCGGTACAACGTTACCTGCAGTCACAACCCGATGTCGTCAAATACATCAATCAGCTGATCAGTCTGCTGGAGACCTGGTTACCGCAACTGGAACGGAATAACCGCAGCTATGTGACTGTGGCTATCGGCTGCACCGGTGGTCAGCACCGCTCGGTATTTATTGCTGAGCAACTGGCGAATCATTTCCTGGTGCTGGGGAAAAATGTCCAGCGTCGCCACCGCACACTGGAGAAATTACATGCCCCGGGTTGAGAATCAGGTCGCGGTCATCAACAAGCTGGGATTGCATGCCCGGGCAGCAATCAAACTGGTGCAACTGGTTGCGAATTTTCAGGCAAAAATCACTCTGTGTAATGGTGAAAAACAAGCCAGTGCAGACAGTGTCGTTGGCCTGTTAATGCTGGAGGCTGCACAAGGCGAAACGATCCGCGTTATCTGCGATGGCCCGGAAGCCATTGAAGTCATGGACGCAGTGCTTCACCTGTTTGAAGCCCGTTTTGATGAGAACGAATAGCCCGCAACGTTCATTTTGCTTCTGCAGGATGCCGGGTCAGCGCTTTAATTAATGTTCTGATCGCCGGTTGTTGCCGCTCCCCGACCCTGACTGCCGCATGTAAACGCCGCCACAAACCATCACCCAGCGCTTTCGAAATGATTAATTGCTGTTGTTCAAATTCCCGGCAAACCCAATCCGGTAACACGGTAATGCCCCATCCGGCCGCCACCATTTGTGTCAACATCAGGGTATTCTCGAGCGTCTTTATCTGTTTAGGTTTAAGACCTGCCGGCTGCATAAAATGACGCAGCACATCCAGCCGTTGTGGTACGACCGGATAGGTAAGTAACACTTCATCACTCAGATTTTCTGCGGTAATCAGCTCAGCACTGGCCAGCGGATGAGTTACCGGCAATACCAGCCGCATTTCAAAATCAAATAATGGTGCATAGTAAATCCCATTCTCCGGCAACAGATCGGCGGTTAATACCATATCCAGTTCTCCCTGCAGCAGCGCTTGCTGCGGAGTAAAATCAAGCTGACTGGCAAATGTCAGTTCCAGATCAGGATAACGTTGCTGCAACTGTTGCAATGCCGGCGTCAGCCAGCGGATACAGCTGTGACACTCCACGTTGATACGCAGCTGAACCGGCTGCAGGTCGCGCCGCAGATAATGCACTACCTCGTCCACCTGCGGTAATACAGATTCCGCGAGCGTTACCAGTCTGAGTCCATCCGCAGTGAAATTCAGCGGCTTACTTTTCCGCAAAAACAGCGGCCCACCCAAACGTTGCTCCAGCTCGGTTAACTGATGGGATAAAGCAGACTGACTCAGATTTAGCATATCTGCCGCTGCCGCCAGCGAGCCTTGCTGCTTTAAGGCTAATAGTGACCGGAGATGTTTCAGTTCAAACATGAAAAACCTGCAAGTTGCGGATGCAAAGAATGCACTGGTACTGACTAAGGTAACGCGGAAATATAGCCATGTAAACATCCGGACATCTAAACATCCAATCGGAGCAAGCATGACTTTTACTACGCATACCCTAGGTTTTCCCCGTATCGGATTACAGCGGGAACTGAAACAAGCACTGGAAGCCTATTGGGCAGGAAATATTACACAAACAGCATTATTACAAACTGGCAGGAATCTGCGTCACCGCCACTGGCAATGGCAGCAACAAGCCGGGGTAGATCTCTTGCCCGTCGGCGATTTCGCCTGGTATGACCATGTACTGACCACCAGCCTGATGGTAGGAAATGTGCCTCCGCGCCACCAGAACAGCGATGGCAGTGTCGATCTGGATACGCTGTTCCGGATTGCCCGCGGACGCGCACCAACCGGGAAGCAAGCTCCGGCCGCAGAGATGAGTAAATGGTTTAATACGAATTATCATTATCTGGTCCCCGAGTTTCATGCTGAGCAGGAATTTAAACTGAGCTGGACTCAGTTATTCGATGAAACCGACGAAGCACTTACTGCCGGTTATCGAGTTAAACCGGTATTACTCGGTCCGCTAAGCTACCTCTGGCTGGGTAAAACCAAAGGCACCGCATTTGATAAACTGTCACTGCTACCGCAATTGCTGGCCGTCTATCAGCAAATCCTGCAGAAACTGGCCGCGCAAAAAATCGAATGGGTACAAATTGATGAACCCGTACTGGCATTAGACCTTCCGGCTGAATGGCAGCAGGCATATCTGTCGGCGTATCAGCAGTTGCAGGGTTCCGGCTGTAAATTGCTGTTAACGACTTATTTAGGTGGTATCGCCCACCAACTCGACTGGTTACCCAAGCTTGATGTCGACGGCCTTCACCTGGATGCGGTGGCCGGTAAAAACGAATTAGCACCGACTCTGGCCGCAATTCCGGCACACTGGCAGCTGTCACTGGGAGTTATCAACGGGCGCAATATCTGGCGGGCTAATTTGCATGAACTGTATGCACAGCTGACTGAACTGAAGCAAACGCATCGGGACTTTTGGTTGGGCACATCCTGTTCGTTATTACATAGCCCGATAGATTTACAGGCAGAACACGGATTGGAGCCGGAAATCAAAAGCTGGTTCGCGTTTGCCCGGCAGAAGTGTACCGAGTTGCATCTGCTGCAGCGGACACTGCGCGAACCGGACGATCAGAAAATCCTGACCTTGCAAGCCTACAGTGCACCGCTGCGGCAACGACAACAATCCGTTCGCGTACAGGATGAGACCATTCAGGCCGCAGTCGCGGCGATCCGTCCGGAAGATGCCGAACGTAACGCAGTTTATGCACTGCGCGCAACAGAACAACAGGTTCGCTTCCAGTTGCCGGACTGGCCAACCACGACCATCGGCTCCTTCCCGCAAACCGGCGAGATCCGCACCTTACGCCGTCGCTTTAAACAAGGCGAAATCGATCTGGAAACTTATGAACAGGGTCTGAAACAGGAAATCGCTTATGCCGTAACAGAACAGGAACAGATAGGTCTGGATGTTCTGGTACATGGTGAAGCGGAACGTAATGACATGGTGGAATATTTCGGTGAACAGCTGACAGGCTACGCTTTCACACAAAATGGCTGGGTACAGAGTTACGGCTCCCGCTGCGTCAAACCGCCGGTGATTGTCGGCGATATCAGCCGCCCGGCGGCGATGACCGTACGCTGGAGTCAGTACGCCCAGTCCCTGACCAGCAAACCCATGAAAGGCATGCTGACAGGCCCGATTACCATGCTGTGCTGGTCATTCCCGCGTGAGGATATATCACGGGAAACCATGGCATTACAGCTGGCACTGGCCTTACGTCATGAAGTTCAGGATCTGGAAAAAGCCGGGATCGGGATTATTCAGATTGATGAACCGGCACTGCGTGAAGGTTTACCACTGCGTCAGCAGGAGCAGGCTGCGTATCTCAACTGGGCAGTAAAAGCCTTTAAACTGACCGCCGCCGGTGTCGCAGATGATACGCAGATCCATACCCACATGTGTTATTGCGAGTTCGGTGATGTCATGCCATCCATTATCGCACTGGATGCCGATGTGATTACCCTGGAAACCTCCCGTTCCGATATGGAATTACTGGATGTGTTCCATCATCAGGCATATCCGAACGATATTGGCCCGGGCGTTTATGACATCCACTCACCGAATGTGCCAACGGTGGAATGGATAACACAGTTGCTGCAAAAGGCCCGGCAGCACATCCCGACAGAACGTCTTTGGGTAAACCCGGATTGCGGACTGAAAACGCGCGGCTGGCCGGAAACCCGTACGGCACTCAGCAACATGGTTGAAGCCGCCCGATTATTGCGTCAATAATCCGTCACCCTGACCAGTCAGCAATCGCCCGCTGACTGGTTTTCCTCTCTTCACCCGCATTCAGAGAACATGCTACTCTGTCGTTCATTCATGATTTATGTGAACTATTTCACTAACGAGAGAGAAGATGCTGTTCTGGAATGCAGATCCGATTTTAATTCAGCTCGGCCCGATTGCTGTCCACTGGTACGGCGCACTGTTCGCCACCGGCTTTTTACTGGGCTATCAGTTAATGCAACGGATCTACCGTCAGGAAGGTCGCCCCACAGAACAACTGGATAAATTACTGACTTACATTTTCATCGGAACTGTCGTTGGTGCGCGTCTGGCGCATACCCTGATCTATGAACCGGAATATTATCTGGCACATCCGATCGACATTCTGAAAATCTGGGAAGGTGGACTGGCCAGTCATGGCGGTGGTATTGGTGTACTGCTTGCGATTTGGTTGTTTGTCCGTCAGCATCCGGAAAACAAATTCCTCTGGCTGGCCGATCGTCTGGCCATTCCAACGGCATTAACCGGATGCTTTATCCGTCTGGGTAACTTCATGAACTCGGAAATTATCGGCAATTCGACTGATGGCAGCTGGGGTGTGGTCTTTGAGCGTATTGATACGCTGCCGCGTCATCCGGTACAGCTTTATGAGGCCGCCAGCTATTTTGCGATTTTCGTCTTATTGCTGATGTTGTTCCGTACCACGAAAAGCAAACAAACGGGTTTCCTGTTCGGTCTGTTTCTGACGTTGGTATTCGCGGCCCGTTTCATTATTGAATATTTCAAAACCCCGCAAGCTGCTTACGAAGCCGGAAATCTGATCTCGGTAGGACAATGGCTGAGCGTGCCATTTGTACTGGCTGGTATCGTTCTGATGCTTCTGTCTGCGAAGGAAAAAGCCCGCTGATATCTGACGGCAGTGATACTGTTAGCACCACCGTATCACTGCCGGATCTGGCAGTTTCAACTCTACCCGCTGGCATAGACAATCGGGATCTGACTCCATTACAGCAGAGCCACCATGCGCTCAGACGGCTTTACCTTCCTTGAACTGATCATCACGCTGGCAGTCGCGGCTATTTTATTGCTTGTTGGTATTCCCGGTTTACAGCACTTACTCGCCGAGAGTGCTCTGCAGACCGAAGGGTTTTCCTTGCATAACGCCTTGCACCGCGCCAGAAGCCAGGCGATAGATCATCAGACCGATGTAATTGTCTGTCTGGCTGATAAGCAGGAACAGTGCGTTAAACAAGGTTTCACCCACCTGCTCCTGTTTAACGACCAGGATCAGAACAGAAAATTCTCCGCCAGTCAAAATGGCGATACCATCCTGCTCCGGCATGCATTACCCGGCCCGGCTCTGACAATCACCACCAATCAATTACACTTTGTTTTTCAGCCCGATGGCACACAAGCCGGAACCCCGGGCACGATTAGTCTCTGCGGCTCAGGAATGAGCGAAGGGATAGGAATCGCCATCGCCATGAGCGGACGGGTACGACAACAGAAAATCAGCTGCTCTTAGCTGCAAGATGACTAATACTCCGAGGGATATTCCGCGATCTTGCGAGGTTTCAGCGCGTCCGCCAAAGAGATCACCGGTGAAGCACAACCCGTTTGGCTGTCAGCAACATCATTTATTCCGGTTATCCACAATTGCCCTGTTTCCGTTTGATATGCCAGCCCAGGATTTTCCAGTAATCGATCATGCATCTGACTTACGAACGCTGTCGCACCACTAAAAGCACCAGAGACCAGATCGATCTGGTACAAACGGGTAACACCAATTGAGGGTTGTCCGTTAGCTGAATGGCCTGCAGGAGCAAAAGAGGTAAACCATACTTTCCCGGCAACAACATAACCGTTGCCAAATACCTGCTCCTGCTGAGCCTGATCTAAATTCACATACCAACCCTGCATAAAGACACCGGGCGGTGTCTTATCGTTGCTTTGTGAATAGGCAGGATGTAACTCCGCGGCTTCCAGCGGGGCCGGAATAGCATCATTCTGCTGATAGGGCTTTACCTGCCGGTCAGGTAAAGCGAAATAACGGTTTTGAGCCGGAGCATTCCCGGAACCAAAACCAGGATTGGCCCGATCACCACTGCCAATTAAAACCCAGTCGGCAGGTATCTCAGCAACCGAATCCTTGCCAGTGTTAACTCTCAGCAACGAACGAACAATCACCGGCTGCCCAAAGAAACGGCGAGTATTGCTGCTTTCTGCATTCTCATCTGCCGTATGCCCACCACCGAGCACAGCCAGTTTACTCATCCGCCAGTCAGAAAAACGACCAGTCATATCCAGCCGCCAGACATTACCGCCAACATCTCCGACATATAGCCGATCTGTCCTGCCATCCAGATCACTATCCAGCAAAGCGACATCAGCCGGAATCGCGTCCGTCAGCGGTACCTGTAAATTAGTCAGGCCATCGGGCTCCGGGCTAACTGAAAACAATTTTTGCCCGGAATCCGCATCAATAATGTAAATAACCCGCCCGGTTAAAGCGGATGTTTCCGCTTGCGCGGCATAACCACCCGCCACGATCAGAACCGGTGTTTGTTGCGCCGATGAATTATCCTTGTCAGAAATATACGCCAATTGCGGTGCAGACCAGGTTTCCCCTAATAATTTGTATGCTCCGTTAGCGTCATTAGCGTCAATCTTCCACTTGAGTACCGGATGATCAGGATTTGTCAGATCCAGTGCATAATAACCACGCCCGCCCTGACGCATTCCAAAGAAAGCCCACAGATGATCACCTTCTGTTGATTCAATAATGCCATCCTTGTCTTTATCATCATGAAACAGCGTGATCGCACCATCAATGGCATATTGCCGGGGTTTAAATTGCCGGTTCTGTTGCTCCGAAATATGCGAGAAAAATTCCGCCGGAATAAAAGCCCAGGACTCATCAAGTGTATTCGCTTTATCACTGAATAAATGCAGGATGCCGGTATTAGTACCCAGCAGAATACGCCTGTCCTGCCCCTTATGCTGAACACCATAATCCAGCACCCGTGGCTGACTATGCATACTGTCACCCAGCAGAGCCGGGATAGATTTCTGTTGTTCTTCCGATAGCATAACCATTTGTAACTGCTGGTTTTTAAACCCGGATGTGAACAACCGGCGCACTGATTGAGTCATCAGCATAGTCTGTACTTCATCTTGCCCCCGAGAGTCAGTTATCTCCGTAGCCCAGAAACTGCGTGCCGCCGGTAAGACATTCCCCTGACAACTGAAAGCAGAAATACCATTTTGATCTACGACTTTACCTTCGTCAGTAAAGCGAAACTTGTTTAATCGTCCCAACCAGCCATGTTCAGACGAATAACTGAATGAAGATAAATAAAACCATTCTCCGGCTATAACCGGAGCAGAAAAGGAATAGGGGTGAGTAAATTGTTTCTCATCTGACCAGAGCTCGATGTCATCACTCTGTGCTACCGGAATCATGCCTGTGAACATCAGTACCAGAAAATAAACAACCACTTTGCTGAAATATTGACTCATTATTTATTCCTGAATCAGCGTATTAAAAAAATGGCAGCTCGATTGTTATGACTGCAAAGTTTTTATTTGCCAACCGTGCTGACTTATTAAGGACAATATCAATATAGCGACAGCGCTTAATTACATTACTGCTGCTTACCAAAGTGGTACGCCTGCATGGCATTTCATATTGCCTGCTGGTCTGAAATATTCCCTTTGTGCTATTTCTTTTGTCTTTACTCTCATCAGTGAATTCTTCCAGCAATTGCCGTAAATCAGGTTGCGCCCAGAAATCCTGCAACTGAGAATCCAGACTAGCTAGTGTATTGATACGGTGGCTGCCTGCAGCACTCATTTTCATCTGTTCCCGCCCCCACTGCATAACTGAGACAGCCATCAGTGTCAGCGGTAACATCAGAATCAGGATGACAGCTAATACCATTCCTTTCTGGTTTGTCATGCTCATCAATCTAACGCATTCCCCACACTGGCATTACGGAACTGCACACTCGATTGCAGCACCAGACGCTGATAACCATCATTAAACGGAACCAGTTTTTGATCGCCTAACTGATAGGTTTGTTCATTACGAAATCCCGGAGAGGGTTCCAGCGCCCTGATCAGCAAAAAAAGTTGAATTCCGGTGATTGAAAATGTATTCCAGACAACCGGGGTTATTTTCTCCGGAGGAAGGTATTTATCCGCCAGACCATCGGCTGGAACAGATTCATCCACCGCAACCAGCACCCGCAGCCGTTCAACGCCCTGAACCAGTGGAAGGCTGTATGCAGCATTCATCTGATCTGTCAGCTGGATCAAACGAAGCTCCGGGATGTTATTTAATTGCTGGATATAATAGATGTGATGTTGAAATTCACGGATTTGAGCCGTAGGCCGTACAGATAAATCATCGGTAGCATCTTTATCGTTACCGGCAAAAAACAGTGCCTGATTAACATTCGCAGCCAAATAAATACGTTGCGGATTCCAGCCAGTCGCTGACCTTTCAACAGGATCACCGACCTCTCGCTTTAACGACAAGACATCACTGTCAGGCTGTAATTTCAATTTCTTTAAACAGCTTAATTCCGCATTTAAAAAACCATCCGGATCCACATGTCTTGCCAGAAAAGGTCTCAGGATACCATTGTCACCGGCTGCAGGTAATGTTCCCCCCTGCGCTCCCCGCTCATCACGGCAATCATGAGCTTCCGCCAGTTTCAGCCGTGATTTAACATTACTATCAAGACGCAGAGTTTGTCCTGTCATATCACCGAAAAAACCTGTCTGCCGCAAATCCTGCAATAATAAATTCATCGCCAGGCGACCGTTTTCCTGTAATTCATTATAGATCTGCAATTGATGGTTGTTATTTCGTGACATAACATAAACAGAGAACGCACCAGATAGTAAAAATAACCCTATTGTGCTGGAAATTAACCACTCAAGAAGTGTGAATCCCCGTGATAACTTCATAACTGCATTTGCATCAAATATTGCCGCCGTCCCGTCTCAGTCTGACCACATTCAGTATTTAAAACGGGAATCATGGTTGATTTATCCGCATTATGAATAATCCAGTTAACCGTTAAATCAACATCAATCACTGGTTCAGTTTTCCGGTGTTTTAATGACAGGCAGACGGAGGCTGAAGATGATGGAAATGCACTGGCTAAATGTTGCTGCCAGTCGGTTACATCATGAAAAATTAAATCGTTATAACGGCAGTTTTGCTTTTTATTGCATGTCGGCAATAACGCTGTTGCGGATTGATTATTAATATTTAATTGATATGAACCATCATCTTTTAATAAAACAGATTTAAGCCAGGCTATTTTGCTCATCCGCAAACGTTCCATAATGTCATTTGCAATATAGACAGCCTGAGTGTGTTGTCTGGCCTCATAAGAAAACTTTGAGGCAAATCCGTACATGCCTGCAATCCCCAGTAAACTGACAGTCAGAATCACGGTACTGATCATCACTTCCAGTAACGTAAAGCCTTGCTGCGGTGCGACTAAATAAGCCTGGTTATTCTTAAGCATTGCGCATTACCAGCATCGGTCATGACTGGAGCTATCCCGGGAGCCGTCCTGCGCCAGAGAGAACATCAGACAATCAAGATCACTACTTTGCGAACCGGCAGCCATCGCAGTTAACAAAAAAGCAGAGGCAGATACGGCAACTGTAATGCGGTAATAACCATTTTCGGTCAGATAGCTATTGTCCGCAGCTGTACTCAACCCCAGATCGGATAAACTGGCATAACGTTGCGTTTGCAAAAAGAATTGTTCCTGCAACCCTGCGATATGACTCAATTCACTCCGGGCTTCTGAACGCCGACTTTCGCGCACATAGTGAGACATTGCCGGATATGATACCGAGGCCAGAATTCCCACAATCGCTATTGTGAGGATAAGCTCGATTAAGGTTACACCTTGAAATGGTCGCCACATTGACTAATGCCTGAAATATGAACATCAATGGGTTCATATCTTAATCAGAATCAGAGAATAAAAATGGCTGACAAAAACGGCAGGGACGTCGCTATATAGCAATCAAAACGGTGGCGAAGATTCATCCTCGCCACCGTAAGCTTAATATTCTTGTGATATTTATAATCAGGTCAGAGAATTAAACCCGTAATTCCACGGGCACTTCAAATACGGTGTCTTCGATCACACCATCCATCTGTTCAAGTTTACTGCCACCAAGCTGATACAAGCGATCAATCACACTCTGAACCAGCACTTCCGGTGCAGAAGCACCGGCCGTCACACCAACTGAATTGACATTAGTAAACCATTCATCCTGCAACTGTGATGCATCATCCAGCAAATAAGCCCTGGTTCCAAGACGCTCGGCCAGCTCACGTAACCGGTTGGAATTAGAGGAGTTTTTTGAACCAACCACCAACATGACATCAACCTGCGGAGCCAAAGCCCTCACGGCATCCTGCCGGTTCTGTGTGGCATAGCAGATATCATCTTTCCGTGGTCCCTGTATGGCAGGGAAGTGTTCACGTAAGGCATCAATGATATCCCGGGTTTCATCGACGCTCAGCGTCGTCTGCGTGACAAAACTGACTTTTTCCGGTTGCTGTACCGGTAAACTATCCACCTGATTAGCATCTTCTACCAGATACATACCGGTGCCATTTTCATCATACTGCCCGAGAGTGCCTTCAACTTCAGGGTGGCCTTTGTGACCTATAAGTACTACTTCCTGACCTTTACGGCTGGCACGGTGGACTTCCATATGTACTTTAGTCACCAGAGGACAGGTGGCATCAAATACCTGCAAGCCCCGTTTTCTGGCCTCTTCCCGCACACGCTTAGGGACTCCGTGTGCAGAAAAAATTACGGTATTACCGTCCGGTATTTCATCCAGCTCATCAACGAAAATAGCACCCATCGCCTTCAGTTCATCCACAACATATTTGTTATGTACAACTTCATGCCGGACATAAACCGGGGCGCCAAATTTATGCAGGGCATTTTTGACAATGGTGATTGCTCTATCTACGCCGGCACAAAAACCACGTGGATTAGCTAACAGAATTTTCATGATGCCCCCTCAGAGCCAGTTACAACAAAGCCGGTATAAATACCGGCTTATAATATCAGCTGATGTTAACGGTTAGTTACTTATCAGCAGGTTTCTTAATAAAACCATCCAGAATGATGAATACGGCCCCGCAGCTAATCGCCATATCAGCGACATTAAATGCAGCGAAGTGGTAGAGATCCTGCCAGTGGAAATCAAGAAAATCGACGACATGCCCATAGACAACCCGATCAATCAGATTGCCAATAGCTCCACCGATAACCAGGCTGTAAGCCAGGTTAGACAACGAACATTTTGCCGGTGCCTTTGCCATAGCAACAGCCAGAACCCCGGAAATCACAATGGCTAACCCGCTGAATAACCACCGTTGCCAGCCTTCTGCATCCGCCAGAAAACTAAATGCCGCGCCAGTGTTATAGACATGCACCAGATTAAAGAACGGAGTGATGACCACTCCGTGTCCATAAGGAATGTGCTGCATAATCGCCAGCTTCGCGGCCTGATCCAGCACAATGGCAAATACTGCCAGCCACATCCAGCGCAGACCTGTTCCAGTCAGTAAGCTCATCATGCAAAACGGCGAACTTCGCCTTCTCCAGCCACGTTAGTAACGCAACGGCCACAAATATCACCGTGACCTTCATGAGAGCCTACATCGTCAACATGGTGCCAGCAGCGTTCACACTTCGCCGCACTACTCACCGCAACCTGTAACCACAAACCAGCAACTTCCGTTGCCTGAGTATTTTCCGGCTGCGCATCCGCATCCTGTACTGCTGCTTTAGAGGTCAGTAACACGAAACGCAGTTCATCACTCAGCAGACGTAACTTCGCCGCCAGCTCAGCGTTGGCAAACAGAGTAACTTCCGCCTGCAGGGAACTGCCGATCAGTTTATCGTTACGTGCCACTTCCAGCGCTTTGTTGACTTCCGCACGAACGGTTAATAAATCCGCCCACACATTATCATCCAGCGCTTCGCCTGCCTGCATAGCAAACAAGCCAGTATACCATTCGCCTGTCATCACGAACTGATCGCGCTGACCTGGCAACAGTTTCCAAATTTCTTCGGCAGTAAAGCTCATGATTGGCGCCAACCAGCGAACCATTGCTTCCACGATATGGAACAATGCGGTCTGACAAGAACGACGGGCAATACTGTCTGCTTTGGCGGTGTACTGACGATCTTTGATGATATCCAGATAGAAAGAACCCATTTCCACGGAACAGAACTGCATCAGTTTCTGGGTCACAATATGGAAATCATAGTTATCGTAAGCGGCGATGATTTCTTCCTGAACTGCCTTGGCTCGGCTGACAGCCCAACGATCCAGCACAACCATCTCTTCTGGCTGCACCATGTCAGTTTCAGGATTGAAACCATTCAGGTTCGCCAGGAAGAAACGGGCGGTGTTACGGATACGACGATACGCATCCGCAGAGCGTTTCAGGATCTCATCAGATACGGTCATTTCACCGGTATAATCGGTTGAGGCGACCCACAGACGCAGAATATCCGCACCCAGCTTGTTCATGACGTCTTGCGGGCTAACGACGTTACCCAGCGACTTCGACATCTTGCGACCATGACCATCCACAGTAAAACCGTGGGTCAGCACCTGACGGTAAGGTGCCTGATGTTTCATGGCGACACCAATCATCAGGGAAGACATGAACCAGCCACGATGCTGATCTGAACCTTCCAGATACATATCTGCTGCATGGCCATTGAATTCAGGACGCACATCAACCACAGATGCATGTGTTGAACCTGAGTCAAACCAGACATCCAGTGTATCCGGGACTTTCTCGTAATCGGCAGCTTCAGCACCCAGCAACTCAGCAGGATCCAGATCCCACCATGCCTGAATGCCTTTAGCTTCGACACGTTTGGCGACTTCTTCCATCAGTTCCAGCGCGCGCGGATGCAGTGCCTGAGTCTCTTTATGCACAAACAACGCGATAGGCACACCCCAGGTACGCTGACGAGAGATACACCAGTCCGGACGGTTTTCTACCATCGCTTCAATACGGTTCTGACCCCATTCAGGGATCCAGCGCACGCCCTTAATCTCGGACAATGCTTTCTGACGCAAGCCAGCCTGTTCCATGCTGATAAACCACTGAGGGGTAGCACGGAAAATAATCGGCGTTTTATGGCGCCAGCAATGCGGATAAGAGTGCAGATAAGCTTCATGATGCAGCAGTGCACCGTGCTCACGCAGCACATCAACGACTTTATCGTTGGCTTTGAATACATGCTGACCGGCAAACAATGGCGTATCCGCTAAATAAGTACCATTACCTGCAACAGGGTTAGCCACTTCCAGATCGTATTTTTTACCAACCACAAAGTCTTCCTGACCATGACCTGGTGCAGTGTGTACCGCGCCGGTACCGGAATCCGTCGTTACGTGATCACCCAGCACAACCGGTACAGTGAAATCATAGAACGGATGATGGAAACGCAGCAGTTCCAGATCTGCACCCGCACAACGACCCAGAATGGTGAAATCAGTGATTTTGGCGCGGGCTAATACTGACTCATACAGCGCAGCACCCAGCACCAGACGTTCCGGCTGCTCACCATTGACCTGAACCAGCACATACTCCAGTTCCGGATGTAATGCGACACCGCGGTTAGCAGGCAGCGTCCAGGGGGTTGTGGTCCAAATAACGACAGATAACGGACCTTCACCGGCAGCCGCAAACTTGCCAGCCACCAGCGCTTCATCTTCGGCACGGAAACGGACATCTATCGCCGGTGATTTTTTATCGTAGTATTCAACTTCCGCTTCAGCCAATGCCGAACCACAATCGGTACACCAGTGCACCGGTTTAGAACCTTTGTGCAGATGACCGTTAGCAATGATTTTGCTCAAAGAACGGATGATGTTGGCTTCAGTGTTGAAATCCATCGTCAGATACGGATGTTCCCAGTCGCCCAGCACACCAAGACGGATAAAATCGGTTTTCTGTGCCTCTACCTGAGTCTTGGCATATTTACGGCACTCTTCACGGAACTGGGCAGCGGTAACCTTCTCACCCGGTTTCCCAACCATACCTTCCACTTTCAGTTCGATTGGCAGACCATGACAGTCCCAACCCGGAATGTACGGAGAATCAAAACCGGATAACCCTTTGGATTTAATAATAATATCTTTCAGGATCTTATTGACGGAGTGACCAATATGAATGCTGCCGTTAGCGTAAGGCGGGCCATCATGCAGAATGAATGATTTTTTACCTGCCTTGGCTTTGCGGATCGCCCCGTACAAATCTTGTTTGTACCAGTTTTTCAGCATTTCCGGCTCACGTTTCGCCAGATCGCCACGCATCGGAAACGCGGTTTCCGGCAGGTTCAAAGTATGTTTATAGTCGCTCATCAGTCCTAAATTCCATCAGGTTCAACACTGGCATCCGGCAAACCAAACCATTGTCTGGCCTGCCGGGCGTCCGCTGTTATCTGTGTTTGTAATGCGGTAAATGAAGGAAATTTCTGTTCATCCCGCAATTTGTGGCATACCCGGATTTGTAACTGCTTACCATACAAATCGTCTTTAAAATCAAAAATGTGTACTTCTAATTGTGAGCGTGTTCCACTGACCGTCGGACGAAATCCGATATTAGCCACACCGAAGTGCATCTTACCCGCAATCAGGATCTGAACGGCATACACGCCCTGAATAGGCACCACCAGCCTTTTCAGATGAATATTGGCGGTAGGAAAACCAATAGTTCGTCCCAGTTTAGCACCGTGAGCTACGCGTCCGGAAATACTGTACGGATGTCCCAGCATGAGCTCAACGTCCGCCAAACGGCCATCCCGCAATGCTTCACGTAACAATGTGCTGCTGACCCGTTGCTGATCATGCAGCAACGTATCCGTGCTTAATACCTGAAAACCATGTCGCTTACCGGCTTCAACTAATAAAGCAAAATCACCGCTGCGGTGTAAACCGAAACGAAAATCATCGCCAATCACCAGAAAACGCACCGACAGTTTGCGTACCAGGATCTGTTCAATGAACTGAGCAGCGCTTAGTTCAGCGAACGTATGATCGAATTTAACACATAACAGACGATCAATACCTAATGAAGCAATCGCCTCATATTTATCCCGCAAACGGCTAAGCCGGGCCGGCGCTTTATCCCGGGCAAAAAACTCCAGCGGTTGTGGCTCAAAAACCATTACACAAGAGGGTAGCCCCAATTGCTGTGCCCGTGCCTGTAACCGGCTCAGAACGGCCTGATGCCCGCGATGCACACCATCAAAGTTACCAATTGTGAGGACACAACCGGCATGCTCTGGGTGAAGATTGTGAATACCGCGGATTAATTCCATAAATACGGAGCCCTGTTACACTGCAAAACTGTCGGATTATATACTGAACGCCTCTGGTGATCAGCTCTCTGTCACAGTTTTGAAATGACGGGGACGCAAACCAACCAACCCCATCCCCAAACCATATGTGACAAGTGCAATAGCAATCAGCTTGGTCAGTTCCCATATGGAGCGCCATTGCGACCAGGCCGTCCAGCTGGATAACGGCGCATTTAACCAGAGTAAAACCCCTGCCATCAGCAATGTCGCTACTGTCAGACGAAGAACAAAGACAGCCGTATCCTTCCCGGGACGATAAATATGCCGGCGATATAAGCCCTGAAACAGCGATATCGCATTCACGGTGCCTGATAATGCGGTAGACAGCGCAAGACCGATATATCCCAGAGGATAAATCAAAATCGCATTGAATATCATATTGGATGCCATGGAGTGCATACCGTAGCGTACCGGTGTTTTCGTATCCTGCCGGGCATGGAAGCCGGGAGCCAGCACTCTGGCCAGCATCAGGGATAACAATCCGGAGGCAGAGGCCAGCAGGCTGCCACCCGCCATACTGACTTCATGCGGACCAAACTCACCACGCATGAATAACACCCGCAGGATCGGCTCACGCAAGACCATGATACCGGCCATCGCCGGCAACCCTAAAAACAGTACCATCCGGACGCCCCAGTCCATGGTTTGTGAAAACCGCAGCGGATCTGCATCGACGTGACGTCTGGAAAGTGAAGGTAAAATGACTGTGCTGATTGCCACCGCAAACATCCCCAGCGGGAATTCAAGCAGCCGATCGGAATAATAAAGATAGCTGATTGACCCCGTCGCCAGAAAAGAAGCCAGCATGGTGTTAAACATCAGATTAATCTGACTGACGGAAACACCAAATATCGCCGGCAACATCAGCGTACGGATTTTAACGACACCGGGGTGATGCCAGGCCCATGTCGGCTTAACAATAAAGCCCATTTTATAAAGATAGGGAATTTGATACAGCAGTTGCACCAGCCCCCCCACAAAGGTACCTACCGCTAATGCTATTTCCGGTTGTTCCATACCCGGTGCTATCCACCAGGCAGTAGCAATCAGCACAATATTCAGAAAAGTTGGAGTAAAGGAGGAGACACCAAAACGACCATAGGTGTTAAGGACTGCGCCTGACATCGCCGTAAAAGTCACAAACCAGAGATAAGGAAATGTGATCTTCAGCAACAAACTGGCCAGCTCAAATTTATCCGCACCAGGCTCATCATGCCACCAGGCCATAAACCAGCCCCAGCCAAACAAGGCAGATAATACCGTTGAACCAAGTACCCCCAGAATGGTAACCACAGTAATCACCAGACCGAGCGTTCCGGACGCGGCACTTAATAACTCCCTGACCGCCACTTTATCGCCCTTCGCTTTGTATTCAGTCATCACCGGTACAAATGCCTGATTGAACGCCCCGTCAGCAAACAAACGACGTAAATAATTAGGAATGCGATTGGCAAAGAAAAACACGTCAGAAGCAACACCAGCCCCTAGCAGATGGGCAATGGCAATATCCCGAACCAGCCCCAAAATACGCGAGGCAAAGGTCGCCGTAGTCACCATTAGACCAGATTTTATTAACTTCTTGCTCAAGATAGACCTCGAAAACTGTACAGCAGCCAGATTCCTGCTAAAATCGACCGACAGTTTAACTATCTGTGCTCTGGGTGGCTATAAGAGTGCGGTGGTTATTTGCACAAATTGATTGACTTTATCGGGTTGAGAAGGCATATTTCTCGGCCTTTTTATCACACTCGCTAAGACCGTTTTTTCAGGAGTTTTACCTTGGCTAACATTAAATCTGCTAAGAAGCGCGCTATCCAGGCAGAGAAAGCCCGCAAGCACAACGCCAGCCGTCGTTCCATGACTCGTACTTTCATCAAGAAAGTAGTAGCAGCGATCGCTTCTGGTGATAAAGCTGTTGCTCAGGCTGCTTTCGCGGCTGCACAGCCAATTCTGGACCGTATGGCGACTAAAGGCCTGATCCACAAGAACAAGGCTGCTCGTCATAAATCGCGCCTGTCTGCTCAGATCGTTGCAATGCAGTAATGCACTGCTGATCCGTTCAGACAAAAAAACCGGCTTCGGCCGGTTTTTTGTTTTTACACGGAGATCCAGTCATTACGAAGCACAATATAAATTGTGTAATGTGGCAATAATCGCCTCAACCTCAGCACTTCTCAGTGAATAATAGACTGTCTGAGCCTCTTTGCGGGTTTTAACCAGCTGATCCCGGCGCAACAACGCCAGATGCTGCGACAATGCCGACTGACTAAGCCCAATTTTCTGGTTCAGCTCGCCGACGGACAACTCACCACCCTGCAAACAACACAGTATGATCAGCCGATGACGGTTTGCCATGGCCTTTAATAACGACACAGCTTGATCGGCGCCAAGTTCCATTTCTTCGATGGACATTTATCTTTTTCCTCCGTGCCAAAAAGTGCGTCATCATAGCAGCAAATATGAGAATGAGAATAAATAGGGATAACGATTGTTACTCTAATCCGGCAAATAATGCTGAGAAGTCACTTTCACATAGTCGTTTAACTGCCGGATGCTGAATCATACGCTCCGCAAAAATAGCATAATACTCTTCTTTTAACGCATCCGTTTGTCCCAGCAAAACCACCGTCTGACCATCAAGAAATTCTTCCTGATAAAGCGTCGGCGCAACAAAGATCCCTTGGTTAAACAGACCAAATGCCTTCATTAATGCCGCATCGTCAAATTCACCGAAGATTTGCGGCGCTAACCCCTGCTCATCAAACCAGCGGGTCAGTTGTCTTCCCATCGCCGTTCTTTTCGCCGGAATCAGCAGTTTCCGCTCCATCAGACACTCCGGAAAAGCTTTCTCCGGCAGTGGTGCCTGACAGAAAAAGCTCACGCCACATTCGCCTAATTTTTTGGAAAGTAAATCCGGATGCTGCGTTGAATCCAGAGGACAGTCGGAAAGAATGACATCCAGCTTGTGCTCACGTAACTGAACCAGCAACATCTCATGGGTCGATTCAATACAGCGCAGATGCACAGCACTGTCGGCAGGTAAGGCCGCCAGCAATACTTTCGACGCAATACGCTTAGAAAGTACATCAGCAATCCCCACATTAAATGAACTTTCATTTTCTTTCTGGAATGTCACGACCTCAAGCATTTCATAAGAGAGCGAAAACATTTTATCCGCATAGCGAAAAACCAGCTGTCCCAGCTCTGTCGCTTCGATATTACGTCCTTTCCGCTTAAATAACCGCCCTCCCAGCCGCTCTTCTAACTGACGGATTTGTCCGGTAATCGTTTGTGGCGTCAGATACAGGGCCTCGGCAGCCTGGGTTACTGAACCCTTTTTCTGTGTCATCCAGAAGTAATACAGGTGGTTATAATTGAGATGAAACACGTTTCTGTTCCTTACGCTGACAAGTTCGGGTTGCATTCCTTAATAAAATATACCCGAAAACCGCAGCAATTAATGACCCAAACAGGATCCCAAGACGTGAGGAAGCAAAGGCTTCGCTAGCAGTGCCGAACGCCAATCCACCAATAAATATAGACATGGTAAAGCCAATACCACACAGCACGGAAAGACCAAAAAGTTGCTGCCACCCAACATTTTCCGGCAAAGCGGCTAATTTAGCTTTCACGGCCAGCCATGAAACCAGCATAACCCCCAACGGTTTACCGATAAACAGGCCAACAATAATTGCCAGCGGTAAACCAGAGCCCAGATCAGTCCAGGACAACCCCGAGAATGATAATCCCGCATTGGCAAACGCAAAAAATGGCAGAATAAAATAACTACTCCACGGATGCAGTTGATGTTCAAGTTGCCGTAACGGTGTATGAGTCGCCCCCCTGATATGGGGAATAGCAAACCCCAGAATGACACCAGCGATAGTGGCATGAACGCCTGATTTTAATACCGCCAGCCAGAGCAGAGCACCGACTATCAGATACGGTGTCAGCAGCATTACTCTGCTGCGATTCAGCATTAACAACATGGCACTCAGTGCGACAGCAAACAACAGCGGAATAGTGTGTAATTCAGCCGTATAAAACAGTGCTATGACCATAATAGCGCCGAGATCATCAATAATCGCCAGAGCCAGTAAAAAAACCTTCAACGAGAGAGGGACACGGCCACTTAATAATGACAACACACCCAGCGCAAACGCAATATCCGTCGCCATCGGAATCGCCCACCCCGCCATAAACTGAGGGGCGTCATTGATAATAAAAGAGAACATCGCCGCAGGAACGATCATACCGCCTATCGCAGCAATAACCGGTAAACCCGCCTGACGCATACTGGACAGAGACCCTTCCAGAGCTTCACGCTTGATTTCCATGCCAACCAGCAGAAAGAAAATGGCCATGAGCCCATCGTTAATCCAGAGTAATAAAGGCTTATGCACATCCAGACTGCCAACCCGGAACTGCACCGGAATATCCAAAAATGAGAAATAAATTTCAGACCATGGAGAATTGGCCAGTATCAGCGCCAGTACCGCAGTAAAGAACAGTATGATCCCGCTGGCAGCCTCCAGTTGCAGAAAACGTTTAACTAAGTCGACCATTGATACGCTCCTTACAATAATCTGGGAAGTATATCGATGATTACAGATCAGAAAAAATCTGTTTAACCTAGCATACTACTCGGTTTTACCGATAAACAGACCAGTTATCCAACTAGTTCTCTATTAATGAATAAAAATAATATTATTAAATTTCAATTGATTATGAATACAAACTGGGGGGCTCCCCAGATTTTTCCTGATCACTCATTGCGGTAAAACCGCCAATTTACAGTTTAATTACAGACCTTCTGGCAGCACTGATATAATAAAACGGTTAACCCGGAGAGGTCGTTGAAGTTGATTCAAATCGCCCGCAAACAGCAGCCAAATCAAACATCTTTTATGGAAAAGAGCTTCAACAGGAATGCCATAAAACAGTTACAAAAGATTGATCAGTTGCATGACCTATTCGATATGAAATTATAGGGGAAAAAAATGAAGCAATATCTAGACCTCTGCCAACGAATTATTGATGAAGGCGTTTGGATCGAGAACCAGAGAACAAACAAACGCTGCCTGACTGTTATCAATGCAGACTTAGTCTATGACGTCAGAAATAACCAATTTCCTATTATCACGACCCGAAAAAGCTTTTGGAAAGCCGCAATTGCAGAACTGCTTGGCTACATTCGAGGTTATGACAATGCAGCCGATTTTCGGGCATTAGGAACAAAATCATGGGATGCCAACGCGAACGAGAATGAAGCGTGGCTGAAAAACCCCGCACGTAAGGGTCTTGATGATATGGGGCGCGTCTACGGTGTTCAGGGCCGCCACTGGAAAACGCATGATGGAACTGAATTGGACCAGTTGGGTAAGATTGTTGCCAATTTATCGAAGGGGATTGACGATCGGGGGGAGATCCTAACCTTTCACAACCCAGGTGAATTTAACCTTGGCTGTCTTCGCCCTTGCATGCATACCCATACCTTTTCGCTGTTAGGTGATACGCTCTACCTAACCAGCTATCAGCGTTCCTGCGATGTTCCGCTCGGACTTAACTTCAATCAGATTCAAGTATTTACACTGCTGGCTCTCATGGCACAAATCACCGGAAACAAGCCAGGTTTGGCTTATCATAAGATCGTGAATGCCCATATCTATGAAGATCAGATCGAACTGATGCGCGATGTTCAGTTAAAACGCAAGCCTTATCCATCACCAAAACTTGAAATCAATCCGGATATCAAGAGCTTAAAAGATCTGGAAACCTGGGTAACGCTGGATGATTTCAATGTTACCGGTTATCAGCATCACGATGCAATCAAGTACCCATTTTCGGTTTAATATCCGTATTGCACCAATGGAAACCCGGAGAGCCAAGCATCGCGCCTCTCCGGATTACTGAATTAGTCACAGGTAAACTACTTAGGCTTTTTTACTGAGAAAACTCTGCAAGCCAAGTGATTCCAGATAGGCCGAGAATATCTTCCTTATCTGAGCCGAGTCATTTAATTGGATCGCCTGCGCAAGTAACGGCTCCAATGCATCTGTCCGTACCCGTCGCAGAAGATATTTGATTTTAGCGATATTATTCAGATTCATACTGAAACGACGATAGCCCATCGCTAACAAAATCAGCACCCCAATAGGATCACCGGCTAACTCGCCACAAACAGAAACAGGCTTAGCCTGCTGATTGGCAGTCTGAATAATTTGTTGCAGTGCACGCAGAACGGCGGGGTGCAAACCATCATACATATCAGCAACACGGGCATTATTACGATCAACAGCCAACAGATATTGAGTCAGGTCATTCGTACCAACTGACCAGAAATCGACATAAGGAGCCAAGTCGGGTAATAAATAAATTGCAGCCGGTACCTCAATCATGGCCCCCAGACTAGGATAACGGATTGCACCACCCCGTTCTCTGAGTTCATCAGATACCTCCAGCCATGCCTGATCCAGCAGACGCCGGGCCGACTGGACCTCACTGACACAAGAGATCATTGGCAACATGATCGCGAGGTTATCATTATGCTCACTGGCTCTTAGCATGGCTTTCAACTGCGCCAGGAATAACTCCGGATGATCCAGCGTAATACGGATACCCCGCCAGCCCAGAAAAGGATTTTCTTCACTGATAGGAAAATAAGGTAGCGGTTTGTCACCACCGATGTCCAGTGTCCGCATGCACACCTGACGCCCGCTATACTGCTCCAGTATCGTCCGGTAACGTTTCGTTTGTTCCTGTTCAGAAGGAAAGCTGTCATGCAACATGAACGGTATCTCGGTACGGTACAAGCCAACACCGTCAGAACAGTCCATCAGACAACTATCAACATCCAGACTCAAACCTGCATTAAGTAAAACAGATACCGGACATCCATCCAAGGTCTCTGAGGGTAATTGCGCTTCCTTAGCAACCAAATTATCAAATGCTTTGGCTTGCTGAATTAACTGCTCATATTCAGCAAGTACCGCACTGCTTGGCTGGATAATGACATCACCGCTGCTGCCATCAACAATCAGTTCCTGCCCGTCAAGCTCCTGTATTGGAAGTTCCAGACCCATCACAGCCGGGACACTCATAGTCCGGGCCAGAATAGCAGCGTGAGAATTCACTGCCCCGCGAACAGAGACCACTCCCGCTAAACGCTCTTTTGGGATCTCGGCTAATAAGGTCGCAGTAACCTCTTCAGCCAACAAGATAACAGGTTCCTTGAAGTCAAACTGCTCCATGTGACTGTGCGCCAGGCAGCTTAGCAAGCGTTGTGCAACATCACGGATATCCAATGCTCTTTCCCGCAGATAAGGATCACTCATAGCCGAGAACTGAGCAATAAGGCGTTCGCTTACCTGTCTTACAGCTGATGTAGCATTCCACTGATTCTCAGTAATTTCCTGCTCAATCTGTAAGATGAAATTCGGATCTGCAAGAATATGCTGATAGATATCGAAGATAGACTGTGAATCGATCTGAACGGCATCCTGAAAGCGCATAGCTAGCGAATCAAGATCCATTTGTACTTGCAGTACAGCCTGATTGAGTAATTCCAGCTGCAATTCCGGCTCATCGCTGTGCTTCAGATTAACTTGTGACAGCGCCATCTTAGGCTGCCATACCCAGGCTTTAGCGATGGCCATGCCAGATGAGACCGCAATACCGTGTACGGCCCGATGATTATTGGAGGAAGAGCTGATAAGCCCTTTCAGCTCCGCATGTGCAATACGAACAGCCAGCTGTGCTGCGAGGGTAACCAAAAAGGATTCATCAAGCTCAGTAAATTGCCGGGACAAGGTTTGCTGAACGACAAGCACCCCCAACACATTGCGCTGGTGCATGATCGGCACACCCAGGAATGTTTTGAACTCATCCTCGCCAACTTCCGGCAAGTATTTAAAACTGGAATGAGCCGGCGCATCAGCCAGATTAATCAGCTCTTCACGACGCCCCACTAATCCAACCAGACCTTCATTAAAAGGCAATACCGCTTTACCAACCGCTTCCTGAGAAAGGCCATCAGTTGCAACCAGGCGATAACGCTGACGCTGAGGTTCTGAAATATACACCGAACAACAATCAACATGCATGGCAGCACGGGTTTGCTGTACCAGAGCACACATCGCATCAAATAAAGATGGTGCAGCCGTTACACTTTCCACGATTTGCCGCAATGTTGTCAGCACAATATTTCTCCTCTCATTTATTCGGGATTACTAGCGGTACCCTTTTCTTCGGGGTTCTTTTTTGGCAACAGGTGGTAAATAAGGCATCGCGATAGCTGCAAATTCTTTCATCACCCGACGATAGACTTCACGCTTAAACGATACCACCTGTCTTACCGGATACCAGTAACTTACCCAACGCCAATCATCAAATTCCGGCTGACCATGGCAGCCAAACTGGATGCAGGCTTCTTTGGCCGCATCCAGACGCAGTAAAAACCATTTCTGTTTTTGTCCGATGCATACCGGCTTGCTTTCCCAACGGATCAAACGCTTTGGTAGCCGATATTTCAGCCAATTGCGACTGGTAGCAAGGATAGTAACATCATCCTGCTTCAGCCCTATTTCCTCGTACAACTCACGAAACATAGCCTGTTCCGGAGTTTCCCCATCATCTACACCACCTTGGGGAAACTGCCAGGAATGTTGTCCATAGCGACGAGCCCATAACACTTGTCCATTGCGATTGCAGATCACAATACCTACATTCGGGCGGAAACCATCGCCATCAATCACGCAATCACCTGATGTAACAACTTGAACTTACCCGATTCTTTCATATTAACTTCAGATCAGCAAACAGACATTCCCAGAGTGAGAGCTACAACGAATGCTCTCCGCAACCAAGTATCCCATCGCAGCAGATCTTTGCTCTATTTCTGTAATCAGGGGAAATGAGGTGCATACTATGATCTGATAATTGTACCTATCCCATAGATACTCTCATGTACCAGAATATTGACGAACTTGTTCATGCAGCGAATCAGCTCGCAGGATTAACACTGGCAGAACTGGCAGAACGATGCGGGATCATGATTCCATCATCGCTACGCCGGGAAAAAGGCTGGATAGGGCAGCTGCTGGAGTTTGCATTGGGCGCATCCGCTGGCAGTAAACCACAACAGGATTTCCCTGAACTCGGCGTAGAATTGAAAACATTACCTATTGCTAATAATGGTATTCCTCTCGAAAGTACTTTCGTTTGTACAGCGCCATTATTACACCAGCAAAAAATTACCTGGGAGACATCAAGTGTTCATCATAAATTATCGGCCGTGCTATGGATCCCTGTCTTCGGAGATCGTCAGCAGGATATCGCTTCCCGCATGATTGGTAACCCATGGTTATGGCATCCGACGGCTGAACAGGAGAAAATCATCCGGCAGGATTGGGAAGAGATAATGGAATTGATAGCTCTTGGCAAAGTAGAATCAATCAGTGCCCGTCACGGAGAAGCATTACAATTACGACCTAAAGCTGCAAATGGCCAATCACTGACGCCTGCAATCGGCGGCGAAGGCACGATAATACAAACCCGACCAAGAGGATTTTATTTACGTAGCTCTTTTACTCGAGAATTGCTCCATATGCAGTTTTATCTGTGAAGTCTGTCGCGATATACGCCTATGTAATACAGATTTCATGGACTTGAATAAAGCTATGCAGCTAACAATATCTGTGGTTATTTTTTGTCTTATTATTTATAAAAGAATATCAGTAGTAGTTCTACGGTTAAGACTCAAGGAGTTGACATGGCAGTTACAAAGAAATTTTTAAAAACGAAGCCTGAAGTACAGGTCACGTTCGAAATACAACCAGACTCAACAGAGAGCGCATCAAAGGTTTATGTCGTTGGTGAATTTGCTGGCTGGGAACCAGTTGAACTGAAAAAACTGAAAAGTGGCTTGTTCAAAACAACCATCAATCTGCCAACCAATCAGCAGGATAGCTACCAATACCGCTATCGTTTTATTTTACCTGACGGCTCGGAAAAATTTGAGAACGATGTGCAAGCTGATGGTTATTGCGGTAACCCATATGGCGGAGAAAATTCCGTTGTCTGCGTACTTCCGCAATAAAATTAGATACCAGTAATAAAAAAGCCTACCGAAGTAGGCTTTTTTATTTTTATCAGTTCAGCTTTTCTTTGATACGAGCAGCTTTACCTGACAGATTACGCAGGTAGTACAGTTTCGCACGGCGAACATCACCACGACGTTTCAGTTCTACGCTTGCAATCAGCGGGCTATGGGTCTGGAATACACGTTCCACACCTTCGCCATTAGAAATCTTACGAACAGTGAAAGCAGAATGCAGACCACGGTTACGCTTAGCGATAACAATGCCTTCAAACGCCTGCAGACGCTCTTTACCACCTTCGATAACACGAACTTGTACACGAACAGTATCACCCTGAGCAAAAGCAGGGATATCGGTACGTAATTGTTCCTGTTCCAGTTGTTTAATAATGTTGCTCATTGTATTTCCTACCTAGAATAAACTGAAAACTCTACTGCTGTTCAGCATTCAACTCCTGAACATACTGGGCAAGCAACTTAGCTTGCTCGTCAGTCAGAGCTAGGTTATCAAGTAATTCCGGTCTTCTTTGCCATGTACGCCCCAATGACTGTTTCAGACGCCAGCGACGAATATACTCATGATTACCACTCAGTAACACATCAGGAACCACTACTCCATCCAGACTCTCCGGACGCGTATAGTGGGGACAATCAAGCAGACCATCGGTAAAGGAATCTTGTTCAGCACTGGCCATATCGCCCAGAACGCCCGGAACAAGACGTGATACAGCATCGACTAAGGTCATTGCCGGTAATTCACCGCCACTTAACACATAGTCACCCACTGACCACTCTTCATCAATATCAGACTGAATTATACGCTCATCAATACCTTCGTATCGACCTGCGACTAAAATCAGCTTTTTGCAACGAGCTAGCTCAGTTACACCTGATTGCGTTAATTTTTTACCCTGAGGTGAAAGATAAATCACTTTCACATCATCTCCGGCAGCCTGTTTCGCAGCCTGGATAGCATCACGCAGCGGTTGCACCATCATCAGCATTCCGGGCCCGCCACCATACGGGCGGTCATCCACAGTGCGATGTTTATCATGGGCAAAATCACGAGGGTTCCAGTAATTAATATCCAGCAAACCCCGTTTAACCGCTCGGCCTGTTACCCCAAAATCCGTAATAGCACGGAACATGTCCGGGAAAAGGCTAATTACCCCGATCCACATACTACCTCCGCACAACAACAAATTTCGGAATCAGAATCCCGGATCCCAATCGACTTCAATCAAACGAGCAGTGATATCAATATGTTTAATCACTTGTTCGTCAATGAATGGAATCAAACGTTCTTTCATACCAAAGGCATCATTCAAATTAGCCTGAACGACCAACACATCATTAGAACCAGTTTCCATCAGTTCAGAAACCGTTCCAAGTTGATAGCCTTTAGTAGTTACCACCGCACAACCAATCAGGTCACGCCAGTAGTAATCACCTTTCGGTAAAGCTGGTAACTGATCAGATAAAACAGCGATATCAGCACCGGTCAGTGCTTGCGCATCTTCACGGGAATCAACACCATCTATCTTACAAATCAGACCATTGTTGTGACGTTTCCAACCGGTCAGCTGAATTTCACGCCACATCCCCTTGTCCATAATAAACCAAGGAGCATAATCAAAAATGCTTTCCGGATTATCAGTGAAAGAGTTGACCTTCAGCCAACCTTTGATGCCATAAACAGCACCAAGACGACCAACAACGATAGAACTATCCACGCTGACTCCCACCTACCAGATCGCAATTAAGCCGCTTTAGACGCGTCTTTAACCAGTTTAGCAACACGATCAGACAGAGATGCACCCTGACCTACCCAATGTTGGATACGTTCCAGGTCCAGATTTACTTTCTCAGCCTGGCCAGCAGCCAGTGGGTTAAAGAAACCAACACGCTCAATAAAGCGACCATCACGCGCGAAGCGTGCATCGGCAACTACCACTTGGTAGAAAGGACGCTTTTTCGCGCCGCCACGTTGTAAACGAATGGTTACCATATCGTCCTCATTAACTTTGATTGAACAGGCTCACAACCTAATACGAGCCCCAGCTTAGAATAAGCCGCGCAATTTTACTTAGATCGCCACGAAAAGCAACCAAAGCTGATAGCACAGCCTAAAATATAGTTTTACAAAAATCAGATGTAACACAAAAACCCCGCTTATGCGGGGTTTTTGTCTTCTTTCAATTTAGAAGCCTGGCAGTGTCCTACTCTCACATGGCGAATGCCACACTACCATCGGCGCTACAACGTTTCACTTCTGTGTTCGGCATGGGTACAGGTGGTTCCATCGCGCTATTGCCGCCAGGCATATTCGGGTCCCTTATCACTAACTCATTGGGTCTCGTTAGCAATAAGTCTTGGAAAGCTGTGACCTCGCGGTCTTTATTTCGTTCATCAATCAAACAAGCGCTTCAAAACTACTTGGGTGTTGTATGGTTAAGCCTCTCGGGTCATTAGTATGGGTTAGCTCAATGTATCACTACACTTACACACCCCACCTATCAACGTCGTAGTCTTCAACGGCCCTTCAGAGGACTTATAGTCCTAGGGATGACTCATCTCGTGGCAAGTTTCCCGCTTAGATGCTTTCAGCGGTTATCTTTTCCGAACTTAGCTACCGGGCAGTGCCATTGGCATGACAACCCGAACACCAGCGGTTCGTTCACTCCGGTCCTCTCGTACTAGGAGCAACCCCACTCAATCATCCAACGCCCACGGCAGATAGGGACCGAACTGTCTCACGACGTTCTGAACCCAGCTCGCGTACCACTTTAAATGGCGAACAGCCATACCCTTGGGACCAACTTCAGCCCCAGGATGTGATGAGCCGACATCGAGGTGCCAAACACCGCCGTCGATATGAACTCTTGGGCGGTATCAGCCTGTTATCCCCGGAGTACCTTTTATCCGTTGAGCGATGGCCCTTCCATTCAGAACCACCGGATCACTATG